>NC_006300.1:991071-1321428 GCF_000007745.1 [Mannheimia] succiniciproducens MBEL55E | reverse complement strand
CAAATTGGTGGATGTGTTTAAAGTCATTAATTTAAGTGATTGCGAACATGTTGAGCGTGAAGTCATGTTATTGAAATTGCGCGCTACCGGTTCGACCCGTGATGAAATTAAACGTTTAACGGATATTTTCCGCGGTCAGATTGTAGATGTAACAACCAAATCCTATACGATTCAATTAGCCGGTACAAAGGACAAATTAAACGCCTTTGTTAGCGCGGTAAAAGAAGAGACTACAATTATTGAGATTGTACGTTCGGGCTTAATCAGTTTGTCTCGCGGCGAGAAAAACTGTCTATAAGTTTCTCTTCTTTACTAAAAGTGCGGTAAAATTTACCGCACTTTTTTCTTTTTCTTCACCTTTCAACCTGCCACCCGGTTGCAAATTGTCTAAAAAATATGACTTCATCAATAATTAGTGAGAACTAGATCAAATATTTATAATTCCGTACTAAATATTTAACATTCAGGTGCTATAATCGTTTCAGCAGTTTCACGTTTTAAGGATAAAATAATGAAGTTAGAAGAATTGGCAAAATTGGCGGGTGTTTCTCGCACTACCGCCAGTTATGTGGTTAACGGCAAAGCTAAACAATACCGGGTCAGCGACAAAACCATAGAAAAAGTGCAAGCCTTAATAAAAGAATATGACTTTAAGCCCAATGCCATGGCGGCGGGGTTACGAGCGGGCAAGAGCAACACTATCGGGTTGATTATTCCGGATTTTGAAAATTTAAGTTATGCCAAAATTGCTAATCAGCTGGAAAAATCCTGTCGTGAGAATGGCTACCAGCTATTGATCACCTGTTCTAACGATAATGTGGCAAATGAACTTGAATGTGCGAAACATCTGTTTCAGCGTCAGGTTGACGCGTTGTTCGTTTCCACCGTATTGCCGGCGGATAATCATTATTATCAGCAAAATAACGCCATTCCGATTATCGGTTTTGATCGCCATATTGATTCCGAGGGGGTAGATAACGTACTTACCGACGATAAACATGATGCCTATGAGCTTGCCGTGTCTTTGTTTGATAAAGCGGATTATCAACGTATTTTATTTTTAGGCGCATTGCCTGAATTACCGATGAGTAAAGCCCGCGAGGAAGGATTTAAACAGGCGCTGGGCAAAAAGCAGGTGCAGGTTGATTATCTTTATGCGAGCCAATTCCGTAAGGAAAATGCCGAGCAATTAGTGAGCGAATGGATTGAGAAGAACGGAATCGTACCTGATGCTATTTTCTCCACGTCATTGACTTTATTGCAGGGTCTATTGATGTCTTTTATTAAACGCAATGAAGCTTTTCCGAAAGATTTGGTGATTGCCACCTTCGGGTGGCATGAAATGCTTGAGTTACTGGAAAATAAAATTGTGTGCAGCGTGCAGGATCACAGTAAGGTAGTGCAGGCGTTGTTGGATTTGGCGCTGCACAAAATGCGCATTAAAAAATTAAAACAGCCTCATCCCGTTATTCAGCGTAGATTGGCTTACCATAACTGGCAATAAACCTATTTTCCATTGATAAAAACTGCGGTAAAAATTACCGCAGTTTTTTTATATTGTCCGGCTGGATTTGTCGAGCCCGATAACCAAATGTTTGGTGTGGAATTGTTGTAATGTGCAGCGATGCCCGACACTCAGTATAATCATGCCCGGCAACGCCTGTCGGATCTTGCTGTATAAACTATGTTCCGTCGGCTCGTCCAGAGCGGATGTGGTTTCATCCAGAAAAACCACATCCGGTTTAGTCAGGAAAATCCGGATAAACGCCACCCGTTGCAGTTCTCCCGGGGAAAGAATCGCCTGCCAGTCATTTTCCTGATCGAGGGCGAAAATGTATTTATCCAAATGGCATTTCAGCATATAGCTTTCAAGTTCGGGATGGTGAGGGTCAATGTTAGGATAACAAATCGCTTCGCGTAATGAACCTTGCGGCATATAAGGGCGCTGCGGTAAGAATAAAATTTTGCCGTTGCACGGACGTTTTGAACGCCCGACGGTTTCAAAAGGATAAATACCGGCAATGGCTTTTAAAAGAGTGGTTTTTCCGGTGCCGGAAGCGCCTTGAATCAGTAATGCGTCGCCGGCGGAAAGTTCTAAATTAATTCCCTCGAACAGCACATTGCCTTTTGCATCTTTCAAACCGAAATTCTCTAAAGCAACGAGCTGGCTGCATTCAATAGGATTTGGGATTAAATGGGTGTCCAGTTCGTTTAATTTCCCTATAAAACCATACAAACGGTTCAGCCGCGCTTGATAAAGCGTGAATTGTTCGTAAAACAAACGGAAAAACGAAAGGGCGCGCATTAAGCGATTAAAGGCTTGTACTGTTTG
Organism: [Mannheimia] succiniciproducens MBEL55E; assembly: GCF_000007745.1. Lineage (GTDB taxonomy): Bacteria > Pseudomonadota > Gammaproteobacteria > Enterobacterales > Pasteurellaceae > Basfia > Basfia succiniciproducens. The sequence goes on along the minus strand of NC_006300.1, from coordinate 1,319,096 downwards.
GTGCATATCTCCTAATGTGGCTTGCCCGGCGAAAAATCGCGGTGCCTGCAACATTAGGGGCAAAATCATGGCAATTTGCGTTACCCCGGTGTTAAAACCGTCCAGCCCCAGCATTTGCCGCACGATTGCCCAACGGTTTTTTATGATGGCTTTAAATCTTTCGTTTAAATATTGGCGTTCCTTTTGTTCGCCGTCGTAAAATGCAATACTTTCCGCATTATCCCGGATACGGATTAAAGAATAACGGTAATCACCGTTCAGTTTTTCTTTATTGAAATTCAATTTAATCAGCGGATAACCAATCCAGACGGAAAGGGCAGTGGCAATAATGATAAAGGTATAAATAAAAAATACGACGCCTTTTGGAATGCTGATATCAAATAATACAAGCAAGCCGGAAAGCCCCCATAGAATAATGGTGAATTCAATAATGGAAACAATGGCACCTAAAATACCATCCACTAGATCCACGGTCCCGGTAATAAATTCGCGGGCATCTTGTTCGATACGTTGGTCAATATTATCGGGCAGATCTTTTTCATATTTCAGCCGATAATAATTTTTATGATCAAGCCAGCGGCTGAGCATGTCGTCGTTGAATTTTTCCAGCCAGCGGATTTCAAAGATCTGACGAATTAGGTAATTTATAATGGAATGGATGATTTTAAAGCCTACCAGCATGGCGTTAATTGTGGCGAAAAACCAAAAGGCATCGGCTTTTTTATCTTGCAACGCGCTATATAACCCATTATAGAAAAAAGAGTTTAAGACGCTGATGCGTACTTCCAATAAGATCAATAAAAATAGAAATAGTATCAGCCCGATGGTTTTAAATTTATTGGATTGTTCAATACAGGGTTTGGTTACTAACCAGAATTTCTCACCAAAATCCGTTTTTCTTAGTAGTAAAGCAAAAAAAGTGAATGCCAAAGACACCCAAATGAGGGTGGTAATCAGCCATGAAAAACTGTTATTTAATTCTGTTTGCCAGTTCATGCATTGTTTTCCGAATAAGACAAAAGGGCAGTGAACTGCCCTTAGATTGACCGGTGATAATTAGAATGTATATTCTGCGGTTAGCCAGTAAGTACGGGGCATACCCACCACGGCAAAACTGCGGTCATATTTGCCGCGTTGTACCTGCCAGTAGTTTTTGTCGAATACATTTTCTACCGCCGCACGTAACGTCAGAGTTTGAGTTTCATTGAGCTTAATCAGATATTTCGCTCCCAGATCCACTGTTGTGTAAGCGGGTAGTTTATATTTTTTATCAATATCCTGATAGGATTTGCCGTAATACTGCAGAGCGGCGTTTAAGGTCAGATTCTCAATAAACGGTGTATCCCAGTCGATATTGGCTTTACTGATAATTCTAGGGCTTGCGACCTGGGTTCCGGTTTTAATTGCGCCGGCATAAGTGGAATAGTCGATTAATTCCCCTTTGTTATAAGTAATGCCTAAGCTTGGGCGTACTGTGTTGTTAAACAGGCTGGCATAAATATTAAATTCGATACCGCGATTGCGTTCTTCACCCTGTTCTTCGCCGACTGTAAAGTCAGCATTGTTTTTAGCTAAATTAGTCGTGACAATACCCGGGCGACGAATTTGGTAAATGCTGGCGGTAGTGGTGAATAAATCTCCCCAGTTTTTACGCACACCAAGTTCAATCTGGCGGCTTACTACCGGTTTTGCCATATTGCCGTCTTCATCCACGTAACCCGGCTCTAAATCCTCCAGATAGTTACCGTAGAACACTAAATCAGGATTCGGCACATAAGCCAGCGTGACCATCGGGCTAAAGCGGTTTTTATCGCCTTTGCTATCGTTTTTATAATTGTGCTGTTTTATCCATTGGAAACGACCGCCAAGGGTTAAACGCAGACTATTGTCAAAGAAGCCGACGGTATCCGCTAACGCCCAGCTATAGCTGCGTGATTTTTCATCGGTTGACTGTTGTAAGGCTGAATAAGCGGTAACGGAAGGGAATACCGGATTATAAATATTGGTTGAGAAATTACTTAATACCGGGCTTTGATCGAAGTCCCGTTGACGCTGAACAAAGTCAAATGACGTGTTCCACATATGATATAGGGAGCCCGTTTCCAATTCGCCTTGTAATTTTAGATTGGCGCTGGTGGTGCGGATACGATAATCTATCGCTCGCATTTGACGAATACTATAATCGCCTTCTGTATTTGTCATCCTAATCTGACCGAATGCACCGTAATATTTAGATTCCATATGGCCAAGTCCGCCGGACAACATCATGTTATAAGGCAAATCATACTCAAAGGTACCCATAACGGTTTGATCTTCGGTAGTTTGTCCTGACCAGCTCGGAATTAAATTAATTTTTCCGTCCGGCGCTTTCGGCATGGCAAAATCAAGATTTTGAATATCCTGTACGCGTGCACGTCCGCCGTTGGTGGCCCGTTTGGCGTACATATAGTCTATGGCAGCGCGAAATTTATCGCCGCGGTAGTCTGCGGCAACGGCAAATTCCTTATTAATCTCGTCATATCCGTGGCGGGCGGTATCGCCGTCACGATATTTACCGTTAACACGTACACCCCAGGCATTGTTTTCGCCGAATCGGCGGCCAAAATCAAAAGATTCCTGCAAACGGTTGTTACTGAACCAGCCAAAACCGATTTTATTAATCGGATTATCCGTTGCGTGTTTGGTTTCAATATTCATAGCTGAACCGGCGGAACCTTCAGGATCCATACCTGTTGTGGCGGTTGATGCGCCTTTAATTAATTGTGCCGAGCTGACTGCGGCGGTCGGCGAGTTGTAAGTGGAATAAAGGCCGGCTAAGCCGTTTACGCTGATTTGGCGCGCATCAAGCTGCAAGCCGCGCACATAAATTCCCGAAAGCGTATTGGTTTCGCCGCCGAAATTCATTACGGAAGCATCGGTTTTTGCAATGGCATCCACAACATTACGGGGTTGCTTGTCTTCAAAGGCTTTTTCATCATAATTTACCACGGAAATAGGTGAGGTAAAGGCGGGTTGACGGCCTAATAAACTTAAATTCACAATGTCTTTTTGTTTATTGCCGGCAGCTTTTGCTTTTTCTAATTCGGTAGCGACGTTAATTTGTTCTAATTCGGTATTTACTTCCTGATTCGTTTCAGTTGCATAGGACGAAAAAGCAAGCCCGCTGAAAAGTGCGGTATAAATTAAGTTAAATTTAAAATTCATAAGAAACCTTAGATTATTTAAGATTATTAGGGTATTGATAAAAAATAGATACGCAAATTTATGCGATAAAAATTGCGGAAAGTATATAGAAAATCCTTATCTTATACAATAAGAATTATTTTTATTTAGATTAATCAGCGGGTTCATATGAAAAACAAGGCGTATGATTACGCCCTAAAATCAGATTATTTCAATTTTTCCAGTTTCGTTAATAATTGTTCATCGGATTGTTTTTGAATTTTATACATCCGATAAAATAACAAAACGGCCGCTACCGTGAGGCTTACCACAAAAGCTATCCAGAATCCCGTAGGTCCCATGTGGGCGGTTATTAAATCCGTTCTTGATAAAATATAACCGATAGGCATACCTAACACCCAGTAGCAGAATAATGTGATGTATAAAATCGCTTTGGTATCTTTATAACCGCGCAATGCGCCGCCCACTACCACTTGTACCGCATCGGAAAACTGATAAAGCGCATTGAGCAATAAAAGGGAAGCCGCAAGGGAGATAACTTCCGTATCCTTAACAAAAATACCGGCGATTTGGTAACGTAAAACGACAGTTAAAAATGCCGTTAGGGTTGCAGTGGCTAAACCTATAAACAGGGCGACATAACTGATATCCTTAGCTTTCAACGGCGAGCGTTCACCAAGGCTTTGTCCGACCAGAATAGTCGTTGCCATACCTAAAGACATCGGCAGCATAAAAATAAACGAACTGGTATTTAACGCAATTTGGTGGCTTGCAACCGCATTCGTACCTAATGGTGAAAGCAGCAAAGAAGTTAGAGCGAAAAGCGCCACCTCGCTACATATCGCAATGGCAATAGGCAAACCTAATTTAAACAGTTTTTTCAGAGTCGCCGGGTTAGGTAATTCAATAATGTTTTCAAATACTTTTAAATCCCGCTGGTTACGCGCGGATTTTGTGTAACTTATCATCAATATGCACATAATCCAATTCACGATAGTAGTGGCGATTCCGCAACCGACCGCACCAAAGGCAGGCACGCCCAATTTCCCGTAGATGAAAATGTAATTCAGCGGAATATTCAGCAGTAAACCGATCAGGGTAATAATCATTGCCGGTTTGGTTTTTGCCAAACCGTCGTTTAAACAGCGAAAATTAACCAGCAACAAATAGGCGGGCAAGCCAAACAGCATGGCGTGGAGGTATTTAATGGTAATTTGTGCTAAGTGTTCTTCCATGCCCATTCGGTTAATGACCGTATCACTGTGATAAATCAGCAATGCGAGGGGAACAATTGAGAACAAAATAATCCAAATACCTTGTCTGACCTGATGGGCAATGCGGTGACGCTGCGCCGAACCGTTCAGATAAGAAATTGTCGGTGGCAGCGCAAGGAGCAAGCCCTGCCCGAACAGCACCAACGGCATCCAAATTGATGCGCCTACAGAAATTGCCGCCATATCCGCCGCGCTAACACGCCCGGCCATAATAGTATCCACCAGCCCCATTGAATTTTGTGCAATTTGTGCTAATAAAATCGGTAAAGAAAGGAGAATCAGGCTTTTGGCTTCTATTTTATATTCTTGCCAATGAGTAATTTTTTGCATAAATGTGAATATTTTACTTTATAATAGATGAAATTTCGCAGATAGTCGGATCTGCAATTCTTATTGGAGAAAATTATGTTTACAGGTATTGTTCAGGGGACTGCGCAAATCCAGTCAATTATTTCTAAACGGGATTTTAGAACACACATTATTAAAATGCCACAGAAATTATTAGCGGATTTAGAAATCGGCGCATCGGTAGCGCATAATGGCGTTTGTTTAACCGTCACCGATATTAAGGGTGATCTTGTGAGCTTCGATTTAATGACGGAAACCCTGCGAATCACCAATCTCGGTGATGTGAAGGAAGGGGATTTCGTTAATATCGAACGGGCAATGAAAATGGGCTCGGAGATCGGCGGTCATCTTCTTTCCGGGCATGTTTACTGCACTGCCGAAGTCGTCGAAATTATTCCTTCGGAAAATAACCTGCAGCTTTGGTTTAAACTGCCGACGAATGAGGTAATGAAATATATCCTGACCAAAGGTTTTATTGCGGTGGACGGAATCAGTTTAACCATCGGTGAAGTGAAAGATAATGAGTTTTGTGTGAATTTAATTCCGGAAACTATTCACCGTACTTTAATCGGGCAGCGCAAAATCGGCTCGAAAGTGAATATTGAAATTGACCCGCAAACCCAGGCCATTGTGGATACGGTGGAACGTTATCTGGCAAGTAAGGTTTGATTTTCGGTTTAAATAGCAAAAGTGCGGTAAAATTTACCGCACTTTTTGTATAGGTTATATAAGATTTATTGAGCCGGCGCGGCTTCTTCAACTACCGCAGGTTGAGCTTGTTCAACCGGTGCGGGTTTTGGTGTCGGCGCACAGAAAACCTGATCTTTTCCCGCCCAGACCGGAATGGTGCGGATCGGATTATCGCAATTCCAACCGCCATAGCTGTTAATGCCGACGAATTTAATACCTTTGGGTTTAGTTAATTTTAAGGTTTTAACCGGTACTCTTGTTAAATAATCTTTATAAAGATAAAGCGCGCCGCTTGCACCGGTGAGTTTGGTTTCGCCGTTATCATCGCGACCGACCCAAACCGTCGCGAGGTTTTGCCCGTCAATGCCCACATACCAAGTATCACGGGCGTCATTCGTCGTACCTGTTTTACCGGCCAAATGATATTGTCCGAAGTTTTCCATTAAACTACGCGCAGTTCCTCGATCTACTACCTGTTGCATAGCATACAGCGTTTGATAAGCGGCTTCTTCCGGCACTACTTGTTCGGCATTGTTATCATGGCGATAAAGCAGGTTACCTTGTCTGTCCGTAATGCTTTGAATTGTTGTTAACCGAACCTTGCCGCCGTTATTGGCAATGGTCTGATACAACTTTGTTACATCATAAGGCGATACTTGCAACGAACCCAGTAACATAGAGGGTACTTTAGGGATATTGACTTTATCCCAGCCCATTGCCTGCTGGGTTTCGATTACTTTTTTAAGCCCTGTTTTCATACCCAGGTTAACGGTTGGCACATTTAAAGAGCGAGCCAAGGCATCAATTAACATCACCGAACCGCTGAAACGATTGTCATAATTGCGTGGCGACCAAGGCGGACTGCCTTTTATGGTGATGGTAATCGGACGGTTATTTAACGGTGTGTTCAAACGGAATTTATCCGGTTCGGAAAGTGCGGCTAAATAAACCGAGGGTTTTACCAATGAGCCGATTTGCCGTTTTGCCATAAATGCGCGGTTAAAGCCGGCATATTGAATTTGCGTGCCGCCGACAATAGCCAAAATCTGCCCGCTTTTATAATCGGCAATAATCATGGCCGCCTGTAAATCGGGATTTTTTGTTTTGAGCTGTAATTCGCCGGTTGCTTTCACTACCGCCTGTTCCGCCGCACGTTGTTGTTTCGGATCCAAGGTGGTAAAAATACGGGCGCCTAGTAATTTATTTTCACGGTTTTCGCCCAGATTATCCCGCAGTTCCGCCTGCAAGGTTTGAATAAAAGACGGATAATTTCTTGTGATTTTTCCTTTTTCCTGCACGCCTAACGGACGCTTGCTCAACATATCGTAAAGTTCCTGCCCGATGATTTTATGCTCCAGTAACAAGCGCAATACCACATTGCGACGCTCCAACGCGTAGCCGGGGTTACGCCAAGGATTGTATAAAGACGGGCCTTTAACCATACCCACAAGTAAGGCAATTTGATCAAGACTGATTTCTCTAATAGGCAAACCGAAATAAAAATGGCTGGCTAATTCGAATCCGTGAATTTGAATATCACCGCTCTGTCCTAAATAAATTTCATTAAGGTAGGTTTCCAAAATGGTGTTTTTATCGTAACGAAAGTCTAACAAAATAGCCATCAAGGCTTCGTGAATTTTGCGGGAAATAGAACGTTCGTTGGTTAAAAAAAGGTTTTTTACTAACTGCTGGGTGAGCGTACTGCCGCCTTGCACTGTATGACCGGCGCGAATATTCGTAATCATAGCGCGGGCCATACCGAGCGGGCTAATACCTTCGTGCTGATAAAAATTGCGGTCTTCAGTGAGAAGTAGCGCATCAATTAATAAACGAGGATAGTTTTGCAGCGGAATCGCAAGACGTTCTTCTTTCTCGGATTGCAGCATGGCGATTAATTTAGGCGATAATTTGAATTCATTAATCGCTTTTAGATTGATTAAATCTTCAATTACACTAAGTTTGTTGTCCGTAAAGCGCAGGCGGAAAACCCGTTGCGCTTCTGCTTGCTCGGGAAACGGAAAGGCGCGGCGAATCAACACAATGCTGTTATCTTCAATTTTGAAATCGCCGGGCGCGGCAACCAGAGTGGTTTGACGATAATCGTTTTCCAATAAGGTTTGCTTAATTTTATCCAACGACCAATTATCTTCTAAACGAATACTCTCAATGCGGCTGTAAACTTCAGCGGGCAAACGCCAAATTTGGCCGTCCATTTTTGAACGGATTTGCCCGTCTAAATAAATACCGTAGGCGCCGATTAAACAAGCGCCGGTAAATGCCAGTTTTGCCATAAAAAGGGTAAAACGGCGTTTTTTATTTTGCAGGGTTTTAGCCGGTTTGTTCGATGTATTGCTTTGTGCGGATTTGTCTTGCTCGGTTGACATTCTATTGACCCGTTTCTCATAAAAATATCGAAAGAAATTCTATCATAGAATTAATAAAGAAAACGCTAAAGATATGAAATTTTGAAAAAACAGACCGCACTTTTATCCGTGAACTATCAGTAAAAGTGCGGTACGTTTTTGTGAAATTTTAGCGGGAAACGCCCGGATTATTTAAAGCGGTGCGGGGATTTGTCAGCTACATACCACTTTAATTGCCAAACCGCCTTTTGAAGTTTCCCGATATTTTGCATTCATATCTTTGCCGGTTTCGTACATGGTTTCGATGACTTTATCTAAAGTTACGCGCGGATTAGTGCTTCGGCGTAGCGCCATGCGAGCGGCATTAATGGCTTTTACGGAGGCAATGGCGTTACGCTCGATGCAAGGTACTTGAACCTGCCCGCCAACGGGGTCGCAGGTCAAACCTAAATTGTGTTCCATAGCAATTTCCGCAGCAATACATACTTGTTCGGGATTTCCGCCTAAAATTTCGGTTAAGCCGGCTGCCGCCATGGAACAGGCAACGCCCACTTCGCCTTGACAACCCACTTCAGCACCTGAAATTGAGGCATTCATTTTGTAAAGAGAACCGATTACACTGCAAACCAATAAATAACGTTCGACGGTTTCGGCATTTAGCGGCGAGATAAATTTTTCATAATAAGAAAGTACCGCCGGCACGATACCGCAGGCGCCGTTCGTCGGTGCGGTAACAACGCGCCCGCCCGCCGCATTTTCTTCATTAACGGCAAGGGCGAACATATTGATCCAGTCGATAACCTGCATCGGATCATTATTCAGATTACTGTTCGCCTGTAATAAACGATGTAATGCGGGTGCCCTGCGGCTCACTTTTAACGGGCCGGGCAATAAGCCTTCGGTTTTTAGTCCGTGTTTAATGCAATCCTGCATGGTTTGCCAAATCAGGGATAAATGATGTTCGACGGATTCTTTGCCGTGCAATGCCACTTCGTTTCGGAAAACTACGGTGGAAATCGGCAGCCCGGTATCATGGCAATGGCGGAGAATATCCGCCGCATTGTTATAAGGATAAGGCACCGGTACTTCTTCATTTTGCGCTTGATTAAAATGCGCTTCGCCAACAATAAAACCGCCGCCAATGGAATAATAGGTTTGGCGATAAGCGATTTCATCATTCATAAATGCGGTTAATGTCATGCCGTTTTCATGGAGAGATAAAAAGGAATCATGGAACTGCATATCCTGTTTGAAATCGAAGTCGACCGTATATGAACCTCCGGCAACAGGTAAAAGTGCGGTCTGTTTTACCCGGGAAATGAAATCGGCAATGCTGTCGATGTCTACATTATGCGGAAGGTAGCCCGCAAGCCCCATAATAATGGTAATATCCGTATTGTGCCCGAGCCCCGTCATGGAAAGCGAACCGTACACATCGGCATGAATTCGGGTGATTTTGCCAATGTTCCCTTGTGTAATTAAATCATCGATAAACTGTTTACCCGCTTTCATCGGGCCTACCGTATGCGAACTTGAGGGACCGATGCCGACTTTAAACATATCAAAGACACTAATCATATTTTGATTCTCATTATTTTATCCTTTTTATCTTATTCACGTTAAAGGGATAAACAGATTCTATAGAAACGCGAGATTTTAGACTAAATTTTGAAATAGTCCATAGGTAACCGCAGAAATTGCGATTATCCCATCACAGTTGCAAAAATATTACTGATTTTGCCTTGATAAATGCGCATTGCCGGTACTTTTCTGCGGAAATTGTTTTTCAGCAAAAGTGCGGTGAAATTTTGTGAAATTTTAAGCGATAAAATTCAAATAGGAAGTTAAGAAGTTTTCGAAATCTTCAAGCCCGCAAAAAGCGATGCTTTCTTCATCATAATAATGAAAATCTTCTTCCAAATCTTGCTCGGAACCGTCCGTCATATCCAGATTATTGGCTTTAACCATAACCTCATCGGCATTAATGAAAAGGCTGTATTCCGCACCGATTAAACGGATTTCCTGCTCATAGGATTGCTTTTTTGCTTGCGCGAGAACGGAAAGTGCGGTGTAAATTTTCTGAGAATCAGACCGCACTTCGCTGTTAAACCAGTTCGCCACCGCTTCATGCCCCATGGAACATTTTGCCTCGACGGAACCTAAATAACGGGTGAATTGGAAGTCCATAACTAAATGCTGAAGGAGGAGCCGCAGCCGCAAGTCGTTGTGGCATTCGGGTTGTGCACAACAAAGCGCGAACCTTCCAGACCTTCCGTATAATCCACGGTACCGCCGATAAGATATTGTAAGCTCATCGGGTCGATAACCAGCTTAACGCCGTCGTTTTCAATGGTTAAATCACCGTCATTGACTTTTTCGTCAAAAGTAAAGCCGTACTGGAAGCCGCTGCAACCGCCGCCGGTAATATAGACGCGTAATTTAAGATCCTGATTTTCTTCTTCAATAATTAAATTTTTTACTTTTTTTGCCGCAGCGTCAGTAAAAGTAAGAGGTATTGTCATATCTGTCATAATTTTATCCTAAACTGAAATCGTTCCTAAATGATCGGCTATTATCTAATAACCGACTAATTCGTTCAACCAAAAAATCTATAGATATTGCCGATTTTTAAAATATGGAGGCTGCAAATAAAAAGTGTTATCATATGCGTACATTTTTTGACAATAAATTTATAAAAGAGAGAGATAATGGCAATTCCATTAAGAACAGAAGCAGAATTAGAAAAAATCCGTATTGCTTGTAAATTGGCGTCAGATATTTTAGTGATGATTGAACCTCATATTAAAGAAGGCGTATCTACCGGCGAATTAGACCGTATTTGCCATGAATATATCGAGCGGGTTCAGGGTGCGACGCCTGCTAATGTGGGTTATCACGGTTTTCCTAAAGCGACCTGTATTTCATTGAATGACGTCGTTTGTCACGGTATTCCGAGCGAAGATAAAATTTTAAAGAACGGTGATATTTTAAATTTGGACGTTACCGTGATTAAAGACGGTTATTACGGCGACAACTCAAAAATGTATATCGTTGGCGGCGAAACCTCCGTTCGCAGCAAATTACTATGCGAAGTGACTCAAGAAGCCCTTTATGTGGGAATTCGCGCGGTAAGAGCCGGTGTGCGTTTGAACCAAATCGGCAAAGCCATTCAGCAATATGTGGAAAAACAGGGCTTTTCCGTGGTGCGTGAATATTGCGGTCACGGAATCGGCGATCAATATCATACGGAACCGCAAGTATTGCATTATTTCGGTGACGACGGCGGTGTGGTGTTAAAACCGGGCATGGTGTTCACTATTGAACCGATGGTTAACGCGGGTAAAAAAGAGGTGCGCTTAATGGGCGACGGCTGGACGGTGAAAACGAAAGACCGCAGTCATTCCGCACAATTCGAACATGAATTAGTGGTAACCGAAACCGGTTGCGAAGTAATGACCATTCGTGAAGAAGAAGAAAAGGAAGGGCGTATTTCCCGTATTATGGTCAATGCCGAAGCTTAATTTTCTGCTATAGTTTAACCTTTCTATTGCAAAGGCGGGTTCATAGCCCGCCTTAGTTCGTTTAACTTAGGGCCTGTCTATAATAAACAGACCCTCCTAATAAGTCATTGAAAGTGCGGTCGAAAAAGTCGTATTTTTAGGTGATTTTCCTTTTTTGATCGGTCATAATAATTTCATTATTCAGTCAGTTATATTGAGATTTTTTATGTTCCAGTCTGTCGAAGGTCTATTAACTCCCGGCCTTATCAAACAACAAAAAGAGCAACTTAAACAAACGGAATTGGAAAATTTCGCTCAAGCCGATGTAAATTCGTTGATTTCTCACCGCACTTTGTTTTGTGATAATTTTCTTATTCGGCTTTGGCGACAGTTTTCATTACATGAAGTGACGGATCTGGCGCTGATTGCCGTAGGCGGTTACGGGCGGCGAGAAATTTTTCCGTTATCGGATTTGGATTTTCTGATTTTAACGGAACAACCAATGCCGGCGGATTTAGCGAAAAAAGTAGAAGAGTTCATTCAGTTTGTGTGGGATTGCGGGTTTGATGTGGGGGCAAGCGTCAGAACTCTTGAAGATTGCGATAGCCAAGGCAGAGCGGATATTACTATCGCTACCAATTTGCTTGAAAGCCGCTTGTTGACGGGTAATGAAACCTTATTCGATAAATTAAGTTCTATTGTCGGACGGGAGGATTTCTGGCCGCGGAAAACATTTTTTGAAGCCAAAATTCAAGAAAAAAAACAACGTTATCAACGTTATAACAATACCAGCTACAACCTTGAACCCGATATCAAATACAACCCCGGCGGATTGCGCGATTTGCATTTGATTTACTGGATTGCTCTGCGCCATTCCAATGCCTTAAGCCTTGAGGAAATCCTGCAATCGGGCTTTATTTACCCGGAAGAATATGCGGAACTGGAACGAAATCAGCAATTTCTGTTTAAAGTGCGGTTCGCTTTACACCTGATTTTAAAACGCTACGATAATCGCCTTTTGTTCGACCGACAAGTGAAAGTCAGCGAATTGCTCGGTTATCAGGGGGAGGGAAATCAAGGGGTGGAAACCATGATGAAAGCCTTTTTCCAATCCTTACAGGCGATTTCTTTAGCCAGCGATATTCTCGCCAAGCATTATAAAGAACATTTTGTGGATGAGAATGGAGAAGAAGAATGCCAGGTTCTTGATGATAATTTCCAAATGATCAATAACGCCATTTTTCTTGTGCGTGAGGATTGTTTTGTTCAACAGCCCGATACTATTTTGGATTTATTCAGCTATTTAATTATTCGTCCCCAAGCGGAATTGCATTCCTCTACGTTGCGCCTCCTGCATTTGGCTTTAGGGCAATTGAACGGTTATTTATCGGAATTGCCTGCCGCCCGGGAAAAATTTTTACGCTTACTCACTCAACCAAGAGGGATAGAGCGGGCGCTAATTCCCATGCACAAATACGGCGTGTTGACCGCTTATATTCCGGAATGGAAAGGCATTGAAGGATTAATGCAATTTGATTTATTCCATATCTACACCGTAGATGAACATACCATGCGGGTTTTAGCCAAATTAGAGACATTTCTGTCGGAAGAAACGGCGGAAGCCCATCCGCTTTGTGTAAAATTATTCCCTTCCTTACCGGATCGGGCATTGATCTATATTGCCGCCTTATTTCATGATATTGCCAAAGGGCGGGGTGGTAATCATGCGGATCTTGGCGCGGTTGACGTGGGCCGCTTTGCAGCACAGCACGGTTTTGATTGCCGTGAAATAGAGACTATGAAATGGCTGGTAAAACAGCATTTATTTATGTCGGTCACGGCGCAACGGCGGGATATTCATGACCCTGAAGTAGTAATGAACTTTGCCGCCGAAGTGCAAAATCAAGTGCGGCTGAATTATCTCGTTTGTTTAACGGTCGCCGATATTTGTGCAACCAATACCACCTTATGGAACAGTTGGAAGCGTTCTTTATTCGCCAGCCTTTATCAATATACCAACCAGCAATTCAATCAGGGCATGGATAATCTTTTAGACAATCAGGAACAGGAAGAACAGAATAAGGCATTAGCGCTGGAAATATTGCAGTCTCAAGGCTTTACGGAAGATGTTCAATCCCTTTGGAAACGATGCCCGGGCGATTATTTTTTACGCAATACGCCGAAAGAACTTGCCTGGCATGCGGTATTGCTTGCCGGCGTTGAAACCGAACTTTTGGTTAAAATCAGTAATCGCTTTTCCGCCGGCGGAACGGAAGTATTCATTTATTGCAAAGACCGGCCGAATTTATTCTTAAAAGTTGTCGCTGCTATCGGCAACAAAAAACTCAGTATTCATGACGCACAAATTATTACCAGCTTAGACGGTTATGCTTTCGATAGTTTTATTGTAACGGAATTGGATGGTTCGTTACTTAAATTTGATAGAAGAAGAGTGCTGGAAAAAGCAATTATAAACTCACTAAACTCAAACGAACTGACAAAGTTACAGGGTTCGGAAAATCATAAATTACAGCATTTTAATGTAAAAACGGAAGTACGATTTCTAAATACGGAAAAAACGACCCACACGGAAATGGAGCTTTTCACTTTGGATAAAGCCGGGCTATTGGCAGATGTAAGTCTTGTGTTCAGTGAATTGAATTTAAGTATCCAAAATGCCAAAATCACCACAATAGGCGAAAAAGCTCAGGATTTTTTTATCCTCACCAACGCAAAAGGAGAGGCTTTAAGCGAGCGGGAACGCCAATCGCTTAGTGAAAAATTGCAAGCAAGGTTAGATTAAAAAGTGCGGTCAAAATTTTTGATTTTTTGACCGCACTTTTTATTTAACCCAACCGCCGCCCAGCGCCTTATATAGGCTGACTAAATTTTTGGCGTGGGTGAGTCTTGCCTGAATCAGTTGTTCCTGGGCATTCAGGGCGTTGATTCGTTCGGAAAGGGTATTGTCTAAGGTTTTTTCACCGTATTGAAATAATTTCTCCGCATTGACCGCACTTTTTTGTGTTTGGGCGGCTGCGGTTTGTAATAGCCGGATTTGGCGGTTTAGTGCAAACTGTGCCTGATAGCTGTTATCCACATCGGCAAGGGCTTGGATAAGCGCTTTGTCATATTGCAATAATGCGGTTTTTAAGCGGGCGTCCGCCACATCAATATTGGCTTGGATTCGTCCGTTGGTGAATATCGGCAGGCTGATTCCGCCGCTGACCAAGCCCGCCCAGCCTTTTAATTCGGAAATATCGGAATTCACATCAATGCGACCCGTGCCGCCCATAAATTGAATGTCAAATCTCGGATACAGATCCGCTTTGGCGCTGGCTAATTTTGCCGCCGCCGCTTGTACCTGGTTTCGGTAAGAATGCAAATCCGGACGACGGGCGAGTACTTCGCCCGGTAATACGCCCGCAGGTGCCGCAGGCAGGTTGATTAACGGATTTTTGACCGCCGGGGATAAGCGAAAACCTTGTGCGGGTTTGCCGGTTAAAATCGCAATGGCCCGTCGGTTGCTGTCAATTTGGCTGTCGAAGGTCGCCAGATTCGCTTGTATTGAGCTTAAACGGCTTTCCGTTTGTAATACGTCGTTAGCATTGGCCTGGCCGGCGTTGAAACGCCCTTGGACATAGGTTTTTAATTTGCCTAATACGTCCGCATATTGTTGTAATACCGCTTGACGTTGCTGCAGGGCGGCGATGTTGAAATAGCTTTCGGCAATTTGGCCGGCAACCAGCATTTGGGCCGCATACACCTGATCCTGCGCGCTTAACGCCTGAGCTTCAGCCGCATCCCGATCGCTTCGTTTTTTGCCGAAAAAGTCTAATTCCCAGCTTGCGGTGACGGCGGCATACTGGTAGCTGCCGGAAGAGGTGGAGGATCCGCCGGTCAGAGGATTATCCACTCTGGCACGGGAACCGCTCGCGCTGCCACTGGCGGAAACGGAAGGGCCTAAATCCGCATCAGTGTAAGCCGCATTGGCTTGCGCTTCCGCTAAACGGCTTCTAGCCATGGCGACCTCTAAGTTTTGCTGTAAACCTTGTTCGATCAGTGCGGTTAATTGGGGATAATTCCAATTGCGCCACCATTGCGCGATCTCAGAGGTACCCGTGGCCTGCGCGGTTTGTTCAAAGCGTGCCGGCATTTCAATTTGTGAGTTGAGATCCACATTGGTGCTTGAGCAGGCTGCAAGAGTAACCAGTACGGCGATAAGCGAAAGTTTATGCATTGATTTCATAATTTATCCTACAAATTTGCTGAAAATATTCATCATCCCTATAACGGATTATTTTCTCCGGCGTAGCCGGCATTCAAAAATAACTGTTTTTTTGACCGCACTTTTATCCTTGTCTGGAGAGCATGGTTTTAAACTGGCCTAATGCCACCGCCAGGAATACAAAACCGATGGCAGCCATTTTTACCAGTTTATCCCACACCAAATCTAAACTTGCGCCACGGAAAATGACGTCCTGCGCATAAGAACCGAAAATGGTAGTAGGTGACAATTGTGTAATCCATTGGGCTAGTTCCGGCATATTTTCAATAGGCGATGTCGTTCCCGAAAGCAAATACATCACCACATAAACCGGAATGCAGAGTAAACCGAATTGCGGCATAGTAGGGGCGAAAATAGCCAACATAATACCGAGAGATGCAATGGCGAAAATAAAAATAAGCGAGCCTAAAATAAATAATGGGATAGCCTGTGCGGGCAATGGAACACCAAGCAAACCACCTGTTACAAAGCGCAATGATAAACCTACCACCACCAATAATACGGAACCGTTAGCAATAATTTTTGCAATGGCGATTTCACTGGAAGTTACCGGCATAACTAATAAATGCTCAATGGTGCCGCGTTCCCGTTCCCGAATAATAGCGGCGCCTACCAGTAACATAGTGAGTAAATTCAGGTTTCCCACAATTTGCATTGCACCCATAAACCATTTAGAGGTGTAGTTCGGGTTATACAGCACATTGACTGCGGTTTTAATCGGGGTGAAGGTTTTATTGTTTTTTAAGCGTAAAAAGTCATTAATTTCACGGCTGAAAATTTGTGAAATATAATTGGAGCCGATAGCTGCCTGCGTCATTGCCGTGGCATCAATGGATAAATGTATTTGCGGATTTCTGCCCGCCAGAATATCTACTTCATAGTTGGGCGGAATATCAATAACGAAAGTGTATTCGCCCATATCCATTAAACGATCGGCCTGATTGGCGGTTATTTCATGAACTTTGCGGAAATAGGGCGGTATTAAGCTGCTTTGTAAACGGTAGGATAAGGTTGAATGATCGTTATTTATAACCGCCACGGAACCGTTTTTAACTTCAGTCGAAATTGTGGTCGCCACAGTATAAAGTGCGGCGGTAAACATATAAATAATCAGAATAACCAAAATCGGATCGCTGAACAAACTGCGAAATTCCTTTCCGGACAGGAAAAATACATTTTTTAACCAACGACGCATTTATACCTCCTGTTTTTTCAGCAATAATGTTGCCAATGTGATGTAGACGGCAAAAATAGTACTTAAAGCCAAATAACAATCGAAGAAATCGGTAAAGTTCAGGCCCTTGGTAAAACCGCCCAAACTCACAAGCTGCAACCAATAACCGGGAAAGGTACGAGCAGCCGTATAAATTGTATCCGGTAGTGTGGTAACGGGATAAATCATGCCTGAAAAGTTCAGGGCAGGGATCATGGAAATAATTGCCGTAGCAAAGATCGCTGCAATTTGCGTTTTCACAAAAGCGGAAACGAATAAGCCGAATGCCGTGGTGGCGAGCAAAGCGAGAATCACGCCGAAGAACATCGCAAGGACCGAACCTTTAATCGGCACCTTAAAGACTATAATCGCGACGCAAACGGCGGCTAAATAACTTACAAAAGCAAGAATAATGTAGGGGATCTGTTTGCCGAGTAGAAATTGCAAAGGGCTTGCGGGGGAACCGTAAAGATTCATAATGGAGCCCATTTCTTTTTCACGCACTACACCGAGCGCGGTCATCATTGAAGGTACTAAAATCATGGCAAGCATAATAATGCCCGGCGTCATGGCAAAAATACTTTTGAAATCCTGATTATATACAAAGCGAGGTTCCAATAAGACGGTAGAGGAAACCGACATGTCGATATGTTTCGATATTTCCCGTTGATATTGGGTCAACACACCGATAACCGAACCGTTAAGATTTTCAGCCGTAGAAGGGAAGGCACCGTCTATAAAAACACCTATTTCCGGTTGCTGCCAGTTAAGTAATTTTTTACCGTAATCCGTCGGAATTTCAAGCACCATTTTAACTTTTGCACTTTGAATATTGGAGTTGATTTCATCCACCGAATGCAAATCCGCCTGACGAATGAAATATCTCGAACCGCTAAAATATTCAACTAAGTGACGGCTTGCCGAAGAATTGTCATGATCCAATACGGCAAATTTCATCGGATTAATATCAAAAGAAATGCTGGATGCCATGGCGATAAGCATAATAATCGGACCTAATAAAGCAAAGAATAAGCGGATATTATCCCGCAGCAGCTCTTTACCTTCACGCACGGCAAAGGTCCAGATTAAAGACCACCATGCCCATAATCCTTCAGCGGGCGGTAAAACTTCGTCATTTTTGACCGCACTTTGGCCGGTTTCATTGCTTGGCGCGGTGATGTCGTCCGCCTGTTCTTCCAGATAAATGATAAAAGCTTCTTCCAGGGTCGCTGCGTTTTTGCCGGTTCGTAATTCTTCCGGCGTTCCTACAGCCAGTACGCGTCCGCGGTGCATAAAGGAAATGCGGTCGCAGCGTGCCGCTTCGTTCATAAAATGGGTGGTGACGAAAATGGTGATGCGATCCTCGCGGGAGAGTTTGATCAAATATTCCCAGAACATATCCCGTGCCGCAGGATCCACGCCGGAGGTGGGTTCGTCTAAAATTAACAGTTCGGGTTTGTGCAAACAGGCGGCGGCGAGTTGTAAACGCTGACGAATGCCCAAGGGCAGGGAAGAGGGTTTTTCATCCGCCAGATCGGCGAGATCGAATTGTTCCATGGCGGAATGAACATAGGTATTCCATTGTGCCGGCGGAATCTGGAACAGTTTTGCGTGCAATTCCAGGTTCTCGCGTACCGTCAATTCTTCATATAACGAGAATGCCTGCGACATATAACCCACTCGTTTGCGGGTATCTATATTGCTGGCGTCAATGGGCTGTCCCAATAAGGTTGCCGTACCTTCGCTAGGGTCGAGTAAACCGGTGAGCATTTTCATGGTGGTGGATTTGCCGCAGCCGTTGGAACCCAAAAAGCCGAAGATTTCTCCTTTAGGAATGGTAAAACTGACATTATCCACCGAAGTAAAATCACCGAAACGTTTGGTTAATCCTTTCGCAACAATAACGGGCGGCTCGTTCGCATCGACTTCGAAAGGCGGAATGGTCAAGCCCTTCCCCGACCCGCGTTTGTCCGCCGGCAGCAATTTTACATAGGCCTGTTCCAGATTTTCGCTTTCGGTTTCCGCAATCAGCTGTTTGGTCGGCTTATAGGCAATCAGCTTGCCGTCATCCATGGCAATGACCTGTTCAAAACCTTCCGCCTCGTCAATATAGGCGGTCGCGACGATCACCGTCATGCCCGGCGTTTCCCGACGCAGATCCTCCACCAATTGCCAGAATTGGCGACGGGAGAGGGGGTCTACACCGGTGGTAGGTTCGTCTAAAATAAGTAAATCGGGACTGTGTACCAAGGCGCAACAAAGACTGAGTTTTTGTTTCATCCCGCCGGACAGTTTGCCCGCCGCGCGATCCGCAAAGGGCGCCAGACCGGTCGCGTTTAAAAGACGTTCGATGCGCGCTTTGCGATGGGCTTTGGGCAGCCCGAAAAGACGGGCGTGAAAATCAATATTTTCATAAATTGATAAAGTCAGATAAAGATTTTTACCCAGACCCTGCGGCATAAAGGCAATTTTGTGGGATAACAGGTCGCGCGCCTTTTTTTCCGCTACATTGAGACCGAAGACGGTTACGCTGCCGGATTGAATAATTTTTACGCCGGCAATCAGCGACAACAGCGTGGATTTACCCACGCCGTCGGGACCGATCAAGCCGATGATTTTACCGCGCGGAATCTGTAATGACAGGTCGCAAAGTGCGGTGGTTTTTCCGTAACTATGTTTAAGCTTATCCACCTGCACGGCAAGTAATGTATCCGCCATCTTTATTCACCTTGCGGAAGTTTCACGGTCAGATTTTCCGGCCATAGCGCCTCTTGTCCGTATTTCACATAACCCAATGCGGTCATACCGCCTTTCAGCAGTTTATTGTATTGAAGGGCGATTTCGGCGGGAATCTGCAATTTCACTTTGAACATTAATTTTGCCCGTTCCTCCGTGGTTTCCACCGATTTCGGCGTAAATTGCGCATCCGCCGCAACATAGGTGATTTTAGCCGGGAAAACCGCATTCATACCGTCAACCACAATGCGCGCCTCTTCGCCCACCTTGACCTGATTGGATTGAGCGGAAGTTAAGAACACATTGATATAAGTATCGGTGGGATCCAGCAGACTCACTACGCGACCGCCGATGCCGAGTACGTTTCCCACTTCGGCAATTTGATATTCCACCCAGCCTGCTTTCGGCGCCTTGATCAGCATGTCGCTGTTTTGCGATAGGGCCTGTTCCAATTGGGCCTGAGCTTGATTCACGGCGGCATCCGCTTCCGCTTTAGCGGCTTTCGCCGTATTTACCGCCGCTACCGCCGCACGATAATTTGCCTGCCGGCGTTCTAATTCACTGGCAGACACCAGATTATCACGGCGCAATTTTTGCGCGTTATCCAATTCTAATTTCGCTACTTTAAGCTGTTGCTGCTGGGAATCGATTTGCGCGACGGCACGGGTGACGGCTTCCTGCGCCCGTTGTTTTTGCGCATTGGCGGCGTCCACCTGGGTTTGTGAGATGCTGGAAGAAAGACGGGCAAGGTTTTGCCCGGGTTGCACTTCATCGCCTTCCTGCACGTACATTTCTTCCACCCGCCCCGCATATAGCGTGGCAATATCCAGTCGTTTCAGTTCTAAACGGCCGTTGACAGCGGCAATACCGGCTAATTTCTCGGCTTTTAATTGAGCGTTATACCAGATGGTTCCGCCCGCAACGGCAACCGCCGCAAGTATGGCAACAACATATTTCGCTTTCATGGTGATTCCTTTTTAAACTGACAGATTTACGAATTATAAAAAGCAAGGCGGTCAAGCTCAACCATCAAAAACCGACAAAATGTTGCTTATTCCTACAAAATTAGCTAAATTGTCGGTTATTTGAGGGAAAGGGAGAATACAGGCATTGAAACAGGATATCCGCATAACAAAAACCTTAGGGCTTATTCGGCACGTATTTTTAGAATTATTGGAAGAAAAAGGGTTTGAACATATTGTGGTACAGGATATTTTGGACCGCGCGCAAATTAACCGTTCTACTTTTTATAAGCATTTTCAAAATAAGCATGCGGTCGCGCTTATGCTGGTTGATGAGATTAAACAATTGTTAACGGAAAACTTTGAAAACCGATTTTCGATTCCTACCACCGAATTTGCGCAAAAAATGGTGCCCATTTTTTGGCAACATCGCGATTTAATTCATTTAATCGGTAAAATTGAGAACCCTCGCATTCATTTATATAAAGATTTAGCGCTGGTTATTAAAGAAGAATATATTAAGCAAGCGGTAAGAGAGCAGCCTCAAAGCAGTGAAGAACTGGATTTTCAAGGTTATTTATTTGCTATTGTTTCACTGGGAACCATTCGCTATTTTGTGGAAAAAGGCGAATTGCCGGATCCGAGTGTAATTGTCGGTGATATAGAGTCCGTATTTAATCTTTTGATTATCAAATAGATAAAAATACCTGGCCGTTTTAGCTTATCCGTAGAAATTACACTTTTTTATTCATTATCTTATGCTAGAATTCCCGCTTAGTTTCCCTTTTTGATATTGTTTGGCTAATGAGAAATTTTTTACTTTTTTTGATTTTAAGTTTGACAACATTTGTTGCGCATAGTGGGCTTTTTACCGGCAAACCTCAGTTTTTAAAGCCTCATGAAGCTTTTATTTTGTCGGCAAATAAGCAAGATGCGCAAATAAACTTACACTGGAAAATTGCGGATAATTATTATCTTTATAAAAAAGAACTGCGTATTACCGGCGAAAACAGCAAAATCGGTGAAATTATCTATCCGCAAGCCGATAAACATCAGGATGAATTTTTTGGCGAAACGGAGATTTTTCGTCATGAATTATTTCTTGCGGTTCCCGTTAATGAACAAAATGCGGCAAGTCGGCTGGAAGTCACTTATCAAGGGTGTACGAAAGGTTTTTGTTATCCGCCCGAAACTACAGTGCTTGAATTAGCTAGCTTGCCTGTAGGGCAGGAATCACAAACATTGACGGCTCAGGACAGCCTGTCTCAAAATTTGTTAAAAAGTAAATATGCGGTATTTGGGTTCTTTCTGCTGGGCATTGGTCTTGCCTTTACGCCTTGCGTTTTGCCGATGTTGCCGCTGTTGTCCGCTATCGTTATCGGGCAAGGAAAACGAGCAAGCACAGGGCGTTCGTTATTATTAAGTTTTGTTTATGTACAAGGTATGGCATTGACCTACACTTTGCTTGGCTTGATTGTCGCTGCAATCGGACTGCCGTTTCAGGTTGCCTTGCAAAGCCCTTATGTATTGGTGACGCTTTCCGCTGTTTTTGTGCTTTTAGCGCTTTCTATGTTCGGCTTATTTAATCTGCAGTTACCTAGTTCGTTACAAACAAAATTAGCTTTATTCAGCCAAAAACAGCAGAGCGGCGCCTTAGGCGGGGTATTTATTATGGGCATGATTGCGGGATTAATAGCCTCGCCGTGCACTTCGGCGCCGTTGTCCGGTGCCTTGCTTTATGTGGCGCAAACCGGTGATTTATTTTTCGGTGCTATTACCCTTTATTTGTTAGCCCTTGGTATGGGGATGCCTTTGGTACTCATCACGGTATTCGGTAATCGGATTCTACCGAAATCCGGCGCATGGATGGAAAAAGTAAAAACCGCTTTCGGCTTTGTATTGCTTGCATTACCTGTATTTCTGCTTGCACGGGTACTGCCGGGTATATGGGAAAATCTGCTTTGGTCATTGTTGACGGTGAGTTTTTTTGCCTGGCTTTCATTTTCTATGCCAAAAGGAAAATTAGGCCGGTCGCTGCGGATTTTATTTCTTATTTTAGCGATGATTGCCGTTCGTCCGTTGCAGAATTTTATCTGGGGTGATTATTCGGCTCCTGCTGGTAATCCTCAAAGTGCGGTGGAAAAATCGGAAATTTCATCTTCGACGCGTTTTAAGCAGATCAATAACTATGCGCAACTAAAGCAGGCGTTAACCAGTAATCCTAAAGCCATTGCCATGTTGGATCTTTATGCCGATTGGTGTGTAGCTTGCAAAGAATTTGAAAAATATACTTTTTCTCATCCCGATGTTAAACATAAGTTTGAACAGGTTTTATTGCTTCAGGTGGATATGACTAAAAATAGCCCTGAAAATGCCGAATTAATGGAAAAACTATCCGTATTGGGTTTGCCGACGATTATTTTCTTTGACCGGCAGGGGAATGAAATTGTTAACTCCCGTATTACCGGCTTTTTAAATGCAAAGCAATTTCTTTCATTAATTGAAAAGTATTTATGAATAGTTAACTGTTTTTTCAGTTGCAAACACGAAAAAATTGTAAATTTTAAGTGGTTGGATGAGTTTTAAACAGCATGAATTTTGTTAAAAATCGTGCTGTTTTTTTATTTTAAATTTTGTCGATATTTTATCTTCATTAGATTTTTCAAGGCACGCAAACGATTAACCTGGTAAGTGTCATTAGCCCTTTTACGACCTAGCTTCAAAGGAAATTTTGTTTTTAATAAAAAACCGTTTTAGAAAATAAAATTTCACAAATAATCAATAAAAAGAGGGAACAAAATCCTTTCAGTAAAGTTGATTTTTAACTATTAGTAAAAATACTTTTTCTTTTTAGTAAGCTTGTATGAAAAAAAAACTTGAAGTAAACTCCATTCCGTTGTTGAGATTCCCCTTGTCTTGACAACATTAGATAATATAGAACCCCTATATTACAAAATCTAAATTTCCTTACAATTTGCCTGCTTAATTAGCAGGCTTTTTTTTTGCGTAAAATTTCTGCGTCGGTTATTTTTATCGGTTTTAATTTTTTCTAATTTGCTAGAATAACGGCAAGATCTAGTTGAATGGAGTGGTCTTACTCCGTTTTTTATTATGGATGTAAATATGTCTGAAAAAACTTTTGAAAAATTGACCGCACTTTTAACGGAGAACCGGGCTTCATTCCGGGTTATTGAACACCCTCGTGCCGGTAAATCGGAAGAAGTGGCTAAAATGAGAGGCACGGAATTGGGACAGGGAGCTAAAGCATTGCTTTGCGTGGTGAAAGGAAACGGCATAAAACAACATGTTCTGGCAATATTGCCGGCAAATAAAAAAGCCGATTTGCAAAAAATCGCCCTTGCATTAGGCGGTACGCGCGCTTCTTTGGCAAGCCCTGCCGAGGTGCATGAACTGACCGATTGCGTATTCGGCGCTATTCCGCCTTTCAGTTTTCATGAAAAGCTAAAATTAGTGGCGGATCCCGGTTTATTTGGGATCTATGAAGAGTTGGCGTTTAACGCCGGTACTTTAGAACGTTCTTTGTTGTTGAATACACAAGATTATCAACGTATAGCCAACCCGCAATTAATTGAATTTGCCACTGAAAACTAGGATCTGTTTATAAAAGATCAACAGCCCCTGATTCAACTTCATGATTTTCCTGTGTTTTCATAATGGGAAGGAGTGAAAGACAAGGTTTTTTCGTCAATAAATTTTATCTGAAACGAATATTTTTCTGTATAAGCGCAAACGTTTGCGTTATAATGTTTTCGTTTTTATTTATCTTTAAATTTAAAGGAAATTATCAATGCAAATTCGTCCTATCCGTCAAGCCTTATTAAGCGTGTCTGACAAAACCGGTATTGTGGAATTCGCACAAGGCCTGGTGCAACGTGGTGTTAAATTATTATCAACCGGCGGTACCGCCAAATTATTGGCAGACAGCGGTTTGCCGGTAACGGAAGTGTCGGATTATACCGGGTTTCCCGAAATGATGGACGGCCGGGTGAAAACCTTACACCCGAAAGTACACGGCGGGATTTTAGGCCGTCGCGGTACCGATGATGAAGTGATGCAAAAACACGGTATCGAAGGTATCGATATGGTGGTTGTGAATCTTTATCCTTTTGCGCAAACCGTGGCAAAACCGAATTGCACCCTTGAAGATGCGGTGGAAAATATCGACATCGGCGGACCGACCATGGTGCGTTCTGCAGCGAAAAACCACAAAGATGTAGCCATCGTGGTGAATAATGCGGATTTCCATATGATTTTGGCGGAAATGGATCAAAACCAAAACAGCTTAACGCTGGAAACCCGTTTCGATTTAGCCGTTCGCGCCTTCGAACATACGGCGCAATATGATTCCATGATTGCCAATTACTTCGGTCAACTGGTGAAACCGTATTTTGCCGCCGAGGAAGAAGACAAAGATGCGAAGTGCGGTCAATTCCCGCGTACTTTAAATCTCAACTTTATCCGCAAACAAACCATGCGTTACGGTGAAAACAGTCATCAAAATGCGGCATTTTATGTAGAAAAAGAGGTTAAAGAAGCCTCCGTATCTACCGCCAAACAACTACAAGGAAAAGCCCTTTCTTACAACAATATCGCTGATACCGACGCAGCGTTGGAATGTGTAAAAAGTTTTGACGAGCCGGCTTGCGTGATTGTGAAACATGCCAATCCGTGCGGCGTAGCCTTAGGTAAAGATGTGTTGGAAGCTTACAATCGCGCCTACCAAACCGACCCGACTTCCGCATTCGGCGGTATTATCGCCTTCAACCGCGAATTAGACGAAGCGACGGCAACGGCTATCGTGGATCGTCAATTTGTGGAAGTGATTATTGCGCCGACGGTTTCCGCCGCCGCGGTAGAAGTGGTGAAACGTAAGAAAAACGTACGTTTATTGGCATGCGGCGAACTGAGCAAACCGCAGGCACGCCTAGATGTTAAACGGGTAAACGGTGGTTTATTAGTACAGGATGCGGATTTAGGATCTGTGAGTATTGATGATTTGGAAGTGGTGAGCAAACGTAAACCGACCAAGCAGGAATTGGAAGATATGCTGTTCTGCTGGAAAGTGGCGAAATTCGTGAAATCCAACGCTATCGTGTATGCTAAAAACAATCAAACCATAGGTATCGGCGCAGGCCAAATGAGTCGAGTCTATTCGGCAAAAATCGCCGGTATCAAGGCACAGGACGAAGGCCTTGAAGTGAAAGGCTGCGTGATGGCATCTGACGCCTTCTTCCCGTTCCGTGACGGCATCGACGCCGCCGCCGAAGTGGGAATCGAATGCGTTATCCACCCGGGCGGTTCAATGCGCGACCAAGAAGTGATTGACGCGGCGGATGAACATAATATGGTGATGGTTTTAACTAAAATGAGACATTTTAGACATTAAGGTGTTTTGTTACTTTCTTGCTTGTGCAAGAAAGTAACCAAAGAACACACCCCGACTTCACCGCTGAACTGAACTTTGTTGTGATTTTTTAAACGGCAAATTTGTCAACTCGCTTCGCTCAAACAGTACAAATTTGCCTAAAAATCACAAGTCGTTCAGGCGCTTCAGACGGGGGACTTATTTTTGAGCGTTACTAAAAGAAAAGTGACGGAAACGCAAAAGAAAGTAGGTTGTCCATCGGACGAAAAATGATTTATTGAAGCTCGAAATTAATTTCGAACTATAAAAAGGATACAAAAATGAACATTCTTATCATCGGAAACGGCGGTCGCGAACATGCCTTGGCTTGGAAAGCGGCACAATCTCCATTGGCAAGTAAAGTATTTGTGGCACCGGGGAATGCGGGGACGGCTCGTGAAAGTGCGGTGGAAAATGTCGATATTTCCGCAACGGATGTGCCGGCGTTAGTGAAGTTTGCCCAAGACAATAATGTGGGTTTGACTATTGTGGGGCCTGAAGCGCCTTTGGTGGTCGGCGTGGTGGACGCGTTCGAACAAGCGGGTTTAACTATTTTCGGCCCGTGTCAGTCCGCGGCACAATTGGAAGGTTCCAAAGCCTTTACCAAAGATTTTCTGGCTCGTCACAACATTCCTACTGCGGAATATCAAAATTTTACCGAAGTGGAGCCGGCATTGGCATATCTGCGTGAAAAAGGTGCGCCTATTGTGATTAAAGCGGACGGTTTGGCTGCGGGAAAAGGCGTGATTGTGGCGATGACCTTAGCCGAAGCGGAAGCGGCGGTGAAGGATATGCTTTCCGGTAATGCTTTCGGCGAGGCGGGCAGTCGAGTAGTGATTGAAGAATTTCTGGACGGCGAAGAAGCCAGCTTTATCGTAATGGTAGACGGCAAAAATGTAGAACCTATGGCAACCTCGCAGGACCACAAACGTGTGGGCGAGGGGGACAAAGGCTTGAATACCGGCGGTATGGGAGCTTATTCTCCGGCACCGGTAGTCACGCAGGAAATTCATCAGCGGGTAATGGAACAAATTATTTATCCTACCGTGCGCGGAATGGCGGCGGAAAATAATGTATACAAAGGTTTCCTATATGCGGGCTTGATGATCGATAAAAACGGACAACCGAAAGTGATCGAATTCAACTGCCGTTTCGGCGACCCTGAAACCCAGCCGATTATGATGCGTATGCAATCGGATTTGGTGGAGCTTTGCCTGAAAGCCTGTAAAGGGGAATTGGACCAAATCAAATCGGAATGGGATCCGCAAGCGGCACTGGGTATCGTGTTAGCCGCAGAAGGTTATCCGGGCGATTATCGCAAAGGCGATGAAATCAGCGGTATTCCGGTTCAAGCAAGTCAAGATGAAAAAGTATTCCTGGCGGGCGTTGCGGAAAAAGAGGGTAAATTAGTCACTAACGGCGGCCGTGTGCTTTGTGTGACCGCGTTAGGAAATTCCGTTCTGAGCGCGCAGCAAAAAGCGTTAAAACTGGCAGAACAGGTGAACTGGACGGGGCGTTTCTATCGTCGCGATATCGGTTACCGTGCCGTGGCAAGAGAGCAAAACGGTTAAAATTTTGACCGCACTTTTTTCAGTGCAAAGTGCGGTCATTTTTATGGAAATATTATGAAAACGGTTAGTATTAGTTTCATTGGCTACCTGCAAAGGGACAAAAATACGGCTAATGCAACAATAAATTATAGCTAAAGAATATAATTCGGTTTGCTTGAAACGGAATCGTTAATAAACTTCAGTTTTTTATTTCCGCTTAATTAATTTCATCGCAAAAAATTTTTTTGCTAACGTTAAACACAAGAATAATGTAAAATCGCAAAGGTTTTACATCCCTAAGATCTAGAAGGAAACACTCATGTTACAAAACCACAGTATTGCAGAATTTGACCCAGTATTATGGGACGCGATCCAAAATGAGAATCGTCGTCAGGAAGAACATATTGAATTAATCGCTTCTGAAAACTATGTAACGAAAGCGGTAATGGAAGCGCAAGGTTCTCAATTAACAAATAAATATGCGGAAGGTTATCCGGGCAAACGTTATTACGGTGGTTGTGAATATGTCGATATCGTGGAGCAATTAGCGATTGACCGCGCAAAAGAATTATTCGGTGCGGATTATGCCAATGTACAGCCTCATTCGGGATCGCAAGCGAATGCGGCAGTTTACGGTGCGCTATTAAATGCCGGCGATACTATTTTAGGTATGGATCTTGCGCACGGCGGTCACTTAACTCATGGTGCGAAAGTCAGCTTTTCCGGTAAAATTTATAATTCGGTGCTTTACGGCATTACGGCCGAAGGTTTAATTGATTATGAAGATGTGCGTGTAAAAGCGCTGGAAAGTAAACCGAAAATGATCGTTGCAGGTTTCTCCGCTTATTCTCAAGTGGTGGATTGGGCAAAAATGCGTGAAATCGCGGACGAAGTGGGTGCATATTTGTTCGTTGATATGGCACATGTCGCGGGTTTAATCGCAGCCGGCTTATATCCGAATCCGTTACCTCACGCTCATGTGGTTACTACTACAACCCATAAAACATTAGCAGGTCCCCGCGGCGGTTTGATTTTATCAGCCTGCGGAGATGAAGAAATCTACAAAAAACTAAACAGTTCCGTATTTCCGGCAAACCAAGGCGGTCCGTTAATGCATGTGATCGCGGCAAAAGCGGTATGTTTCAAAGAAGCGTTACAACCGGAATTTAAAGCTTATCAGGCTCAAGTGTTAAAAAATGCAAAAGCCATGGTTGAAGTATTTAAACAACGCGGTTTTGAAGTGGTATCAAAGGGTACCGAAAACCATTTATTTCTGGTAAGTTTTGTAAAACAAGGCTTGACGGGTAAAGCGGCGGATGCGGCGCTGGGAGAGGCAAATATTACGGTAAATAAAAACTCTGTGCCGAACGACCCGCAAAAACCATTTATCACTTCCGGGATTCGCGTGGGGTCTCCGTCTATTACCCGTCGCGGTTTCAATGAAGCTGACGCCTCAACTTTAGCTGGCTGGATGTGCGATGTGTTAGAAAGCATCGGTAAAGACAACTATGACCAAGTGATTGCGGAAACCAGAGCGAAAGTATTGGAAATTTGCAAACGCTTACCGGTTTACGGCGACTAATGGTTATCAACGTTTTAGTTATTTATTTAGCGGCGGTAAATATCGCCGCTTATTTTTTGATGAAAATTGATAAAAAACGGGCAAAAAACAAGGAATGGCGAATAGAGGAAATTTTATTTTTCAGTTTTTGTTTTATGGGCGGTTTTATCGGTATTCATTTAGGTATGGTGCATTTTCGTCATAAGACGAAAAACTGACGGTTTCATGCGGCGGTTATGCTAAGTGCGGTACTTTTTATCGTAATTTTGCCGGTCGTTTTTTGGATTCGAATAAATTCACACTAGTTCTTTAAGTTTTGTTTTCTTGCTTAAATAGTAATAACCATTCAAATTAATAGGAATACTTATCATTTATACTTTGTTAGAATAACGGAAAATAATCTTTATATGGGGTTTAATGTGGTTAGTAGAAGTCGTCAAATTATCAATGTTAGTTTTATTAGCATCTTCACCAACATCATCCTTGTTGCGGTAAAGGTCACAATTGGTTTTTTCACTAATTCCTTAGCCGTAATGCTTGATGCGTTAAACAATTTAAGTGATTCTTTATCTTCGTTGGTGACTATTGTAGGTACCAAATTAGCTACTCGGGCACCGGATAAAAAACATCCTTACGGCTACGGACGGATCGAATATATCACGGCAATTGTTATCGGCGCCATTATCTTTCTTGCTGGGGCAACAGCCTTAAAAGAGTCTATTGCGAAAATTATTACGCCGGAAGAAACAAACTATAATATTACCGCAATTGTTATTATCAGCATCGGTATTGTCGTCAAATATGGGTTAGGACGATTTGTTAAAAATTCCGGTGAAGAGCTTGGTTCACAAGCCTTAATCGCATCCGGTACGGAAGCCTTATTTGACAGTGTATTAGCCATAGGTACGTTATTTTGCGCTATTTTAAGTTTTTTCTGGAATATCACCATTGACGCGTTTCTTGGGGCTGTTATCGCATTAGGTATTATGAAATCCGGCTTTGACCGCTTAAAGGAAACTTTAGACAACATTATCGGTGTCAGAGCCGATGAAGCGCTTACGTCAAAAATAAAATGCCATATCCGCCGTTATCAGGGGGTTGTCGGCGCTTATGATTTGATTTTGCACAATTACGGTCCGACAGAAATTATCGGTTCAGTGCATATTGAAGTGCCTGACGATATGACCGCACGGGAAATTCATCGCCTAACGCGTAGTATAAAAGCGGATATTATGAGAGATTTCAGTATTGAAATGACTATCGGCGTTTATGCGGCAAATGATTCGGAACCTTATGTAGCAAAATTGAAAGCCGATTTACTGCGTATTTTACACAGTTATCAGGAAATTTTAGAGTTTCATGCCTTTTATGTGGACAGAGAATTAAAACAAGTCACCTTTGATTTGATTTTTGATTTTGAAACTAAAAATGTAGAGAGTTTGAAAGAAGAAATTATTCAGCGAATTAAAAAAGACTATTCGGAATTTGAGTTTAGCATTGTGGTTGATCCCGATTTTAGTTCAACGGGTCTTGTAACCGCCTGCGCTTAGTTTTTTCTTAAAGAATGTAACATAATGCTAATAAATTAATTGATAAGAGCGGGCAGTAAGGCTCGCTTTTTTGTGTTTTGATTAAAGAAAAATTAGGATTACTGAAAAACGTATTTCCGTTCGAACAAATATAAAAAGTTTATTTTTTGTGATGATTATCACATTTATAAATAATAACTATTTTCAAAAATATATTTTGAATATATCATTTTTCGGCTTTCTTAATACCAAATTTTTTGCGTGTGCGCATTGTTTAACTATCTAAGGGACTAGATTCTAAGGGATTAGTCACACAATGCATGGAAAGATAGAATAAACGGATTTTGTTCTAAAAAATTTAGTTGTGCCGGATGACTGACAAAAGGAAGGAAATTTAGGTTTTTATATCAAAAATTTGATTTTATAATCATAGTGGCAACTAAATTTTATCAATATCTCGATTGTCTTTTAAGCAAGGGAATCATTTAATAGCCTGAACAAAGCAAACAATGTTGTTTGGATATTTTATGTAACGGATTATCAAAAATAATTGCTATTAAATACAAAAAGATAACGAAATATTTCGAGTGATATTATAAACGGATATACATTTATTACTCAAACCGGCTGAAGTTAATTGGATTGTCTAAGGAAGGATTATTCGGTTTTCTTCAGCTTATTTTTACAAATTTCCGCACATTCCCGTTAACTTGCAATTCTTTGAAAAATTTTCGATTTTTTATTCATAATTTTTACAAGATGATAATTTTATTTTTTCTCAAATGATTTAAATAAAATTCAACAGGTTAGAATCTTTTTAAGTTAATTTAATTTATTGTTTTTTCGGTGAAATGACATATCTTTCCATATGTAAACGGTTAAATAAGTCTAAATTTGAATCAAATCGTTTAATCTCTATGCGAATGATGCAAAAAATTGAATTTTTTGAAAAAAGTAGTTGACGAAGCTGGATTATATCCGCATAATACGCCCCGCAAAGCCGATGATGGTGACGCAATATGAAATGGCTACATAGCTCAGCTGGTTAGAGCACAACACTCATAATGTTGGGGTCGCAAGTTCGAATCTCGCTGTAGCCACCATAATGCGGGACTGGCGAAATTGGTAGACGCACCAGATTTAGGTTCTGGCGCCGCGAGGTGTGTGGGTTCAAGTCCCTCGTCCCGCACCATTCATTGCTTGCAAGTCTTTTAGTAGGTGGGGTATCGCCAAGCGGTAAGGCACTGGGTTTTGATCTCAGCATTCCTAGGTTCGAATCCTAGTACCCCAGCCATACTATCAAACGAATTCTAAAAAATCTTATGCAAGATAATCTGATGGGGTATCGCCAAGCGGTAAGGCACTGGGTTTTGATCTCAGCATTCCTAGGTTCGAATCCTAGTACCCCAGCCATCTTTTCATCAAAATAAATTTCGACTGATTCTTTATTCTAAATTTTATTCATTAAATTTTAATATCTATTAAATTATATTTGTAAAAGTGTAAAAAACACGTAAAATCGTACTGTTATCTTTACAATTAATGGAAATTAAAATGAACAATGAAATAACCTCAGAAAAATCGTCATGGCGATCTAAATTAGGTGCTTTGGGTCCCGGTATTTTAATGGCATCCGCAGCTGTCGGCGGTTCCCATATTATTATGTCCACTCAAGCCGGCGCAATTTATAGTTGGCAATTAGTACCTATCATTATTTTAGCTAATTTATTTAAATATCCTTTTTTCCGTTTCGGCGCACAATATACCTTAGATAGCGGAAATACCTTACTTGAAGGTTATCTGCAAAAAGGAAAATTTTATCTGTGGTTTTTCTTCCTATTGAATATCTTTGCTACTATCATTAATACCGCCGCCGTAGGGTTATTATGTGCGGCGATTCTTACTTTTGTACTGCCTTTCCCGGTTCCCGTTCCAATACTCAGTTTAATTGTGATTACGGTTAGCTCCGGCATTTTATTATTAGGTAAATATAGAATGCTAGACGGCTTGTCTAAGTTGATTATGATTGCATTAACCGTAACAACGGTAATGGCGGTACTGACTGCTTTATTCCGTAACCGTATTCAGGGGGTTGCACAGGCAGATTACGTTGCGCCGTCACCATGGAATTTAGGTCCGTTGGGTTTGGGTTTTATCGTTGCGTTAATGGGTTGGATGCCGGCACCTATTGAGATTTCCGCGTTGAATTCTATGTGGGTTGTGGCAAAACGTCGCTTAACGAAAGTGACTTATAGAGACGGTATTTTTGACTTTAATGTGGGCTATATAGGTACTGCCGTTTTGGCGTTAGTCTTTTTGGCATTAGGGGCTTTAGTTCAATTTGGTTCCGGTGAACAAGTACAAATGGTCGGCGGTAAGTATATTGCCCAGCTTATCAATATGTATGCTTCTACTATCGGGGATTGGGCACGCGGTCTAATCGCCTTTATCGCCTTCATGTGTATGTTCGGAACAACCATTACGGTAATTGACGGTTATTCTCGGACTAATGTTGAAAGTCTGCGCTTATTGCTTAAACGTAAAGAAAGCTCACCGAAATATTTAAACCTTGCGGTCATCTTGGCAGCGCTTTCCGGGTTAGCCATTATTTTCTATTTTAATAATGCGGTAGGTCCGATGTTAAGTTTTGCTATGATTACCTCATTCGTCTTTGCTCCATTATTTGCCTGGTTAAATCTTTCATTAGTATTAAAAGGCGAGCATAAAGTACGTGGCGGATTATTCTGGCTTTCTATTGCCGGATTAATCTTCTTAATCAGTTTTGCGGGATTATTTATTGCAAATCAAGCCGGTTGGCTAGCTTAAGGATATGAAAAATGGCGCTTATAGCGCCATTTTGTTTTTTCAGATAATAAAGAAGTAAAAAACTGCGGTAAATTTTACCGCAGTTTTTTTAGTGAAATCAAATTAGTCCAGATATTTAAATACTTTTACGACTTTTTCAACACCGCTATATTTCGAGCAACTTCTGCGGCCGCATTTGCCTGTTCTTGAGTAACATTACCCATCAGGAAAACTTCACCGTTTTCGGTAATCACTTTGATATCCGTTGTTTTGACGGATGAATTTAGCAACATATCCGATTTGATTTTACTTGTAATCCAACTATCTTTTGTTTTTTGAGTAACTGTAATAGGAGAGCCGACGCGGATTTCATTATATACGTCGCCTACACCGTCAACCCCTTTTGCCAGGCTGGTTGCCACAGATTTTAAGCTTTCTGTCGGAACTTGCCCTAATAACAACACGCGTCCGCTATAAGACGATACGACAATACGCCCTTCCTGCTTAATTTGTTCGTCTTTGTTGACCGCGTTATACACTTGGAATTTTAGAGTTTCATCATCTAATTGTGTGCCGGTTGTTCGAGGATCAGTGCCGACTTTTGTCGCCACCGCACCACCGCCTACAAGTGCGGCGACACAGCCTTGCAATAAAAGCGCCGAACCAATAATAAATGTCAGTTTTTTTAATTTATGCATATTCATTTATATAATCTCCTAGAGTATTGGACGTTTCTAGTGTGGTTTGAGTTAACTGCTTTGTCAACCACTTTGTGTAAACAGAGTATGGTCGATTAATTCGCACAATGCGTTAATAATGAATAAATGGCCTTCTAAAATCCGGCTTTCTTTTATCGCCGGAGTTTGGACTTCAAGATCGTTTTCGGAAATTAAACCCTGTAAATGATCATCGTTAGCACCAGTTAAGGCGATAATTTCAACATCCTTATTTGTCGCACAATTAATCACATTAATAATGGATTCATCACCGGAATTCGGTACTAACGCCACCAGAATATCCCCTTGTTGTGCAATAGCATTAAATTGGCGCTGATAAAGGGTTGTTATGTGATTATCCGAAACGATAGCGGAACCGACCGCACTATCAATGGTTAGTAATACAGAAGGGAAACTAGGACGTTCCAACTCATAACGATTCAGTAAATTAGCCACTAAAAACTGAGCATTGGCGTATGATCGGCCGTGTCCGCACACTATAATTTTATTGCCTCGTAATAAACAACTCACCAATTTTGTAGTTGCTTCGACAATGGTTTCGGGAAGAAGGCGGGAAGCGGAAATTTGTGTTTGAATATTTTCAGTATAAAGATCTTTAATTTTTTCTAACATATTATTCAATAAAATTTTTAAGCCATTGAACATTTGAAGCGGTAGCGCCAAAAGCGACTAAATCAAATCGGCAATCCGTATCTTCTAAGCTGTGGTTTTGTGTTGCCAGCCAAAGACTTGCGGCATTTATCCATTTTTGCTGTTTTTGCCAATCAACACTTTCCACTGCGGAGCCGAAGTGATCATTTTTGCGTTGACGGACTTCGACAAATACAATGGTTTCACCGTCCAGCATGACGAGATCCAATTCACCGCATTTGAAGTTTTGATTCGCTGCGATAAATTGTAAACCTTGTGATTCTAAAAAAAGGCGAGCTTGTTGCTCAAAGCTCGCCCCTTGTTGCCGTTTTAGACTAAACATATTAGTTTAATGGCACAATATTACCGCCTTGGTAAGAATACCAAGTCAAATCACGTTCGACATTGCAGTTTGGTCCGGCTGTTAATTTACCGGTTAAACCGCTTAATGAAAAGCCCGGAACCTGGCGTAATTCATTAAATGAATGCGCTAACAGCCAGGAATCGGCACCCATTGCGTATAAACGCATGAGAGAATAATCGCCGCCGGTAGCCGCTTCGATTTTCTTATATTGTTCGCCGTCTAAATCTTTAAAGAACGGAATATCACTGAAGGTAACGCCTTCCATTGCCAGACGATATTCAACCGCATTATTTGATGAATTATTGCGAGAGTTGGTATAAATTTTCGCTTTTACGCCGGAATTATCCAGTGCTCCCTTAATGGACATTAGTTGTTCGCTGTCGGTAACCACAATGTAGATTGCCTGATTTTGTGCAGGATCGGCGGTTAAATTATAAGCGGCGTCATCAGGCTGATTATAATAACGTACATCTGCATCGCTCGCGGCAAGTTGCTGCCAGCGAACGTTAAATGCGGAAGCGGTACGTTGACCTAAATCACTTTGCGGCACAGCAACGATCGGTTGACGAACGCCGTCATTCCACATTCTGTTTGCCGCCGCTTCCGCTTCATCTTCCGGCGCTAAACCGTAATAACACATTTTATCGATAGCTCGAGCATTCGGCGTAGAGTTCAGCGCTAACACATTCATTCCCTGAACTGCAGTCGGGTTGCTTAAAATTACATCCACATTATCTTTTAATAACGGACCGACAATCATTCCGTCGCCATTCTGTTTCGCCAGTGCGATAGCATCGGTTACCGGCATTGCCATGGTATCGATAACATCGACCTGGACGGATTTATCCGCCCCTCTTGAATCATCGAAACCGGATTTAATAGTACTGCCTAAAATAGACGCATTACCGCTTAACGGTAGTAATAATGCAATTTTATTTACTTGGGTCTGGGTAAAGTTAGAAAGGCTTTTTAATTCCGTCGGAAATAAATAGGCGGCGCTGTGGTTCGGATAGGTGGTTTTCCAGTTTTGCAATGCTTGTGCCAATTGGCTCGGCTGGCTTAAATTATCATTATAAGCTTTGGTTAAATCCAACCAACCGGCCAAGGCGACATTGCCTTCCGGTTGAGTGGTATTAATAAGAGTTTTATTGCCACTACGTAATAATGCCCATATTTTATCGATATTATCCTGTTTTCTTTGTACGTCGGTTAACGCCATATCCATTTGAATACGGGCTTTAACGGCTTCAATAATATCCGTTTTGTTTTCTGCAATACGGGCTTGAACTTCGTAATAACGGGAAGTTTGAGACTGACTTAACTGCGCCAACGGAATCGTTTTTAACAAAGCTGATGCGCTGTCATTATCACGTTTCACCGCGGCAATTAACGCATCTAGAATAGATTTGTCTAATTGTTGTTCAGGCGTAAGTTTGGTTAACTCGGCAAGTAAGGCCTCGGCTTGAGCGGTTTTATTTTCGGTTACAAGCACGCGAGCGGCGAGAAGTTTATAGGTTTGTTGGTCTTCAACTTCTCTGGTTTGTTCAATTTTATTCATATAAAATTCAGAACTTGCGTTCGCATCATTTCTTAAAACATCTTGAAAATTACTGCCAAACAAATTGGTACATCCCGCAAGCATCAGCGGAAATAAAATCGGCATTAAACGTTTTTTAAATTTGGCGCGTTGTAATAGAATAGTCATAGTTACTCCGTATCTAAAAGAATGGGGCGATCTTACTTCTCTAACTCATTAAAAGCAAATAAAAAGAATCGACAAAATGAATAATTCCTACGGAACTTTATATATTGTTGCGACCCCAATAGGTAATTTACAAGATATTACTCAACGGGCATTAGATATTTTTACCCAAGTAGATTTAATCGCGGCTGAAGACACCCGTCATAGCGGCTTATTATTGAGCCATTATGGTATAAAGAAACCATTTTTTGCCCTGCATGATCATAATGAACAACAAAAAGCGGATGCATTGGTGGAAAAATTACGCCAAGGCACGAATATCGCCTTAATTTCGGATGCGGGCACACCGCTTATCAGCGACCCCGGTTTTCATCTCGTGCGTAAATGCCGTCAGACAGGTTTAAAAGTTGTGCCGCTGCCGGGCGCTTGTGCGGCGATTACCGCATTGTGCGCCTCGGGTATTGCTTCCGATCGTTTTTGTTTTGAGGGATTCTTGCCGGCAAAAAGCAAAGCCAGAAAAGATAAATTGCAAAATATTGCCGAAGAAGACCGCACTTTAATTTTCTATGAAAGCACGCACCGTATTCTTGATACGCTCGAAGATATTGAAGCGATATTAGGCGCAGAACGTTACATCGTACTTGCCCGGGAAATTACGAAAACCTGGGAAACGATTACAGGTGATACGGTTGCCAATCTACGAAAATGGCTGGCGGAAGATCCGAATCGGACTAAAGGTGAAATGGTGTTGGTTATTGAAGGCAAAGCTAAATCGGATGATGCCGAAGAAATAAGCCCTCAGGCTATAAAAGCTTTAGCGTTGCTAGCGAAGGAACTGCCGTTAAAAAAAGCGGCGGCGATTGTTGCGGAACTTTACGGATATAAAAAAAATGCCTTGTATCAATATGGCTTAGAATATTTAGATTAATTGATTTTCGCAGAAAATTCAGAAAAAACAACCGCACTTCGAAGCAAAAGTGCGGTTGTTTTTTTCGGATTTTTGTAAGGTTCCGCCGGGTTAGCGTTCTACGCGCAGAATACCGGATGCGCCTTCGGAATAATCCCGAGGCTGATCTTCGTTTTCTTCGGTAATCGTTTTAAGGTCGGAAATTGTCGGTTCAATACGCGGTTTATCCTGATTTACCGTCGAACCGTTAAAGAGTTCTTTAAATTCGGGCAGTAAAGTGGTGGACGAAGCGGCTAAATGGCGATAAAGTTTTTGATAATCTTCGGATAAGGTTTTCAATAAACTTGCGCTTTCGGCAAAGTGTCTTTCAAGCTGTTTCTTTTGTTCCGCCAATTCGGCTTTCGCCTGTTGCAAGGCGTTTTCCGTTTTGGCTTGGTTTTTTATCGAGCCTTTAGTCAAACGCAGTACTAAATAAGTGAGAATCACACCGGCAATAAAACCACCGATTGCGGGTAATAACATTTCGCTTTGCATAATAAATACTCCTCATGGTAAAACGATTACCAATATCATAACTTGATTTTTGTACTTTGTCTTATTTGTCCGCCGTTTCTTTGAACTGGATCACGGTATTTAAGCCGGCTTATTATAATGATTAATATGATTTTGACGGCATAGGGCACATTCAATTTTTGAATCATATTTAAAAAAAGAGAAGTTTTGTGAAGAAAGTACTTGCCGATATGTCAGATCCCCGATAAAATTTGCGCCGTACATGCTTCGGTGGTGGAATTGGTAGACACGCTGTCTTCAGGTGGCAGTGTCCTTGGGATGTGCGAGTTCGAGTCTCGCCCGAAGCACCATATATTAAGACCCGCTTATTTGAGCGGGTTTTATCGTTTTGGTGAAATCAAAATCAGCTTTAAATTCTCAATTTTTTGACCGCACTTTTATCGAAATTGTTTATTTTATGGCTGGCATTCTCCTTATATTTTATGTATAATCCTCCGACCCTGTAAATGTGGCGGTTTTCCCACCGCACATTAATTCGTCGAGATCACACTCGAAGGGGTGCTTGATTGAGATCAATGGTTGTGTTCATCTAATAAATAAAAGAGAGAACACTGGGTATTAATATCAAATATTGGTAATTAAATTAATGAAAACTTTTGTAGCAAAACCGGAAACAGTTAAACGTGACTGGTATGTAGTAGATGCGACAGGTAAAACGTTAGGTCGTTTAGCGACCGAATTAGCGAGTCGCCTTCGTGGTAAACATAAAGCTGAGTACACTCCGCACGTAGATACAGGTGATTATATCATCGTTATCAATGCGGATAAAGTAGCGGTAACAGGTCGTAAAGAAACCGATAAAGTTTACTACTGGCACACTGGTTATGTCGGCGGTATTAAACAAGCGACTTTTAAAGAAATGATTGCTCGCCGTCCGGAAGCAGTGATTGAGATTGCGGTTAAAGGTATGTTGCCAAAAGGTCCGTTAGGCCGTGCAATGTTCCGTAAATTAAAAGTGTACGCAGGTTCACAACATGAACATGCAGCACAACAACCACAAGTTTTAGATATCTAATCACGGAGCACGAAAATGACAGCAGCAAATCAAAACTACGGCACAGGTCGCCGCAAAAGCTCTTCAGCTCGTGTTTTCATCAAACCGGGCAGTGGTAAAATCACTATCAACCAACGTGAACTAGACGTATATTTCGGCCGTGAAACTTCACGCATGATCGTACGTCAACCGTTAGAATTGGTTGAGATGACTGAAAAACTAGACCTTTACATCACAGTTAAGGGTGGCGGTATTTCAGGTCAAGCGGGTGCAATCCGTCACGGTATCACTCGTGCATTAATGGAATACGATGAATCTTTACGTCCGGTATTACGTGCAGCGGGCTTTGTTACTCGTGACGCACGTCGTGTTGAACGTAAAAAAGTGGGTCTTCGCAAAGCGCGTCGTCGTCCACAATTCTCAAAACGTTAATTTTATATTTTCGTTTGTATTCAGAGATTGCAAGCTTTCGGGCTTGCAATTTTTTTTGCTCAATTAATAAACAAATTCTAACCATTTCCTTAAAATTATTAAAAATAGGTTTTTTCCTAAAAAAATGTAGATCGTTTGGAAAACGCTTGCTGATTTATGGTAAAATAAACGCCAATTTTTTAAGAACTTAGTATTTTTAATAAGCTTTAAGCTAATATTCATAATTTATTTTAAGTCGTCGGAGGAATAGATGACAAGCGCTGCAAATAAACGTTCAATAATGACCCTTTTTTCAGATAAATCAGATATTTATTGCCATCAAGTACGTATCGTATTAGCAGAAAAAGGTGTTGCTTATGAGACGGAAATTGTAGATCCGCAAGCATTATCGGAAGATTTAATGGAATTAAATCCCTATGGCACTTTACCTACGTTGGTTGATCGCGATTTAGTGCTGTTTAATTCTCGTATTATTATGGAATACCTTGACGAACGTTTTCCTCATCCGCCGTTAATGCCGGTTTATCCGGTTGCTCGAGGTAAAACCCGTTTATTAATGCTACGTATCGAACAAGACTGGTATCCCGCTTTAGAAAAAGCGGAAAAAGGCACTGAAGAAGAACGTGCAACGGCATTAAAACAATTAAAAGAAGAAATGTTAGCTATTGCGCCGATTTTCACACAGACTCCATACTTTATGAGTGAAGAATTCAGCTTAGTGGATTGCTATATAGCGCCGTTATTATGG
Source organism: [Mannheimia] succiniciproducens MBEL55E (assembly GCF_000007745.1). Classification (GTDB taxonomy): domain Bacteria; phylum Pseudomonadota; class Gammaproteobacteria; order Enterobacterales; family Pasteurellaceae; genus Basfia; species Basfia succiniciproducens. The sequence goes on along the minus strand of NC_006300.1, from coordinate 1,278,585 downwards.
AGAATGCAAGAGTTAGGTGTGGAATTCGGCGGCGCCGGTGCAAAAGCCATCAAAGGTTATATGGCGAAAGTTTTTGAACGCGAATCATTTGTTCAATCACTAGGCAATAACGCACCTAAAAATTTAATGGATGAAAAATAAAATGGAATATAAATCGTCGCCAAAGCGCCCTTATTTATTAAGAGCTTATTATGATTGGTTAGTTGATAATGAGTTTACTCCATATTTAGTGGTGGATGCTACTTATTATGGTGTGGATGTACCGCAGGAATATGTAAGAGACGGGCAAATCGTATTAAATCTTTCTTCCGGCGCGGTAGCTAATTTGCAGTTAACTAATGATGCGGTGATGTTTAATGCGCGTTTTCAGGGTGTTCCCCGCGAAATTTACATTCCGCTCGGTGCGGCTTTAGCGATTTATGCAAGAGAAAATGGTGACCGGAGTGATGTTCGAACCTGAGCCGATTTATGACGAATTAGATAAAAAACCGGCTGAACTTACTCATGATCAGCCTTTAGGTTTTACAGATGTGGTTGACAATGCGAAGAAAGAAGCTAAAACCACGAAAACTGCGAATAAGAAAACTAAGGATAAAAAATCGGCATCTCATTTACGCATTGTAAAATAAGCAGAGTTGATTAAAGAGGGTTAAAGTATTTTGTGCTTTAACCCTTTTTTATTAAAAATCCGACAAAACCGACCGCACTTTTAACTACTCAAAAAATAATTTTTGCCAGATTTGATGAATGAACCGGCGCTCATCGGCAAATTCTTCTTTTGATACAATTGGCGGTTCGCCCAGCAGATTCAGGTGATGAATTTGGTTGCGTAAGCCCGTATAGCAATTTTTCAGCTTTTCGGCTTCGTTAAGTGTAATAATTCCATGTTCCGCCATAATGTCAAAAATCCGCACGTTATCCGACCAATACGCTAAGTTAGGATTTTCCGGTGCATGGGCAAGTACCAGATATTGCGCGATAAACTCAATGTCCGTAATGCCGCCCTGATCCTTTTTAATATTGAATTTATTGTCGTCGGCACCGGCAAAATGCCGATACATTTTTTCGCGCATTTCCCGTACGTCAATTTTTAGTTGGGTTAAATCTCTGGGTGAGGCGAGGATTCCGGTTCGTATTAATTCGAATTTTTCCCGCAATGCCGGTTCGCCATAGACCGCCCGGCTGCGAACCAGCGATTGTTTTTCCCATGTCCAGGCTTCGTTCATTTGATAATCTTCGAAAGCCTTGAATGAACAACATAAAGGCCCCGCTTCGCCGGACGGGCGTAAACGCAAATCCACTTCATAGAGAATTCCCGCGCTGGTGGTCATGCTGAAAATACTGATAATTTTTTGAGCCAGCCGCAGATAAAACTGGTGACTGTCGATCACTTTCTTGCCACCGACGGTTTGACCGGAATGGATTTCGTCACAGAGAAAAACCAGATCCAAATCCGAACGATAGCCCAGCTCAATACCGCCAAGTTTGCCATAGCCCGCCACTAAAAATCCTTTTTCATTATTCTGTAAATGTTCGGGTTTGCCGAAACGGGCGGTAATCTGTTGCCATGCAAGGTTGACTACCGTATGCAAAATGGTTTCCGCCAGGAACGTCAGGTGATCACTGACTTTCATGACCGGCAATGCGCCGAGAATGTCCGCCGCGGCAATACGCAACAGCGTCGCCTGTTTGAATTGACGTAGTGCGGTAATAAATTGTTCGTCGTCATCTTCAGGCAGACGCAATAAATATTGTTGTAATTCCGCCGGATATTGTTCAAAGGAAGGCGGATTAAGCAATGCCTCGCGATCCAATAATTCGTCCAATAAAATAGGATGTTGCGCCACTTGTTCGGCAATCAGCTGTGATTTGGCACAAAGTTCGATCAATTGCGTTAGTGCCTGCGGATTTTCCAGTAGCAGTTCTAAATAAGTGGTTCTGGTAAGAATCTTTTCGACAATATTCAACATTCTCGGCAGCAAAGTGCGGTATTTTTTGTTGGAAAAAATTTGCAGCAACAGGAGCGGCATAAGCTGAGTCAGCACTTCTCGCCCGCGGATCCCGATTGAACGGTGGCTGACACTATGACGAAAAGCTTCCAGTCTGCCGATAATCTCGTCGCGTTCTTCTTCGCTGACCCCCTGTTGTGCAAGAATATCCGCGATTTCACCCTGTTCCAGATCCGCATCAAGAAAATCACTCCAGGCATTGTCCGAATCGTCAGCCTCATTTTCATTATTAAATCCGATTAAATTATTAAAAACCGACCGCACTTTTTGTTGGTGTTGTTGCAGTACCTGATAAAAGCTTTCCCAGTCATGAATCGGATATTGTATTTTTTGCGGCCGATGATTGTTATCCCATTGAGTAAATTCGCAGGTAGCGCTAATTAAACGGCATCGGTTTAATTCATCAGCGGGTAGTAATTGAGTTTGTTTGTCATTAATGGCTTGTAGTACGTTTTCCACCCGGCGTAAAAACAAATAAGCTTGTAACAAATCCTGATGTTGATCTGCGGTAATTAAATTCAGTTTTTCGATTTCAGGCAGTAATTTCAGCAATTCATGCTGCTGCAAACTGATTTCCCGCCCGCCGCGAATAAGTTGGAAGACCTGAACGATAAATTCTATTTCGCGGATACCGCCGGCGCCGAGTTTGATGTTATCGACCAAGCCGCGACGGAGAACTTCACGCTCAATTTTGCTTTTCATGTCACGTAACGACTGAATAACGCTGAAATCAATATAGCGGCGGTAAATAAAAGGGCGTAATAATTGGCGTAGCGTTTTCACATTCGGATCCTGTTCGTCCGCTCCCAGGATTCTGCCTTTAATCATCGCGTAACGCTCCCAATCCCGTCCTTGTTCCTGATAATAGGATTCCATGGCATTAAAGCTCAACGCTAAGGCGCCGCTGTCGCCAAAGGGGCGCAAGCGCATGTCCGTGCGATAAACAAAACCGTCTTCGGTGAATTCGTCAAGGGCGCTGATTAACCGTTGTCCTAACCGGGTGAAGAATTTTTGGTTATCAATAGGTTTTCGGCTACCGACGGTTTCACCATTGGCCGGGTAGGTGAATATCAGGTCAATATCCGAAGAAAAATTCAATTCAAAACCGCCTAATTTTCCCATACCGAGAATGTAAAGCTGTTGTACATTGCCCTGATTGTCCGTCGGTGTTCCCCAGTCTAAGCAAGCACGCTGATATAGCCAATCCCGCGCGCCGATAATCAAAGCTTCCGCCAGTTGTGAAAGACGGATAAAAATTTCTTCTACCGTAGCTGAATTTAAACTTTGGCAAATGCTTAGTTTTGCCATTTCTTGATTGCGGAAATCACGCAGTGTTTTGTATAAGCCGGTTTCTTCCCGAATGTCAGCCAGTTGAACGGACAGGCGGGCGGCATAACTGTCGCAATCCGCCAGTTGAGGCGTTTTATGCCAGCATTCGGCTAAAAAGTGCGGTTGTTTTTGCAGAATTTCCGTCACAAAATCAGACATTGAAACCGCTCGCATTAACGCGCCCACCGGCGTTTTAATGTTACTGATATCTTTTTGAATTTGTTGATAAATTTGAGAGTTAAACTGTTCCGGAAAATGTGTGATTAAATTATCGGCGAGTTGAATCAGAGTTTGTTCAATAGAAGGTAACGGCATGGTCATAACACATCCTTAGGCGAAACGAATTAGTAAGTATTGTAACGGAATCATGGCGGCAGACAAATAACTTGATGGAAAAGTGCGGTGCATTTTTACCGATTTTTCAATAAAACCGCTTATAAAAGATAAACAAATCCTATTCTTTTTTTATAATAACTTATTCTTATTAGTTATTTCCTCAAAGTTTTTTCTGCTTTTAAAATAGCTCCGTTTTTAATTAATTCCATTTTTTTATAAGGAAACTTTATGATGTTTAAAAAATTAGTACTTTTAGCGACAGGCATGTTTGCTGTGGCAACCACAACTCAAGCTGTTGCAGCGGATAGTTTATTAGATCGCATTAATAATAAAGGCACCATTACGGTGGGTACGGAAGGGACTTACGCACCTTTTACTTATCATGACGCCAGCGGTAAATTAACCGGTTATGATGTGGAAGTAACGCGGGCGGTAGCCGACAAACTGGGCGTGAAAGTTGAATTTAAGGAAACCGCATGGGATTCTATGATGGCGGGCCTGAAAGCGGGGCGTTTTGATATTGTGGCGAACCAAGTGGCGTTAACGACACCCGAACGTCAGGCGACATTTGATAAATCCGAGCCTTATAGCTGGTCCGGCGCCATGATGGCGGTTCGTGCGGATGACGATAGCATTAAAACTTTAGACGATATTAAAGATCGTAAAGCGGCGCAGTCGTTAACCAGTAACTATGGTGAATTAGCAAGAGAGAAACAGGCGAAAATAGTACCGGTTGACGGTTTAGCGCAATCATTATTAGTCGTTCAACAAAAACGTGCCGATTTTACCTTAAACGATAGTCTGGCGATTTTAGATTATTTGAAGAAAAATCCGAATTCGGGTTTAAAATCAGCTTGGGAAGCACCGGCTGAAGAAAAATTAGGTTCAGGTTTAATCGTAAATAAAGGTAACGACGAAGCGCTGGCAAAAATTAGTGCGGCGGTAATTGAGCTACAAAAAGACGGCACGTTGAAAAAATTAGGCGAACAATTCTTCGGAAAAGATATCAGTGTTAAATAATCTCCTTCTTTCCATTCCTTTTATGACCGAGTCCCGCGTGGACTTGGTCATTAGCGCTTTTTGGCCGATGGTGGAAGCGGCGGTATTGGTTTCGATACCGCTTGCCGTTTCATCTTTTATAATCGGCATGATTATTGCCGTTGCGGTAGCGCTGGTGCGGGTTACGCCGGTTAACGGGGTAATCCACCGTTTATTTTTGGTGATCGTTAAAGTTTATATCTCCATTATTCGCGGCACGCCGATGTTGGTGCAGATTTCCGTTGTATTTTACGGATTGCCCGCTCTGGGGATTTTTATTGATCCGATTCCTGCGGCAATTATCGGTTTTTCATTGAATATCGGGGCTTATGCCTCCGAAACCGTACGTGCGGCGATTTCTTCCGTACCGAAAGGTCAATGGGAAGCGGGCTATACTATCGGTATGAGCTATATGCAGACATTTCGCCGTATTATCGCTCCGCAGGCTTTTCGCGTTGCGGTTCCGCCGTTAAGCAATACCTTTATCGGTTTGTTTAAAGATACTTCCTTGGCTTCGGTGGTTACCGTTACGGAAATGTTCCGTGTCGCTCAACAAATGGCGAATATGTCTTATGATTTCCTGCCGATTTATATTGAAGCGGGTTTAATTTATTGGTGTTTCTGTTGGGTATTATTCGTGATCCAGGCTAAGGTTGAGAAACGCATGGAGCGTTACGTAGCGAGATAATATGATAAAAGTAAAAAATATTCATAAAGCCTTTGGTGAAAACGTGATTTTGCGCGGTATTGATTTAGACATTACAAAAGGCGAAGTGGTGGTTATTCTCGGACCTTCCGGTTCGGGCAAAACCACTTTTTTGCGTTGTTTAAATGCGTTGGAAATGCCGGAGCAAGGCACCATTGAGTTTGATAATGCGGCGCCGTTAAAGATTGATTTCGCCGCTAAACCGTCGAAAAAAGATATTTTGGCCCTGCGCCGTAAAGCGGGGATGGTGTTCCAGAACTATAATTTGTTTCCCCATAAAACCGCATTGGAAAATGTGATGGAAGGTCCGGTGCGGGTGCAGAGCAAAAAGGTTGCGCAGGCCCGTGAAGAAGCCTTAGCATTGCTGACAAAAGTCGGTTTAGCCGATAAAGCGGATCTTTATCCGTTCCAACTTTCCGGCGGTCAGCAACAGCGTGTGGGCATCGCACGCGCATTGGCGTTACAACCGGAATTAATGTTATTTGACGAACCTACTTCGGCGTTGGATCCGGAATTGGTACAAGATGTGTTGGATACAATGAAAAGCCTTGCCAAAGAAGGCTGGACGATGGTGGTTGTCACCCATGAAATTAAATTCGCGTTAGATGTGGCGGATTTAGTGATTGTGATGGACGACGGGGTTATTGTGGAACAGGGCTCTCCTAAACAATTATTCGATAATCCTCAACATGAACGAACCAAAGCGTTTTTACAACGTTTGCGTTCCCACTAATATGCAAAAGAGATAGTCTTAACTATCTCTTTTTTTGTATTTGAAAAGTGCGGTCAAAAATCAGCAAATTTCGCTTGCTTAATTTCCCGCTTGATGAATACAGCCTTCAATTTGTTTCAAACCGTTAAGACGGGTTGAAGTTAAACGTTGCGCAATACCTAATTCCGCATAATAAGAGGTTAAATCGAACCGGCGGCATTGTTCCGTCGGTTTTCCGTTAACGGCGAGGGATAAAATCCATAATAATCCGTTGATAATACGGGCGTCGCTATAAGCCTGAAAATGTAAAGTGCGGTCGGAATTTTGTGAAATTTTAAACCACACCTGTGCTTCACAACCCGAGAGGGGTTGCATTTCCGCCAGTTCCTGTTCCGTCGGCTTGGTAATATTTTTGCCCGCCTGAATAATTAACCGATAGCGTTCTTCCCAATTTTTAGCGTTTTTTAATTGTTCCTGTAAATTCATTTATTCCTCTAATAATGCAAGGCTTTTGTCCAATGCGGTGAAAAAGGCGTCAACCTCTTGTTGCGTATTGTAAGGGGCAAAACTTAATCTCAGGGTTGAATGTTGTCCCAACCGGGATAAATAAGGCTGGGCGCAGTGAACGCCGGTACGCAGTGCGATATTCTGTTCTGCCAGTAATGTTGCGAGATCGGAACCGGCAATATTTTTAAAGACAAAACTGATAACCGAACTTGGTTTCGGCGAATTAAACAGTTGACAAAATTCGTAATTTTTTAACCGCACTTTTGTCTGTTCGGCAAGCTGCACCGCATGATGTTCCGCCTGTTCGAAATCCCATTGATTAAGCCATGACAATACGGCATTAAAGCCGATTACACCGGCAATATTCGGCGTGCCGGCTTCTAAACGGTAGGGCAGTTCGGCAAAACTAATTTGTTGTTTTGATACCCGATCAACCATTTTCCCGCCGTAAATTAAGGGCTGAAGCAGTTCAAGTGCGGTTAATTTCCCGCTTAAAACCCCTAATCCGTTCGGACCGTAAATTTTATGGGCGGAAAAGGATAAAAAGTCCGCATCCAGTTTCCGCAAATCAATTTTAACGTGACTGATTGCTTGCGCCGCATCGACGGAAACCAGAGCGGAACTATGCTTGCGGATTAAGCGGATTAAATGTTCGACTGGTTGTTCCGTGCCTGTTACGTTAGATACAAAATTGAGCACCACTACTTTGGTTCGTTTGTTTAAGGCTTCCAAAAGAGCGTTTTCATCGATTAGCCAATTATCCTGAATCGGTAAAATACGCAATTTTGCACCGCACTTTTGTGCAATCATCGACCAGGTCACAAAATTGGCATGATGATCCGCCTCGCTGATAATGATTTCATCGTCAGACTGAATATAAGGAATTAATCCGTTTGCCACGGTGTTAATGGCTTGCGTTGTACCGGAGGTCCAGATAATTGCTTTGTCACTTTCCGCATTGATTAATTGACGAACTTGTGAGCGAGCCTGCTCATAGAGTGCCGTTTGTTCTTCATCATATTGGCTGCGGTGTACGGAACCGGCGGATTGATAAAATTTTACCGTCGCATCAATTAAACTTTGCGGTTTTAGAGTGGTTGCTGCGTTATCTAAATATATGACCCTGTCGGGATGCTGAAAATAAGGGAAGTGCGAACGGAATCCGGTAGTGTCGAACATTAATTTTTCTCAGTACGTTGTTTTTTATTTTGAATATTTCTTTTGTATAATTCCCGGCGATAGCGGCTTGGTTCTATGGGATTTGTTTCTCGCCATAAACCGATTTTGCGTTTTTTCGCCAACGCCTCGGCCTTGCCGTACTCGGGATTTTCCGAATACTGATTATAAGCCCATGCCAAACCAAGTTGTACCATTTTTAAGTTGATATTTTCATTTTTTTCGTTAAAAACCGTGGCAAGTGTTCGGTTATAGCGATCATAACCGGAAATACGCAATGTTATTTCCCGCTTAAAAATCAGTTGGGCTAATTGCTGACGGGCTTTATTGCCGAAGGGCTGACGGCGTTCGGGGGCGTCAATGTCCAGCAGGCGCACTTTGATTTGCTTATTGTTACGCGCCAAACAGGTGAGGCTGTCGCCGTCGGACACCCGGACTACACGACATTTCACTTCGCGCTGCGCCTGCGCCCAAAGTGGTAATAAAATTAAGAAGATACTTATAAAAGTGCGAATGTTTTTCATGTTTTTACAGTTATATTGATTTAAATCGGCATATTCTACTCAAAAAAGGGTAACAAAAGGAAATAAATGAGAGTAGACTTGAAACCTATTTTTCGACGCATTTATCAGCGCTATATTTTTTTATTTTTACTCGGATAACAGAGAGATAGTTATGAGACAAAAAATATTTTTATTCGTGCGATCTTTGATTATTTTATATTTGATTTTATTTATTGGCGAAGGGATTGCAAAGCTCATTCCCATCGGTATTCCCGGCAGTATATTCGGTTTACTGATTCTTTTTATCGGGCTGACTACGCAAATTATTAAAGTCGATTGGGTTTTCTTCGGAGCCTCGTTATTAATCCGCTACATGGCGGTGCTGTTTGTGCCGGTAAGCGTCGGCGTGATGAAATATTCCGATCTGTTGGTTTCTCACGCAAGTTCATTATTAATTCCTAATATAGTCAGCACCTGCGTGACTTTATTGGTGATCGGTTTTTTAGGGGATTATTTGTTTTCGTTAAATTCCTTTACCCGGCTACGTAAAAAAGCGATTAAAAAACGGGATATTAATAATGTAAACAATAAAGGAGAGGCATCATGATTTATTTTTATACGTTATTAACTATTGCCGCTTTTATGATTGCGTTACTCATCACTAAGCGGATTAAATCCGTTTTGTTAAATAGTTTTGTTTTAACCGTAATTATTTTAGTTGCGGTATTGCTGGCGGCAGACATTCCTTATGATCAATATATGGCGGGTAATGCACCCTTGAATAATTTGCTTGGTGTCAGTGTAGTGGCATTGGCATTGCCGTTATATGAACAGCTTCATCAAATTGCCGTCCGTTGGAAAGCCATCTTGTTTATAGTGACTTCCGCCTCCTTGTTATCAATGTTTAGCGGTGCATTATTAGCCTTAGCCTTGGGTGCTTCAGCAGATGTGGTGGCGACGGTATTACCAAAATCGGTCACTACGCCGATTGCTATGGCGATTGCACAAAATATCGGCGGCGTGCCGGCAGTGGCTGCGGTAGGGGTGGTTGTTGCCGGTTTGCAGGGGTCTGTTTTTGGTTATTTGGTATTAAAAAAATTACAATTAAAAAACTCGGAAGCCATTGGGCTTGCCGTGGGATCGGTATCTCATGCGCTGGGAACGGTCAGCTGTCTTGAAGTGGATGCAAAAGCGGGAAATTATAGCTCGATCTCATTGGTTTTATGTGGGATTATTAGTTCATTATTAGCACCTTTAGTGTTTAAACTCGTTTCATTTTGTATGTGATGGATAAATGCAGAAAATACAGTTAAATAATATTTGGCAGCAACGATTTATTACGGATAAGCCGAGAGAGAAAGATCATCGTCCGCCGTATCGGCGCGATCGCGGGCGCATTTTGCATAGTGCGGCATTTCGCTGCTTGCAGGCAAAAACGCAGATTCACGCAGTAGGTGAAAATGATTTTTATCGTACCCGTTTAACCCATTCTCTTGAGGTGGCGCAAATTGGTAATAGTCTGGTGGCGCAACTGAAATTCGGCGACAGTTTTGAGCATTTGGCGGCGCAACTGAATGCGGATAAAACCGCATTGCAACAAAGTTTAAAACCGCTTTTACCTTCTAACGATTTAATTGAAAGTTTATGTTTTGCCCATGATATCGGGCACCCTCCTTTCGGGCACGGCGGCGAAGTTGCTCTTAATTATATGATGAGAGAACATCATGGTTTTGAAGGAAACGCGCAGACATTCCGTATTGTAACCAAGTTGGAACCCTATACGCTCTCCGCCGGCATGAATCTAACCCGCCGTACTATTCTGGGGTTGGTAAAATATCCTACTTTGTTGGATCTTTCCTCGCCCGATTATGCAAAATCGGATTTACAGTCAAATGGTGATCCCCGTTATGTAAAGATTAACGATTGGCGACCGGGCAAAGGATTATTTTATGATGATTTACCTATGTTTGAGTGGTTGTTACAGCCTTTGAGCGACGCCGACCGCACCTTGTTCGGGCAATTTCAGCAACCGCGCCAATCGCCGTCGGATATGCTGAAAACCAAATTTAAGTCATTGGATTGCAGTATTATGGAAATTGCGGATGACATTGCTTATGCGGTGCATGATTTAGAAGATGCCGTCGTCGTCGGGCTGGTTAACCGTCAGCAATGGCAGGAGGCGGAGGTTGAACTGAAAAACTGTCGTTCAAACTGGATACAGTCTAACATTGAACAAATTACCGAAAAATTATTTTCCGATCAGCATTACCAGCGGAAGAATGCTATCGGTGCGTTAGTTAATTATTTTATTACCCATATTCGCTGGAAAATGACCGCAGATTTTGCCGAACCGTTGCTACGTTATAATGCGGAACTGCCAAAAGGAGTACTGGACGCGTTGAATGTATTTAAGCGTTTTGTATTCAAGTATGTTATCCGAGACGTAGAAACCCAACGGATCGAATATAAAGGTCAACGCATATTGACCGAAATGTTCCAGATTTTCGAAAGTGATCCCGAACGGCTTTTACCGAGAAATACGGTAAAACGCTGGCAAAATGCCACAGATGAAGGAAAACACAGAATTATTTGCGATTATATTGCCGGCATGTCGGATGCTTATGCCTTACGGCTTTATCAGCAATTGTAAAAAATTGGCAAAAACTGACCGCACTTTTGGCGTTAAATTGTGATGAAACCGTCAAAAGTGCGGTTTATTTTTTTCGTTTTTGCTTGAGCGTTTTCGAAAAATAAGTCTCTAAATGTTCGAATTGGAACGTATAACCTAAGTCCAGCAGTTTTTTAGGATAAACATTTTGGCTGTCCAGCAACAAACAGGCGCGTTCACCCAAAAATAACCGCAATATGCAAGCGGGGACAGAAAAAAAGTGAGGGCGTTTTAGTCTGGATCCTAATAAGCGGTTAAATTCTTTATTGGTTACGGGATTCGGTGAGGAAAAATTAAACGCGCCGACGGCGTTGGGATTATTTATCAGAAAGATAATGCCTCGCACCATGTCTTTTAGGGCAATCCAAGGCATAAATTGCTGTCCGGAGCCTAATTTCCCCGCTAATCCGAAACGATAAAGCGGTAACATTCGGGCGAGCGCGCCGCCTCTGGGCGACATCACCATTCCGGTGCGAATCACGCAAACCCGGGTGTCGGCTTGTTGTGCCGCAGCTTCCCAAGCCTGGCAGAGTTCGGCTGTAAATGAAGTTGCGGGCAAAGCCGATTCTGTTAATAATTGGCTTCCCGCATTGCCATAAAATCCTGATGCAGAACCGGATATAAATACCGGCGGGCGTTTTCCCCGATTAATTAATTGCGTTAGTTGTTGAGTTAATAAAATTCTGCTGTTTTTTAACCGCAGTTTTTGTTCATCCGTCCATTTTTTATCAAAAATAGGTTCGCCGGCAAGATTAACAACCGCATCAAATTGATCCAGATTTTTATAAGTAGAAAGAGAAGAAACCCAATCAACTTCGGGGAATAGTTTTTGGGCGGTATTAACGGCGCGAGTGAGGGCGGTGATCTGATGAGATTGCTTGAGTAATTGTCGGGTTAGAGCCTTTCCCACTAACCCTGTTGCGCCGGTAATCAGTATCTTCATATTTATAAAGAATTCTCAAAAAGTTGTTGAATGGTATTAATTAATTCTTTAATGCCCGTTCCTTTCGTCGGTGTGATAAAAATCGTATCATCTCCCGCAATAGTACCTAAAATACCTTCCGTTTTGCCGACGGAATCCAGTAACCGGGCGATAAGTTGTGCAGCGCCCGGGCTTGTTTTGATCACGATAAGAAAGTCATTATGATCAATGTCTAGCACGAGATTTTTCAGCGGACTGCTGGTGTTCGGCACGCTTAATTCATTGGGCAGGCAATATACCATTTCCATACGGGTATTACGGGTGCGGATCGCACCGAATTTTGTCAGCATCCGGGAGACTTTGGATTGATTAATATTACTGAAACCCAAGTCTTGCAACGCACTGACAATCTCACTTTGCGAACCGAAACGTTCCTGTGAAAGTAAGTCTTTAAATACAGTTAATAAATTATCCGTTTTTTCTATTGCCATATTTATTTTCCATTAACACAAATTGCATAAATTTTGCATAAAAATTCAAAAAAATGCAATAAAAATTTAGAAATATGATTTATTCGGTAATAACTATTTTTAGTTATTTTCGTTTTCGAAAAAAATTAGCAAAAAATTTGTTTTAGATCGTGAAAATAGCGACTAAGTATTTGTAATTTTGTGATTCTGTCTTTATACTTTCTACCAATTTCAAGTTATAAATTTCCACATTAAGGAGTCTTAAATGAAAGTTGCAGTTCTAGGTGCCGCAGGCGGCATTGGTCAAGCGTTGGCTTTATTATTAAAGTTACAATTACCGGCTGGTTCATCTTTATCTCTGTATGATGTCGCACCCGTCACCCCGGGTGTTGCTAAAGATCTTAGCCATATCCCAACAGATGTTGTGGTTGAAGGTTTTGCCGGTACGGATCCTTCAGAAGCATTAAAAGGGGCGGATATTGTGTTAATTTCTGCGGGTGTGGCACGTAAACCGGGCATGACACGTGCGGATTTATTCGGTGTTAATGCGGGTATTATTCGTAGTCTGACCGAAAAAGTGGCGGAACAATGCCCGAAAGCCTGTGTGGGTATTATCACCAACCCGGTTAATGCGATGGTTGCCATTGCGGCCGAAGTATTGAAAAAAGCGGGTGTTTACGACAAACGTAAATTATTCGGCATTACTACCTTAGATATTCTTCGAGCGGAAACCTTTATCGCCGAATTAAAAGGCTTAGATCCTACTCGGGTTACAATTCCTGTTATCGGCGGTCATTCGGGTGTAACCATTCTTCCGTTATTGTCTCAAGTTCAAAATGTTGAATGGAGCAGTGAAGAGGAAATCATTGCTTTAACGCATCGTATCCAAAATGCAGGTACGGAAGTGGTTGAAGCAAAAGCGGGCGGCGGTTCTGCAACCTTATCTATGGCGCAGGCGGCGGCACGTTTTGCATTAGCATTAGTGAAAGCCTCGCAAGGTGCGAAAGTTGTTGAATGCGCTTATGTGGAAGGCGACGGCAAATATGCCCGTTTCTTTGCACAACCGGTTCGTTTAGGTACAGAAGGTGTTGAAGAATACTTAACCCTGGGTAAATTAAGTGCATTTGAAGAAAAAGCGTTAAATGCTATGTTAGAAACTTTACAAGGTGACATTAAGTCAGGTGAAGATTTTATTAACGGTTAATTTACTTTCTTATTAATCAATAAACGGCATATAAATTCTTATATGCCGTTTTTGTTTGGGATCAATCCGTAAATTTGGTTTGATATGCAATTAACTGTGCTTTAGTTAAAACAAATACGCCTACACCGCCGTTACGTAATTCCACCCAATTGAAAGGCACATCAGGGTATTGTTCTATCAGGTGGATCATACTGTTTCCTACCTCACAAACCAATACGCCGTCATCATTCAGATAGTTTGCCGCATTTGCTAAAATTTGTTTGGTGATCGTTAAACCGTCAACACCCGATCCTAAAGCCATTTCCGGTTCGTAATGAAATTCTTCCGGCATATCGGCAAGATCTTCTCGGTCCACATAAGGCGGATTAGATACGATTAGGTCGTATTTATCTGCGGGCACATTATCGAATAAATCCGATTGTATCGGGAAAACCCGCTCGGAGAGGTTATAACGATCAATATTGATTTCAGCCACATTCAGCGCATCAATGGAAAGATCCACCGCATCCACTTCCGCTTCTTTAAATTGTTCCGCACAGGCAATGGCAATACAGCCGCTACCGGTACACATATCTAAAATACGTTTAGGTTCCTTGACAATAATGCCTTGAAAGCGGTTTTCAATTAATGCGCTGATTGGGGAACGGGGAATGATAACGCGTTCATCCACATAAAATTCCAAACCGCAAAACCAAGCGGAATTGGTTAAATAAGCAACGGGTAAACGCTTTGCCAAACGCTTGATAACTAAATTTATCACCGTTTCTTTTTCTGCTTGAGTAAGATTGGCATTGTATAATTCCTGTGGAAGATCGAGCGGCAGATCTAAGCCAGATAAAACGAGCTGAGTTGACTCATCCCAACTATTGTCTTGCCCGTGGCCGTAATAAATATCCGAACGATTGAAATTGCTATAAGTCCAACGCAGATAATCTTTAATGCTATGAAGATTGTTTGTTATATCATCCGCTTGAATAAAATCAATTAATTCTTGATTGAAAGTAACAGACGTCATAATAATACCTATATGAAATGAGATATGAGAATAGAGCACATATCTATGCAAGATTAATTTTACGATATTATATGCTATCATGACGATAAATAGCTATATTTTGAGGTGAAGAATGTTAAAAGATGAAGATATAAATTTATTTCGCGAAAGTATTAAAGGCGCAAAAAAACTGGCACAAAATACATTTGTAGCACCGAAAAAAGTAAATGTAAAAAAGAAATCGGAACAGCGTGAAATTAGAGAAAAATCAGATACGCTGTTTTATTTTTCAGATGAATACGAACCCTTACTGAATGAAGAAGATGCGGTGAAATATTTACGTGAGGGAGAAGATACCTATTTACTTAAACAATTGCGCCGAGGGGATTTTTCTCCCGAATTATTTTTAGATCTGCACGGATTAACCAAAGAGCAGGCAAAACTGGAATTGGCAAGCCTGATTCAGGCTTGCCTTGACGAACATGTTTATTGCGCAAGTATTATGACGGGATATGGCACTTATACGTTAAAACGGCAAATTCCCCGCTGGTTGGTGCAACACCCTAACGTAAGAGCGTTACACCGGGCTCCGAAAGAGTGGGGCGGTGATGCGGCTATTTTAGTGTTGATTGACTCTTAAAATGACAATACGGATACTGATAAATGCCTAAATGTTTAACGGACACCGAGTGTGGTGTCCGCCATATTGATTTTAAAGATGATTTTATGGATAGCTTAATACAATTTTAACGAGCGTTATGTCCGGCTTACATCCTGTTTTAATCATATAAACTTTTATCCGATTCGTTAGGGCGTGTTTTAAAACGGCGATGTAACCACATATATTGTTCCACTCCAAGCATAATTTCTCTTTCCACCACTTTATTCATGCGTTTGGCAATTGCCTCTTTATCATGCAAAATATCGGTAAAATCTACCGGAGGTTCGACAGTCACGGTATAGCCGGAACCGTCCGTATTACGTAGCGGTGCAAAAGGGACTACCTTACTGAGCGGAGAGGATTTTAATAAATAATAGCTGCCTGTGGTTGTTGCCGCGTCAGGTACCGAAAAGAGCGGTACGAAAACCGCATTTTTTCTGCCGTAGTCATGATCAGGCGCATACCAAATAGTATTGCCGGTGCGCAAGGCTTTAATCATGCTGCGCAGATCCTTGCGATCTAATAAATCTTTGTTGGAACGAATACGACCGCGATACTGCAACCAATCCATAATCGGATTGTCATTCGGGCGATAAACACCGATCCCCGGATGTTGCAAACCTATTATACGAGCGCCAAGTTCCAGCGTAAGAAAATGCACACCGACTAAAATAATCCCGTCTTTAGCATTATTTTTGAGATATTCGATACCTTCAATTTTGCTCCATTTGGCAATACGCTTATCCGACCAGAACCACGCCATACCGGTTTCGATAATTGCCATACCTACAGACTCCAGATTGGCTTGTAAAGTTGATTCAATTTTTTCTTCATTCCAGTTTGGAAAGCAAAGCTGCAGATTACGGCGCACGATTTGAGATCTGCGTTTACCGACACTCAGTTTAGAAAATAATTTTCCCAAACCCAGACCGATTTTACATAAAAGAGGGTAAGGCAATAAAAGAATCAGACGGAAAATGCCGACAGCAAGCCAAAACGGCCAGTACTTGGGGGCTAAAAAAGATTTTTGAAATATAGGAGTATTATTTTTTGCCATAACAGAGAATGAAATATAACATGATAAAACTTGTTTGTTAGTTTAACGGAAATTTACTTAAATTTTAAGCCAATCAAGTCGGGACTGTGGTAAAATCTGCAAAATTTCTGTTTTATAACAAATAAATATGCATAGGATTCAATATGGCTCAATATTCGGCTCAATTTAATCAAGCGAAAGTACTGGTTTTAGGCGATGTAATGTTAGATCGCTATTGGTTTGGTGCGACAAATCGTATATCACCGGAAGCACCGGTGCCGGTTGTGCGAGTTCAGGAAAATGAAGAACGTGCCGGCGGAGCGGCAAACGTGGCGATGAATATTGCCTCGCTAAATGTGCCGGTTCAACTACTCGGCTTAACCGGGTTGGATGAAACGGGAAAAGCACTAACGACGTTGTTGCAAACACAAAAAATTGATTGTGATTTTGTGCGGTTAGCTACTCACCCGACAATTACAAAACTGCGTATTCTTTCCCGTCATCAACAATTGTTACGCCTTGATTTTGAAGAGGATTTTAAAAACGTACAAAGTACCGAACTGCTGACAAAACTTGAAAATGCGGTTAAAAATTTTGGTGCGTTAATCCTTTCCGATTACGGCAAAGGAACTTTAAATGATGTGCAACAGATGATCCAGATTGCCCGTAAAGCCAAAGTACCGGTATTGATTGATCCGAAAGGCACGGATTTTGAACGTTATCGCGGTGCGACATTATTAACACCGAATATGTCTGAATTTGAAGCTGTCGTAGGGAAATGTGATACCGAAGAAGACATTATCGAAAAAGGCCTCAAGCTTATTGCCGATATTGAATTAAGCGCTTTATTGGTTACCCGCTCGGAAAAAGGAATGACGTTATTACGACCGGGACAGGAAGCTTATCACTTACCGACAGAAGCCAAAGAAGTTTTTGATGTGACCGGCGCCGGCGATACGGTAATCAGCGTATTAGCCACAGCCCTTGCCGACGGACGTTCTTTTGAAGAAGCTTGTTTCTTATCTAATGTCGCCGCCGGTATTGTGGTCGGTAAACTGGGGACTTCAACGGTTTCCACCATCGAATTGGAAAATGCCATTCATGGCAGATCTTCAACCGGTTTCGGCATTATGAACGAAGATGAGCTTAAAGTTGCCGTTCAATTAGCTAAAGCCCGCGGGGAAAAAATCGTGATGACTAACGGTTGTTTCGATATTTTACATCCCGGACATGTTTCTTATCTGGAAAATGCGCGTAAACTCGGCGATCGTCTGATTGTCGCCGTCAACACGGATGATTCCGTTAAACGTCTGAAAGGCGAGACGAGACCGATTAACGATTTACCGTCAAGAATGGCGGTACTTGCCGGGCTTTCATCGGTCGACTGGCTGGTGGCATTTGATGAAGATACGCCTCAGCGTTTAATAGGTGAAGTTTTGCCTGATTTATTGGTGAAGGGTGGTGATTATAAACCGGAAGATATTGCCGGCTCAAAAGAAGTTTGGGCAAACGGCGGCGATGTTAAGGTCTTAAACTTCGAGAACGGTTGTTCAACCAGCAATGTAATTCAAAAAATCCGTGAATTGAAGGATTAAGAATATTTTCTTATTTAACGGATAATTGAGCGGACGCCGGATATGGCGTCCGGCTGAAGTCCGCCATTCAAAAAATTTTGTTTTTTCGACCGCACTTTTTATTCTAGATGTTCATCTGCTGGAACAGATTGAGTTTGTCCGGTACGAGGTAAATCTGTTCGTTTACCTTATATTGAGACTGGCTATAAGCGGCTTTCGTCAGAATTACTTCAATCGGCTGATCACTTTGCGCACTCTCGATTTCGATACGTACAATAAAACCAATCGCATTAATATGGGTGATTTTACCGGTAGCGAGGGCGTTGTCGGCATGTCTTGATATGGTGAGTTCATAGGGACGAATATAGGCGGTCGCCGATTGATTATTTACCGGTTGTGTAGTGTTGGTTGCCGGATCAATTTTGTGGCTGAACTCGCCAATGACCAGATTACCTTCATCAATATGCCCGTGAAAAACATTCACATCACCCACAAACTGGGTGACGAAAGGCGTTTGCGGAGCATGGTAAATTTGATTCGGTTCGTCGATTTGTTCAATTTGCCCCTGATTCATTACCACGATACGATCGGAGACATCCAGCGCTTCATCCTGATCATGGGTGACAAAAATACTGGTCACATTCAATTCCTGATGCAGATCGCGCAACCAGCGGCGTAATTCTTTGCGTACCTGCGCATCTAAGGCGCCGAAAGGTTCGTCCAGTAATAATACTTTGGGTTGCACCGCAAGGGAGCGAGCTAACGCGATACGTTGCCGTTGTCCGCCTGACAACTGATTAGGGTAAGCATTTGCCAGCCAATCCAGTTTTACCAGTTTTAAAAGTGCGGTCACTTTTTGCTGAATTTCTTCCTTGCTCGGACGTTCTTTACGCGGTTTTACCCGTAAACCGAAGGCAACGTTGTCATAAACCGTCATATTTTGAAACAGCGCATAATGTTGAAACACAAATCCCACGCCGCGATCCTTTGCCGATAAATCCGTGACATCCCGATGTTCAAATAAAATTTTGCCGGAATCTGCAAATTCAAGTCCCGCGATGATGCGCAAAAGGGTGGTTTTTCCGCAACCGCTGGGGCCTAAAAGCGCCGTTAGCTGGTTTTGTTTGAATTGTAAATTAATATTTTTCAAGGCATGGAAACTGCCAAAATGTTTTTCTAAATTTTCAATTTTTATGGACATGGTGGTTTCCTGTTTAATGTCGGTTGAATTTTCGTTTCTGTAACCAAGTCAGCGTATTTTGCAAACCAAGAGTAAATATTGCCAGTAAAGCCAACAAGCTGGCGCAGGCAAAGGCGGCGACAAACTGGTATTCGTTGTAGCTTATTTCCACATAAAGGGGGATGGTATTAGTCAGCCCGCGGATATGCCCGGAAACCACACTTACCGCGCCAAACTCGCCCATCGCGCGCGCATTGCTTAAAATAACGCCGTAAATTAACGCCCATTTAATTTTGGGAAAAGTAATCTTGCGGAACAATGTCCAACTGTTTGCACCGAGAATTAATGCCGCCTGTTCTTCACTGTTACCTTGCGCATTCATCGTCGGGATCAGGGATTTGACAATCAGCGGAAACGTCACAAATAAGGTCGCCAACACAATGCCGGGCAGGGCAAAAATAACGCGAATCTGATGCGTCGCAAGCCATTGTCCGAAGAAACTGTCGATACCGAACATCAGCAAAAACATTAAGCCGACCACAACGGGTGAAACGGAAAAAGGCAAATCTAAAAGTGCGGTTAAAAAACTCTTACCTTTAAAATTAAAGTAAGCAATTGTCCAGGCCATTACCACGCCGATAAAAATATTAATCGGCAGCACGATTAACGCTACTTTAACGGTCAGCCAAATTGCCGCTTGAGCCTCTTCCTCCTGAATTGATTTGATAAATAAATCAATACCTTGTTCCAAGGCGTAATAGAACACCGTCAACAGCGGAAATAATAAAATAATTGTGAAGAATAATAGCCCGACGCTGATTAATCCCCATTTTTGCCAATCCGTTTTTTCCATTTTATTTCACCTGTGTTATGCGTTTATTGATTGCCCATTGCAGCCAGTTGACTAGAAAAATCAAAATAAATGAAATTAAAATCATTAGTAACGCTACAACCGATGCCCCCTGTACATCATAAAGATCCAGTTTCGACATAATAATCAACGGCGCGATTTCGGAGACCAAAGGTACGTTACCGGCGATAAAAATCACGGAACCGTATTCGCCCAGCGAACGGGCAAAGCCCATGCCGGCGCCGCCGATAATGGCGGGCAGCAGGGCGGGAATAATCACCTTGGTTAGCGTCGTCCATTTTGATGCGCCTAAAATATGGGCCGCTTCCTCAAAACTCGGGTCAAAATTGGCGAGTACGGGTTGGATAGCCCTTACTACGAAAGGCAGGCTGACAAAAATCAGGGCGATAGCAATGCCGCTCGGCGTATAGGCGATTTGAACGCCCGCTTTGGCTAGAATGCCGCCGATTAAACCTGTCGGCGCGTAGAGAGAGGCAAGGGCAATTCCCGCCACCGCCGTCGGCAGGGCGAAAGGCAGGTCAATAAACGCATTCACCAGCGATTTTCCCCGAAAATTGTAGCGAACAAGAATCCAGGCTAATAAAAAACCGAAAATGATGTTAACCACCGTTGCCGCCAACGCCATTTTAAAAGAAAGCAGAATGGAGGAAATAACGCGTGTGCTGGTAATGATTTGCCAAATTTCCGTACCCTTGAGCTGCAACGCGGTGATAACCAATAAGATTAAAGGCAGCACGATCATGGAGGTCAGCCATAAGATCGTGACAGTTAATCCTCGTCTAAAGCCCGGCAATACCTGTCTCATTTTTGCTCCCGTGATTCATATCCAGACAAAATTTTTCAAAAAAATAACCGCACTTTTCCTTCAATGCAAAGAACAAAAAATTATTTCTTATAACTTTTATGAATATTTAAACGATTAAATTAAGGTGGAATATTTCTTTTGGTTATAAGAAATTCATTTTTGTTATTTTCGAACGAATAAATTTTGTTTTATAAATTTAGCCGTACCGATTGAACGGGTATTTGTTGTTATGAATTTCACCTCGGTTGCACCGAATATTAGGAGAGCAAAATGAAAAAATGGATTGTTATTTTTCTTATTGCGCTTATCTCGGCTGGAATCTGGTTGAAAACTCACGAACAACAAGCGCGGAAAACCGTATTGCTTAATGTCGCTTATGATGTAATTCGTGATTTTTATAAAGAATATAACCTCGAATTTCGTCAGGCCTATAAAGCGCAACAGGGGCAAGACTTAATGATTTCCCAATCTCACGGCGGCGCAAGCAAGCAAACGTTGAGTGTGGCGAGCGGTTTACCGGCGGATGTGGTGACGCTCACGCAAAGTAGCGATGTAGATATCTTAGTTAAAAAAGGATTGGTGGATAGCCACTGGCAGCAAGCCTTGCCAAACCATAGCGTCCCTTTCGGTTCGGTGATGGTATTTCTGGTGAAAAAAGGCAATCCGAAAAATATTCATGACTGGCATGATTTAATTCGTGATGACGTATCCGTTATTTTTGCCAATCCGAAAACCTCGGCTAACGGACGGTTTGCCTATTTATCCGCTTATGCTTACGCCAAAGCACAGGGCGATGAGCAACAAGCGCAAGCTTTTATGAAAAAAATATTAGCCCGTGTGCCGGTGCTGGAAAGCGGTGCGCGGGGGGCGAGCATTTCCTTCACTCAGCGTAATTTAGGCGATGTGTTGATTGCACCGGAAAACGAAGCGGCGCTGGCGGCAAAAGCGCTGGGTGAGAATAGCTTTAGCGTGATTTATCCGAGTTATACCGCTTATACCCCGGTTTATGTGGCGGAAGTTAACGCCAACACAAAAATTAACGGTACGCACGAACAAGCGCAAGCCTATTTACGCAATCTATGGTCGGAAGCGGCGCAGGAATTGGCGGTAAAACATCATTTTCGCCCGACCAATGAAAAAATTTTACAAAAATCCACCGCACTTTTTCCGCCGGTGAATAGCTTTGATGTGAACCAAGTGTTTGGCGATTGGGCCATAATCAATCAAACCCATTTTGCCGACAACGCATTATTCGATCAACTTTACATTGCTGCTCAGCATAAGGATAAATGATGAATTACTTTCCCGTTTTCGCCGATTTAAATAACCGTCCGGTGCTGGTGGTAGGCGGCGGTACGATTGCCGCGCGTAAAGTGAACTTGCTGCTTAAAGCCAATGCGGAAGTGCGCATTACGGCACAAAAATTAAACGCGGAATTGACCGCACTTGTCGAGCAGGATCGCATTATCTGGATTGCCAAAGAATTCCACGGCGAACAGATTCGCAACGTATTTTTAGTGGTGGCGGCGACAGATGACGAACAACTTAACGAACAGGTTTTCCAGGTGGCGGAAAGCCGGCAAAAACTGGTTAATGTGGTTGATGATCAAGCGCGTTGCTCCTTTATTTTTCCTTCCATTATCGATCGCAGCCCGATCCAGGTCGCCGTTTCAAGCGGCGGCGCGGCACCGGTACTTGCCCGCTTATTACGTGAAAAACTGGAAGCCTTATTACCGCAACATTTGGGTGTGATGGCGGATATTTCCGGCAAATGGCGGCACAAAGTAAAACAACAATTAAAAACAATTACCGAACGTCGTCGCTTTTGGGAAAGTTTGTTCAACGGCAGATTCAGCCGGCTATTAAAAAACCGTCAGATTGAAGCGGCGAAAAAAGAATTGGAATTACAACTGACCAAAGATTATCAAGGCGGTTCGGTTTCCTTAGTGGGTGCCGGGCCGGGTGATGCGGGGTTATTGACGCTGAAAGGCTTGCAGGAAATCCAGCAGGCGGATGTGGTGTTATATGACGCTTTGGTTTCCGCCGAAATTCTGGATTTGGTACGTCGTGATGCGGAATTGATCTTTGTTGGCAAACGGGCGCAGGGGCGTCAGGTGGCGCAGCAAGAAACCAATCAGCTTTTAGCGGATCTTGCCCTGCAGGGTAAACGTGTGGTGCGGTTGAAAGGCGGCGATCCTTTTGTGTTCGGCCGCGGCGGTGAAGAGTTGGAAGTACTGGCGCAACAAGGTATTCCGTTTTCCGTCGTGCCGGGCATTACGGCGGCAATTGGCGCCACCGCCTATGCGGGCATTCCGTTGACCCATCGGGATTATGCGCAAAGTGCGGTTTTCGTCACCGGGCACCGCAAAGCCGATGCCTCGGATATAGAATGGCAGACTCTCGCCCGCAGTAATCAGACATTAGTGATTTATATGGGTACCTTAAAAGCGGCAACCATTGCGCAAAGTTTGCAGCAATACGGCAGAGCCGCTTCAACGCCCGTTGCCGTAATTTCGCAAGGTACGCAGGAAACCCAGCACACGCAAATAGGCACCCTGAAAAATCTGGCGGAACTGGCGGAAAAAGCGCCGACTCCGGCTTTAATTGTGGTGGGTGAAGTGGTGTCGTTACATGAAAAATTAGCCTGGTTCGGTGAAGATAAATTCGCGCAAAAACGACCGCACTTTACCTTGGACAGCCTGCGTATTGAGCGAGTAGCTTAGGGTAAGCTGACGGATAAATTTAATTTAAAAGTGGGAAAACAATGATTATTAAACCGAATTTTTGGCAGATTCCTCAGCCGACAGCAACGGATTTCGCCGCGCTGGCTGAAAAAGAACAGCTTCTGGCACAGCGTATTCATGAAATTGCCAATCGGCATCAACATGCCAAATTTGCCAGCAGTTTAGCCGTGGAAGACATGGTGATTACCGATGTTATCGCTAAAAGCAAGGCAAAGATTACGGTATTCACCTTGGAAACCGGACGTTTAAATCCTGAAACGCTGGCTTTGGCGGATACGGTGAAAAAGACGTATCCCGATTTGGATTTTCGATTATTCCGTCCTAATCCTATCGCCGCGGAAAAATATGATCGCGAAAAAGGCAGATTTGCCTTTTATGAAAGCGTGGAATTACGCCGCGAATGTTGTTTTATCCGTAAAATCGAGCCGTTAAACCGGGCGTTAGCCGATGCGGATGCCTGGCTGACAGGGCAGCGCAGAGAGCAGTCGGTCACCCGTACCGAACTTGAATTTCATGAATGGGATCAAAGCCGTGGCATTGACAAATATAACCCGATTTTTGACTGGCATGAAATGGATGTGTGGGCCTATATCCTGAAATATGACATTCCTTATAACGAACTGTACAAACAGGGCTATCCGAGTATCGGTTGTGAGCCTTGCACTAAACAAGTGAAAGCCGGCGAAGACATCCGTGCCGGTCGCTGGTGGTGGGAAAACAAAGACAGCAAGGAATGCGGTTTGCATAAATAAGCCGTCGGCTGGGCTTAAGACGCCCGCCATGGGAAAATTTTATATTAATAGGCGGTGAGCCGATGGGCGCACTCTACAAAGGAAGAAATAAATGACAACACAAAATCAAATTGAAAACGGCCACCTGGACTGGCTTGAGGCGGAATCCATTTATATTATTCGCGAAGTGGTCGCCGAATGTAGTCATCCCGCATTACTTTTCTCCGGCGGGAAGGATTCTGTGGTTTTACTTGCCTTAGCTCGTAAAGCCTTCCAATTAGAAGGACGGGATTTGGTCCTTCCGTTTCCGTTAGTACATATCGACACCGGTCATAACTACCCGGAAGTGATTCAATTCCGTGACGAGCAGGTGAAAAAACTGAATGCACGTTTGGTTGTCGGCCATGTTGAAGATTCCATTGCCAAAGGCACCGTAGTGTTACGCAAAGAAACGGATTCCCGCAATGCGGCACAGGCGGTCACGCTGCTTGAAACTATTGAAGCCAACGGTTTTGACGCCTTAATGGGCGGTGCCCGTCGCGACGAAGAAAAAGCCCGCGCTAAAGAACGTATTTTTTCTTTCCGTGATGAATTCGGTCAATGGGATCCGAAAGCGCAACGTCCGGAATTATGGTCGCTGTATAACGGCAAATTGCATAAAGGCGAAAATATGCGGGTATTCCCGATTTCCAACTGGACGGAACTGGACATCTGGCAATATATCGAACGGGAAAAATTAGAATTGCCGCCGATTTATTACGCTCACCAACGTGAAGTAGTGGAACGCAACGGTTTGTTAGTACCGGTTACACCGATTACGCCGAAACAACCGGGCGACGAAAGCAAAGTGGTCTCCGTACGTTTCCGCACCGTTGGAGATATCAGCTGCACCTGCCCGGTGGCCAGTACGGCGGCAACTCCGGCGGAGATTATTAAAGAAACGGCGGTAACCGAGATTTCGGAACGCAGCGCAACCCGCATGGACGATCGCACCAGTGAAGCCGCCATGGAACAACGCAAAAAGCAGGGTTATTTTTGATTTTGTCACTTTCTTTGCTTGTGCAAAGAAAGTAACCAAAGAAAGCACCCCCTGCTTTGCCTTGTTTCCTTGCTTAGCCTGAATTTGTTTAACGGAAAATTTAGAACTCGCTACTACGTAGCTCAAACATGCTAAATTTTCCTACAAATTCAAGCACACAAGGCGGCAAAGAAGGGAGCTAAACAGAATATTGAAGGATTATATAATGAGCAACCTAAACCAATATGCACCACTTCGTTTTATCACCGCAGGCAGTGTGGATGACGGTAAAAGCACGCTGATCGGTCGTTTACTTTACGATAGTAAAGCCTTATTGAGCGATCAGCTGTTAAGTCTGGATAAATCCAAAAGCAACGGGGAAGTGATTGATTTTTCCATTTTAACCGACGGGTTGGAAGCGGAACGCGAACAGGGTATTACCATTGATGTGGCGTATCGTTATTTTTCTACGGCAAAACGTAAATTCATTATCGCCGATACCCCGGGACACGAGCAATACACCCGCAATATGGTAACGGGCGCTTCAACCGCCAATGCGGCGGTGGTGCTAATTGATGCTTCTCAATTGGATTTTTCTAAAGAAGAAGTGGAATTATTAGCGCAAACCAAACGTCATTCCGCCATTTTAAAGCATCTAAACACCCCGCATATTATCGTGGCCGTTAACAAAATGGATTTGCTGAATTTCGAACAGAATAAATTCAATGCAATCACCGCCGCCTATACAAAATTAGCGAAACAGCTGGGTTTGAAAGAAGTGGTGTTTGTACCGGTTTCCGCTTTGCAGGGTGATAATATTGTGCATAAAAGCGATGCGACGCCCTGGTATGAAGGCGAAGCCTTGTTAACCGTTTTAGAAAATCTGCCGACGGATGATCACCAATCCGAAAAAGCGGAGGATTTTCATTTCCCGGTGCAATTGGTCAGCCGTTTGGATCAGGATAAACAGGACGATTTCCGCGGTTATCAGGGGCGTATTGAATCCGGTTCTATCCGTAAGGGCGATAAAGTCCGTATCGAGCCGACAGGGTATGAAACTCGGATTACCGAAATTTATTCGCCGAACGGCCTGGTGCAGTCGGCAAAAGTGGGCGAGCAGGTCACATTGCGTTTAGCGGACGATATTGATATTTCCCGCGGCGATACTTTTTTAGCGGAAAATTCGGCAACGGTTGCAACCAAAGCGTTAAAGGCGACGGTTTGCTGGTTTGATCAGCGCGCACT
Source organism: [Mannheimia] succiniciproducens MBEL55E (assembly GCF_000007745.1). Classification (GTDB taxonomy): domain Bacteria; phylum Pseudomonadota; class Gammaproteobacteria; order Enterobacterales; family Pasteurellaceae; genus Basfia; species Basfia succiniciproducens. The sequence goes on along the minus strand of NC_006300.1, from coordinate 1,252,146 downwards.
AAATCCGGCACGTAAATATTTATTAAAACACACGACATTAACCGTATTCGCCAAAGTATCCAGCGTGGATCGCGTCCTGGACGTGCAGACTTTAAGCCATTCGGCGCAAGCGGACAGCTTAAAAATGAATGATATCGGAGAAGTGCAAATCAGCTTGCAAAAACCGATTACCGCAACAACATACGCGCAAAACATCGCAACGGGATCCTTTATCTTGATTGACGAAGCAACTTATCACACGGTTGCGGCGGGAATGATTCTGGAAATTTAGTACCGGGAAGTATTTCCTCTCTTTGCTAAGGGAGGGAGTGATTTTTAATAATTTGTGGGAAAAATAAAATGTCAAACACAACAAACCCTTTACCGCCGGAAACGGAACAGTTGCTGGCAAAGTTAAATCCAATCCAACTGGCGTGGCTTTCCGGTTATGCCTGGGCTAAGGCACAGGGTGAGGATGCAGGTACAAATGTGACAAATAAAAATGCGGCTTCAACCCTTGTAACTGAAGATAAACCTTTAAATGTGACAGTGCTGTCCGCATCGCAAACCGGCAATGCCAATGGGGTGGCGAATCAGTTGGCGGAACGTTTAAAAGCGGAAGGCGTCAATGTAACCCGCAAAGCGCTGAAAGAGTATAAAGCCAAAACCATTGGCGATGAACAGTTTGTCCTATTGGTTACCTCAACACAGGGCGAAGGCGAAGCGCCGGAAGAAGGCGTGCCGCTTTATAAATTGTTGCATGGTAAAAAAGCACCGAATTTAGCCAACCTTGAGTTTGCAGTATTAGGTTTAGGCGATACTTCATATCCTAATTTCTGCCAGGCGGGAAAAGATTTCGACAAACGTTTTGAAGAACTCGGTGCGAAACGCTTACTGGCACGTGCCGACGCGGATCTTGATTTCAAATCGACCGCCGATAAATGGATCCAGGATGTGGTTGAGGCGGTTAAAGCCAAATCCGCCGTTTCGGCTTCCGTTGTCGCATCTGTTGTAAGCGCAAGCTCGGCGCAAAGTGCGGTTAATTACAGCAAAGAAAATCCATATACGGCGAAACTTATCACCAATCAGAAAATTACCGCCCGCGATTCGGCAAAAGATGTGCGCCATTTCGAATTTGATTTATCCGGTTCCGGTTTGCAATACAAAGCGGGTGATGCACTGGGGGTATGGGCGGAAAATGATCCCGATTTAATTAACGAAGTACTGGGGTTATTGAAAATCCAACCTGACGAATCCGTTCAATTAAACGGCAAAAGCTTGGATATTCATGGCGCACTTTTAAGCCGTCTGGAATTAACGCAAAACACCCCGGCTTTTGTGAAAGGCTATGCTCAATTAGCAAATAACAAAAAGTTAACCGCATTAGTGAGTAGCGATAAAAAACTGGCGGATTATGTAAATGACACACCGATTGTTGACGTATTGCACGACTTTCCGGCCAAAATTAGTGCGCAGCAATTTGCTGATTTATTACGTCCGTTAACGCCGCGCTTATATTCCATTTCCTCTTCGCCGGAAGAAGTGGGCGAAGAAGTGCATTTAAGTGTCGGCGTGGTACGTTTCGAACATGAAGGGCGGGCGAGAACAGGCGTTGCTTCCGGCTTTTTAGCGGATCGCGTGGAAGAAGACGGCGAAGTGAAAATCTTTGTGGAACCGAATGATAATTTCCGCCTGCCGCAGGATAAATCGAAACCGATCATTATGATTGGTTCGGGAACAGGTATTGCGCCGTTCCGTGCATTCCTGCAACAACGCCAGGCAGAGGAGGCCGAGGGCAAAAACTGGCTGATTTTCGGTAATCAGCATTTTGCGACGGATTTCCTATATCAGGCGGAATGGCAACAATTCGTCAAGGACGGCTATCTGCATAAATACGATTTTGCGTGGTCGCGGGATCAGGCGGAGAAAATTTATGTGCAGGATAAAATTCGTGAAAAATCCACCGCACTTTGGCAATGGCTGCAGGAGGGCGCACATGTTTATGTATGCGGCGATGCCTCTAAAATGGCAAAAGACGTGGAAAACGCTTTGCTGGAAGTGATCGCACGGGAAGGCAAATTAACGCCGGAGGATGCGGAAGAATATTTAAATGACTTGCGCGAAGATAAACGCTATCAACGTGATGTGTATTAGGAGTGAATACCAATGAGCGATAAAAAACAAAAAGGCCTGGAGTGGCAGGATAACCCGCTGTCTGATAACGAACGTTTAAAAGAGGAAAGCAACCACTTGCGCGGTACTATTTTAGATGATTTGGAAGACGGTTTAACCGGCGGTTTTAAGGGCGATAATTTCCAATTAATCCGTTTCCACGGAATGTATGAACAGGACGACCGCGATATTCGTGCCGAACGCCAGGAGGAAAAACTGGAGCCGCGGAAATTTATGCTGTTACGTTGCCGTTTGCCGGGCGGGATTATTAAGCCCGAGCAATGGATTGAAATTGATAAATTTGCACGGGATAACAATTATTATCAATCGATTCGTTTAACCAACCGCCAGACGTTCCAATATCACGGAGTGCCGAAAACCAAATTGCAGGATATGCACCGCTTGCTGCATAAACTGGGGCTGGATTCCATCGCCACCGCCTCGGATATGAACCGTAATGTGCTATGTTCTTCAAACCCGGTTGAATCGGAATTGCATCAGGAAGCCTACGAATGGGCGAAGAAAATTTCCGAGCATTTATTGCCGCGCACTAACGGCTATCTGGATGTGTGGATTTCAGGCAAAAAAGTGCAAAGTTCCGACAGCTTTTTAGGCCAGGAAGACGAGCCTATTTTAGGTAACCGTTATTTACCGCGTAAATATAAAACCGCCGTGGTATTGCCGCCGTTAAACGACGTGGATTTATATAGCAACGATATGAATTTCGTGGGCATTAAAGACGAAAAAACCGGCAAACTGGCAGGCTTTAACGTGCTTGTGGGCGGCGGGCTTTCCTTTGAACACGGCAATACGAAAACCTATCCGAATATTGCTCTTGAATTAGGTTATGTGCCGGTTGAAGATACCCTGAAAGCCGCCGAATCCATTGTAACCACGCAGCGCGATTTCGGTAACCGTGCGGATCGTAAAAACGCCCGCTTGCGTTATACTATTCAGAATATGACCTTAGAAGGTTTCCGCGAAGAAGTGGAACGCCGTATGGGGCGCCGATTCGAAGCAATCCGACCGTTTGAATTTACCGAGCGCGGCGACCGTATCGGCTGGGTAAAAGGTATTGATAAAAAATGGCATTTAACCTGTTTTATTGAAAGCGGTCGCTTAGTGGATAAACCGGATTTGCCGTTAATGACCGGTATGCTGGAACTGGCGAAAGTGCATAAGGGCGATTTCCGTATCACGGCCAACCAGAATATTATTATCGCCAATGTTGCCGAAGAAGATAAACGGCAAATCGAAGATATCGCCCGCCAATACGGTTTAATCAGAAAGATTACCAAATTGCGTGAAAACGCCATGTCCTGCGTATCCTTCCCAACCTGCCCGCTGGCAATGGCGGAATCGGAACGGGTATTGCCGGAATTTATCGACGAACTGGATAAAATTATGGCGAAACACCATGTGGAGCAAGACTATATCGTCACCCGCATTACCGGTTGCCCGAACGGCTGCGGACGCGCAATGTTAGCGGAAATCGGCCTGGTGGGCAAAGCGGTCGGGCGCTATAACCTTCATCTCGGCGGCAATATTGCGGGAACCCGTATTCCAAGACTGTATAAAGAAAACATCACACTTGATGAAATTCTTTCGGAACTGGACGGCTTAATCGCACGCTGGGCAACGGAACGCGATCAAGGAGAAGGTTTCGGCGATTTCGTACTTCGCGTCGGCATCATCAAACCGGTGGTTAATCCGGTGGTGGATTTCTGGGATGAAAACTTAATTCCGACGGTTGCCGTTTAAGCTTTTACAAAAATTTTAAAATTTTTAACCGCACTTTTGATGATATTCGATCAAAAGTGCGGTTAATTTTTTTGATTTTTTATCAGTGTTGAAGAAAGACTATTTATTTTTCAACCATTGTTTCATGCGTTCTACACCTTCGCGTAAATGTTCGATGTCTCTGGTGTAGGCGAAGCGCAAATAATGTTTGGTGCCGTTCTCGCCGAAATCAATGCCCGGCGTTGCGGCGACCTGGATTTCATGCAACATTTTTTTAGCGAATTGGTAGCTGTCATCGGTATATTTTGAAACGTCAGCCCATAAATAAAATGCGCCTTGAGGTTTAAATTCAATGGTGAATAAGTCTTTTAACGCATCGTATAAAAAATCGCGCCGTTGTTGAAATACTTGTTTGGTCGCCGTTAGAAATTCTTCCTCAAAGGCTTCAAGTGCGGCATATTGGCTCAATGTCGGCGCCGAGATAAAAATATTTTGCGCGATAATTTCCGCTTCGCGAACCTTGTCTTCCGGTACAATAATCCAGCCCAAACGCATACCCGGCATACAATAATATTTTGAGAAACCGTTAATTACATAGGCTCTCGGATTGAATTGTAAGGCGGTGGCGGCATTTTGATCATAAACCAAGCCGTGATAAAGCTCATCGGAAATAAAATCAATATGATTTTCCATGCAGTAATCGTTTAAGCTTTTCAAACTTTCGGCGGTATAAATATTTCCGGTGGGATTCGCCGGCGAGGAAATCTGCAATGCTTTGATGTTACGTCCTTTTAATTGCCCAACCTCAAGCTGATAGCAATTATGTTTATCCACGGGCATAAATTCAGGCTGAATATCCATCATATAGGCAAAATTTTTGTAGCAGGGATAAGACGGGTCGGTCAAACCTAATTTATCATCCTGCGCTAAAGTTAGCGCATAGGCGATTAAAAATGCACCGCTTGTGCCGGGAGTAAGCAGTACGCGATTCGGCGTAATTTTGACATGATAAGTGCGGTCATAATATTGGCAGATTTTTTCCCGCAGCGCTAATAACCCTAAGCTTTCGGTGTAAGAAAATTTGTTATTTTCTACCGCACTTTGCAATGCTTTTTTCACTTTTTCCGACGGCGCCAGATCCGGTTGACCTATTTCAAAGTGAATGGCGTTGGGGTATTTTGCCGCCTCTCTTACAATATCCATTACAATAAAAGGGGACATTTTGTCGTATCGCATAGTTTTTCCTTTGTCCTTAATTATTTTTTAATAATTCTATGTTTTACTGGGCTCAAATAAAGAGCGGTTATTATCAATGAGGTAAGGAGAACATAGTATGAAAAAAGTAAGTTTAGCAACTATTTTAGCATTATCAACCATGGGTATGGCGTTTTTTGCCAATGCGGCGGACAACGTGCAAACTAATGCGCCAGCAGCCAATGCGCCGGCGTATGAAGTGATGCCTTGCGGCATGGTAAGAGAATATAATCCTATGTGTAACGGCGCTATGTGTAACCGGGGTTATCCGGACGGAAGAGCGAATATGCGCAGAGGGTTTAAAAATATGCCGGGCAATGCGCCCTACATGGGAATGCAAATGGGGCAACGAGGCGGTTTTGTTGCAAACCAGTCGGTTACCCGCGTGGCGGATGCCGGTAAATGGGAAGACGATCAAATGATTGTGCTGGAAGGTAATATCATTAAGCGCGTCGGTCGAAAAGATTATGTATTTAAAGACGGTAGCGGAGAATTGGAAATAGAAATTTCCCGTCGGGCATGGCACGGCGATATTTTTTCTGCGGATGATCGCGTTCGTTTAGTAGCGAATGTTGAAAAATCCTGGGGTAAAACGGAAGTGCTTGCCGTTCATATCGAACAGATTAGACCAGATGTGGCAGCGCCGTCTCAAGGGAATAAAACCGGCAATAATCAGTAAAAAACGCAGCAATTGTGCGATTAAACTAATGGCGACAGCGATGTCGCCTTTTTTATAGAAACGAAATGAATTAGAATAGCCGGAAGTAGATGTAGGAATACACTGCTGCGTCCGTCTGTCTTTACTCAAATTGCTGTATTCTTGTGATTTGATAGCAGCAGTGTATCCCTACATTTATTGTGAGTAGCATGATGATGAGAATATTGTTAATTGAAGATGATGCATTAATCGGTAACGGCATCAAAGTGGGATTAACCAAATCAGGCTTTTCAGTGGATTGGTTCACAGACGGAAAAACCGGTTTACAGGCGATAAAATCCGCACCTTATGATGCTGTTGTATTAGATCTAACCTTGCCCGGTATGGACGGTATGGATATTCTGCAACAATGGCGTAATGAAAAAATTGACACGCCGGTGTTAATATTAACCGCCCGCGATACCTTGAATGATCGGGTTACCGGTTTGCAACGCGGTGCGGATGATTATTTATGCAAACCTTTTGCCTTAGCGGAAGTCATTGCCCGCTTACAGGCGCTGATTCGTCGTCGCTACGGTCAGGCGAATCCTATCGTTGAACACAGCTTAGTCAAATTTGATCCGAACAGTCGCAAAGTCAGCCTGCAAGGCAAAGACATTCCGTTAACCACCAGAGAATATAATTTGCTCGAATTATTTATGATGAATAAAGAGCGGGTGTTGTCCCGTTCGTTTATTGAGGAGAAATTATATAACTGGGACGATGAAGTAAGCAGCAACGCCCTTGAAGTGCATATTCATAATTTACGTCAAAAATTAGGTAAACAGTTTATTCGCACGGTACATGGTGTCGGTTATGCCTTAGGTAAAAACGAAGAATGAATTTATTGAAGATGAACAGCATTCGACTTCGGTTAATTGTGATCCTTTCCTTTATTGCGTTGGTTATTTGGGGCGTGACAAGCGCGTTAAATTGGCATTATGTCCGTCAGGAAGTCAATAATATGTTTGATATTCAGCAGTATTTATTGGCAAAGCGCTTATCTTCTTCCTATTGCAACAGATTTTGCATGAACAGCAGCGCGAGCGTAATATGAGAGGGCGGTTTGCCAGACATTTGGCACCTTTGAGAGCACCGATGAGTTATGACGATGATGCTTTGGCATTTGCCATTTTTACCCGTTCCGGCGAGATGCTGGTAAGCGATGATGCCAACGGGGCAAAATTTCAATTTGCGCCGGATCGGGGCTTTACGGAAACGAAGTTATCGGAAGGAAATGAGTCTTGGCGTATATTCTGGCTGCCTTCAAAAGATAAAAATCTGATTATTGCGGTCGGACAGGAAATGGATTACCGCAATAACTTAATCAATAATTTCGTATTGGGTCAGATGTGGATTTGGATCGCAAGTCTGCCGTTGCTGATTGGGCTTATTATTTTTGTTATTCATCATGAATTACGCTTATTAAATCGTGTTTCTGCGGAGGTAAGAGAACGATCGCCAGAAGATAATCACTTAATTGATACGGCGGATATGCCGACGGAAGTGTTGCCCTTATTGCAAAGCCTGAATGGCTATTTTGCCCGTACGGCGGAAACTTTCCGGCGCGAGCGCCGTTTTACCTCTGATGCCGCCCATGAGCTGCGTAGCCCTCTAGCCGCTCTGCGAATACAAACCGAAGTGGCGCAAATGCTTACCGATGAGCCTGAATTACAGACACAAGCGTTAGATAATTTAACGAAAGGCATTGATCGGGCGAGTCAGTTAATCGAACAGCTGCTTATTTTGTCCCGTCTGGATAATTTATCGCAACTAAACGAATTGGAACCCATTTATTGGGAACAACTGATTCCGGCAGTAATTAGCGAACAATACAGCCATGCTCAGCAACGAAATATTGAGATTAAATTTGACCGAAAGGCGTTGCCTCAGGTTAAAAAAGGACAGCCGTTATTAGTTTCGCTTATGTTGCGTAATCTTATTGATAATTGTATAAAATATTGCCCGGAAGGTTCCGTTATTCAGGTGAATTTAAATGAAGATACCGTGGTTATTGAAGATAACGGGTATGGGGTAAGCGATGAGGATATTAATAAATTAGGGCAACGTTTTTATCGCCCCGCCGGGCAGAATGAAAAGGGAAGCGGTTTAGGTTTGTCTATTGTGCATCGCATTGCCGAATTGCACCATTATGAATTCATCGTTGAGAACATTAAGGATCAATCAGGCAAATGTATCGGTTTTCGCTCAATAATTAAACTGAATTAAACGGATAAAAGCAAAAGTGCGGTAAAATTTACCGCACTTTTTTGTCAGATTAAGCGGCATTACGCACGCGAGGAAAAAGAATATTATTTTCCGTATGGGTATGCAACATTAATTCATCAATAAAGTGTTCAATACCGCTATATAATGCCAGCCAGCTGGTACAGGCGTCGGCGGGCGGCGTCAGATTGTCGGTCAAGGATTTTAATACTTCCAGCTGATCACCCATTTCCGCATGTTCCATTTCCATTACCTGAATCGGCATTCTTGCCATCATGTAATTGCCCGCCTTAATCATCGGGAATAAAATCTGCTCTTCTTTCATCATATGCTGAGTAAGATCCGTCAGCATATTGCGTAATTCGGCGGCAACCCCGGTCGGGCAGTCCGGACGATCGCCGTGTACCTGCTCAACTTTTTCCGCCAGGGTAATTAGTTCGGGCAACTGACTACGGTGACCGTCATGAAAACGAGGCACAATATAGTCAATCAGCTCATCAAACGAGGCGCTTGTCCAATCCCGTTCTTCTGCGTTTACCGGATTATTTTGTAATTCGGTTAAGCGAGCGTTGATTTCATTAATATCTAAATTTTTTTCCTGTACGGCAACGGCCAATTCTACTGCACCTCCGCAGCAATAATCTAAATCATATTCTCGAAACAATTGAATTGCGCCGGGAACGGTTAATGCGATGTCACTTAGTTTTTGATTTGCAAAAGACATAATTACCTCTGAATTTGTAGTGGGGAAAATAGAATTTGAATAACTTGACTAAAATAGTAGGATATTTAATGAGAAATACAAAGTACTTTTTGAAATTTTTTATTAAATCGTTATAAATTCATGATTAAAGTCAAAAAGAATACCTAGTAATAGGAAGAAAAGTGCGGTCGAAAATTCAAAAATTTCAACCGCACTTTTTACTATATGCTTTCGCCCAGATGGATTTGATAACCCAGATTAATAATCGAACTCTGTGCCGGAATATTTTGTAGCCGAGCCAAAAGTTCTTGAGCGGCGATTCGCCCGATTTGTAATCTCGGCGTAATAACCGTAGCCAGTTGCGGCGTGATGGATTGCCCTACATCATGCCCGTGAAAACCGGCAATGGCGATTTGCTTGGGAACTTTAATACCCAAACGTTGACATTCAAATAATGCGCCGATAGCCAGGTCGTCATTGGTACAGAAAATACCGTCGATATCAGGGTATTGTTTCAATGCCTGATGTAATAATTCTGCTCCGTGGGTAAACGAGGAATGCTCTTTTGTAGCAATGATTCGTGGCGACAGCTGATATTTTTTCATTGCTTGTTGATAGCCCTGCATTTTTAATTGAGTGCGTTTATCCAGCCGTGCGGAAAAATAGACGATTTTTTTGTATCCGCGCTTAATCATAGTCTCAACCATCGCCTGTGCCGCAGCAATATTATCGAAACCGATCACCTGCTGAATACCGATTTCGCTGGTATCCATAATTTCAATTACGGGAATATTAGCAACCTGCAGCATTTTTTTTGTACGCTCGGAATGGCTGTTTTCCGATAGGATAATGCCGTCAACATTATAAGAGAGCAAACTTTCAATGCGCTGTTCTTCTTTCTTTTCGCTATAACCGTAGTGAGCCAGCATGGTTTGATAACCCGCCTCATCGGTGATTTCTTCAATTCCTTTAATAACATCGGCAAAAACCTGGTTAGTTAAAGAGGGCACAAGCACACCGATAGCACGGCTTTTGGCATTGGACAGAATATCCGGCGCCCGGTTGGGAATATAACCGAATTCTTCAATGGCTTTGGCAATGCGCTTACCGGTTTCCTCCGCAACGGAGGCAGGGTTACGTAAATAACGACTGATCGTCATTTTGGTAATGCCTAGATGATTTGCGATATCTTGTAAGGTTGGGCGTTTGTGTTTTGTCATAATTCCGTCGTTAAAAATCCTTATTAAGCGTTATTCTACTGGATTCGGTAGCAGGTTAAAACCGCTTAAGGGACTTTTTGCCGATAAGGTTAGAAAATATAATAATTATCCCAAGTTTTGTTATAAATCAGGGTATAATATGCAAATCCTATTTCTTAACACAAGGAGCTTAGCATGCAAAATGATGCGAATGAAGTTCGACCGGCTTTAAGCGAGGCGGAACAAATTCGGCTGACTCAGTATAGCCATGGCGCAGGTTGAGGCTGTAAGATTTCTCCTAAGGTGTTAGGGACTATTTTACACAGTCAGCTGGAACAATTTGTTGATCCTCATTTATTAGTGGGGAACGACACTAATGATGATGCGGCGGTTTATGACATTGGTAACGGTACTTGTATTATCAGTACCACGGACTTTTTCATGCCGATTGTTGACGATCCGTTCGATTTCGGACGTATCGCCGCGACCAATGCCATTAGTGATATTTTCGCTATGGGCGGAAAACCGATAATGGCGATCGCAATCCTTGGATTTCCGATTAATGTATTGCCGGCAGAGGTGGCGCAAAAGATTGTGGATGGCGGACGTTTTGCTTGTCGTGAAGCGGGAATCGCTTTAGCGGGCGGGCACTCTATTGATGCGCCGGAACCTATTTTCGGTTTAGCCGTAACGGGAATTGTGCCTACTGAAAAAGTAAAACGTAATGCTTCCGCTGAAGCAGGAAGCAAACTCTATTTAACCAAGCCATTGGGTATCGGTATTTTAACGACCGCTGAAAAACGAGGTAAATTGAAACCCGAACATAAAGGGTTGGCAACGGAAGTGATGTGCCAAATGAATTTAATTGGCAGTCAGTTCTCGCAATTGGAATCCGTCACCGCGATGACCGATGTAACCGGATTCGGGTTGTTAGGTCATTTGGCTGAAATTTGCGAAGGATCGAATTTGGTCGCCGATGTACATTTTAATAAAATTAAAATGCTGGACGGTGTACCTTATTATATCGAGCAAGGCTGTTTAGCCGGCGGAGTAACGCGAAATTATGAGAGTTACGGAATCAAGATTGGTGCAATTACCGAGTTTCAAAAAGCGGTTTTATGCGATCCGCAAACTTCCGGCGGTTTATTGGTTGCGGTTAAACCTGAGGGTGAAACACAATTGCTGGAACTTGCCGCCCAAGCGGGTATTGAGTTGATTGAAGTCGGCGAATTACGTAGACGGGTCGATAATTCAGATCCGGTGATTATTCGGATATTGGATTAGATGCTTTTAAAAAAGGAATGGCTAAACTTAACGAGTTTAGCCATTTTTTATGCTGGTTGAAATATTAACTATTTCGCAATACGTTTGTATTTCATACGATGCGGTTGAGTAGATTCCGCACCAAAGGTTTTCTTTTTCCACTCTTCGTAGTCTGAGAAGTTACCTTCATAGAAGGTGACTTTGCCTTCGTCACCGTAATCTAAAATATGAGTTGCGATACGGTCTAAGAACCAACGGTCGTGGGAAATCACCATCGCGCAGCCCGGAAATTCCAAGATCGCGTTTTCTAATGCGCGCAAGGTTTCCACATCAAGATCATTGGTCGGTTCATCCAATAATAAAACATTACCGCCGCGTTGTAGCAGTTTCGCAAGATGCAGGCGGCCTCGTTCACCACCGGATAATTCACCCACACGTTTTTGCTGATCAACCCCTTTGAAGTTAAAACGGCCCACATAAGCACGGCTTGGGATTTCAAAGTTACCGATCGTCAAAATATCCTGACCGTTCGACACTTCTTCCCAGACGGTTTTTTTGTCATCCATTGCGTCGCGGAATTGATCTACCGAGGCCAGCACCACCGTTTCACCCAAGGTGATAGATCCCGAATCCGGTTGTTCCTTACCGGAAAGCATACGGAACAAAGTGGATTTACCGGCACCGTTGGGACCGATAATCCCGACAATAGCACCTTTAGGGATTGAGAAAGACAAATCGTCAATTAATGTGCGTTCGCCATAGGATTTAGTCAAATGTTCGACTTCCAGCACCTTATCACCTAAACGAGGGCCGGGCGGAATAAAGAGTTCGTTGGTCTCATTACGTTTTTGGTATTCGCCGGAATTCAATTCTTCAAAGCGGGCCATACGGGCTTTGCTTTTCGCTTGACGGCCTTTCGGGTTTTGACGTACCCATTCCAATTCTTTTTCGATGGATTTTTGGCGGGCGGATTCCTGCGCTTGTTCCTGCGCTAAGCGTTTTTCTTTTTGTTCCAACCAGGAAGAATAGTTACCTTCCCAAGGAATGCCTTCGCCGCGGTCAAGTTCTAAAATCCAACCTGCAACATTGTCTAAGAAGTAACGGTCGTGGGTAATGGCTACAACGGTACCTTCATAATCATGCAAGAAGCGTTCTAACCAGGCTACGGATTCCGCATCCAAGTGGTTGGTCGGCTCGTCTAACAGCAACATATCCGGTTTTTCCAGCAATAAACGGCATAAGGCCACACGACGGCGTTCGCCACCGGATAAATTTTCGATTTTTGCCTCCCATTCCGGTAAGCGTAAGGCGTCCGCCGCACGTTCCAACTGATTATCTAAATTGTGACCGTCATGGGCTTGAATAACTGCTTCTAATTTGGCCTGTTCCGCAGCGAGTTTATCGAAATCGGCGTCAGGATCCGCATAAAGCGCATAGACTTCGTCTAAACGCGTTAATGCGCTTTTGACTTCAGAAACCGCTTCCTCAATGGCTTCGCGCACGGTTTGCTGCGGATCTAATTTAGGTTCTTGCGGTAAATAACCGATTTTGATCCCCGGTTGCGGACGGGCTTCGCCTTCAAATTCTTTATCTACGCCGGCCATAATGCGCAAAAGGGTGGATTTACCCGCACCATTTAAGCCTAATACGCCGATTTTTGCTCCGGGGAAGAAGCTTAGAGAAATATCTTTAAGAATGTGTCGCTTCGGGGGAACTACTTTGCCCACCCGATGCATCGTAAAAACGAATTGTGATGACATATAAAATCCCATAATGGTTAACTGAATTTAGCGGTGCATTTTACTCGAAAATTGATGTATTGGTAAGGGGAGTTGAGCAAATACTCTAAAAGTGCGGTTTAAAAAATGGAAATTTTGTATTTAGTATGGTTTTTATTCGGATAAAAGTGTTTAAACAGAACACAGACAAAAAAAACCACCCTTAAAGGGTGGTAGGAAAGTAGTTTAGCTATTTATGATTATTTTATTTAGGAACTTTATGAATATCAAGCAATTACTTGACGAAGCGGATGGTAGCGGAAAAGTTCTGGCTTGAAAAGCCCGATTTTGTATTTAATTGATATATGTCAAGATTTTTTGATAAATACGGACGAGAACGTTTGCTTTACAGTGAGAAAATATGAAACCTAGATTGCATTTCCGTATGGTAATACTTTTTCCGTAATGGTGGTTTTATCCGTATCAGGTGAGAAATAATTGCAAAAGTGTGATGTTTATTGACTTCTTGCGGATATGATATTTTTTCTTTTTTATGGTTAAAATCAGGGCGTATTCTCGGTTATATCGGATTTTTGTATAAGATGGCGATGGGATTTGAGGAGCTATTTATATAGCGGCAAAAACCTATTTTAAGTATAATTTTTGTTCACAAATTACAACACCGATATTTAGGACAGGCCTTTATGAAATACACCATTAATGAAATTGCCAAACTCTGCAATGTGGGGAAGTCGACGGTTTCCCGCGTACTGAATAAAGATCCTAAAGTGCGGTCGGAAACCCGCGAGAAAGTTCAACGAGTGATTGATCGACTCGGTTTTCAGCCTAATCGTTCCGCTCGAGCCATGCGGGCGGGACAAGAACCGGTAGTAGGTGTGATTGTCTCAAAACTTGATTCAGGCAGTGAATCTCAGACTTTACGTGCAATTTTACAGGCATTGCAGGCTGAACATATTACACCTTTGATAGTTGAAAGCCGCTTTGAAGCCGAGCAGGTGCGACATCATTTTCAGCTTTTTCGTGAACGTCAGGTCAATGCCGTCATTCTTTTTGGTTTTTTTCCTTTACCTCTTGAAATCGTGCGGGAGTGGCAGGGTTCTCTGGTTGTGATTGCACGTACTTACCCGAATATCAGTTCTGTTTATTATGACGATGAACAGGCAATTACTCGCTTGATGACGGAACTTTACCGGCAAGGACATCGTAGAATCGCTTATTTGGGTATTCAGGACAGTGACGAAACAACAGGTAAGCTGCGCACTCAAAGCTATTTACAATTTTGTCGGTCTCATAATATTCGTCCGAATTCGGTGTCGGTTGAACTCAGTGCGGAAAGTGCATACTTGCATTGTGCGGAACTTTTTACCCGACCGGTGGATGCGCTGGTTTGCGCTACCGGTCGGCTTGCTTTAGGCGCGTTTAAATTTTCTCAACAATCGGGACGGGTCTTCCCGATAGCATATGTGGGATATAACGAACTGCTGCAATATATGATGCCAAACGCTTTATCTTTGGATTTCGGCTATTGTCAGGCCGGACTGAAAGCAGTGGAGTTATTAATGCGACAGTTACGGGGAAAATCTTCAACGGAGCATTATCTGGTTTCAACACATCAACCTTAAATTTTGTGATCACTGTCATATTTTTGAATAAAATTGGGAACGTTCCCATTTACACTTTATTTCTGCAGGTTATAATTTGGCCGATTTCAATGGTTAGAGGAATATCCTATGGCGAAAATCAATAAAGTAGATCCTAAAAATGTCGATAAATTAATTGTTGCTGTCGGCGGGCGGGAAAATATTGCGACGGTAACTCATTGTATTACCCGTCTGCGATTCGTGTTAAATGATGAAAGTAAAGTGGATGCAAAGACTATCGAAGAGTTGCCTATGGTGAAAGCTAATTTTGCGACCGGCGGACAATATCAAGTGGTTATCGGCCAGGAAGTGGGGGATTATTATCAGGTTTTACTGGAAAAGACCGGTTTGGCGAGCGTGGATAAGGAGCAGGTTAAAGCGGCGGCACGCAAAAATCAAAAATGGTATGAAAGTTTAATTTCCCATATGGCGGATATTTTTATTCCGTTATTGCCGGCACTTATCAGCGGAGGTTTGATTTTAGGTTTCCGCAACGTAATCGGCGATATTAAGATGTTTGAAGAGGGGACTAAAACTCTGGTCGATATCAGCGCGTTCTGGGCGAGTATGCACAGCTTCCTGTGGCTTATCGGCGAGGCGATTTTCTTCTTCCTGCCTGTCGGTATCTGTTGGTCGATTGCGCGTAAAATGGGTACTTCGCCGATTCTTGGTATTACCCTTGGCGTTACTCTGGTGTCCTCACAGTTGATGAATTCCTATGCGTTAGGTTCGCAAATTCCGGAAGTGTGGGATTTCGGTTTATTTTCGATTGAAAAAGTCGGTTATCAGGCACAAGTTATTCCGGCGATTATGGCGGGCTTAACCCTTTCCTATATCGAGCGTTTCTTAAATAAAATCGTGCCGGATTTCTTAAATCTGATCATTGTACCCGTCACGTCGCTGATTTTAGTGGTGTTTCTGGCACATTCTATTATCGGCCCTATCGGACGTGAAATCGGTAACGGCGTAGCCTTTGTGGTGAAAGCGGCGATGACTGGCGAATTCGCTCCAATCGGCGCCGCTTTATTCGGTTTCTTATATGCGCCGTTGGTGGTTACCGGTGTACATCAGACTTCACTTGCTATCGATATGCAGATGATCCAAAGCATCGGCGGTACGCCCGTATGGCCGTTAATCGCCTTATCAAATATCGCTCAGGCGTCTGCGGTAGTTGCGGTATTAATTATGGCGAAAAAAGCCAGTGTACGCGAAGTAGCGGTACCTGCGGCGCTTTCCGCTTATCTGGGGGTTACCGAGCCGGCAATGTACGGTATCAACTTAAAATACCGTTTCCCAATGCTTTGCGCGATGACAGGTTCCGCCTGTGCGGCATTGGTGTGCGGATTTGCCGGCGTGTTGGCAAGCAGTATCGGGGTCGGCGGTTTACCGGGCATTCTTTCGATTCAGCACCAATTCTGGGGAACTTTCGCCATTGCGATGTTAGTTGCGATTATCGTGCCGATTTTATTAACGATGGCAATATATAAACGCAAAGAAGCGGCGGGAACACTGGAATAAATTGTTAAGCTCTCACTTTAAGTTTTTAGTCTGCCAAATCTCCCCTAATCCCTCTTTGCTAAAGAAGGGAACTGATAGAAAGCGGATTTATAGATTGCCGGCTCATCTAAATTTGATTATTTTCAGTAAATTAAAACATCTAGAGATCAAATTTCTCTCTTTAGCAAAGAGGGATAGAGAGCGGATTGATAGATTACCGGATCATCTAAATTTGATTATTTTTACTGAATTAAAACATTTAGAGATCAAATTCCCCTCTTTAGCAAAGAGGGATTAGGGGAGATTTGGCAAAAAGTGTACAGTGAGATATCAAAAAATATTTAAAGGAAAGCAAAATGAACGATAACTGGTGGAAAAACGGGGTAATTTATCAGATTTACCCGAAAAGTTTTCAGGACACGACAGGTTCCGGTACCGGTGATATTCAGGGAATTATTAAGCGCTTGGATTATCTGCAAACTCTGGGTATTGACGGTATCTGGATTACTCCGATGTATGTTTCGCCGCAAATTGATAACGGTTATGACATCGCCGATTACCGTAATATCGACCCGAGTTACGGTACGATGGCGGATTTTGAGCAACTGATTGCCGAGGCGCATAAGCGTGATATCCGTATTGTGATGGATATGGTATTCAATCACAGCTCAACTTTTCACCAATGGTTTAAGCAGGGCGAAGATCCGAACAGCGAGTACCACGACTATTATATTTGGCGCGAGCAGCCGACTAATTGGCAATCCAAATTCGGCGGTAATGCGTGGAAATGGTCGGATAAGGCGCAAAAATATTACCTGCATTTATTTGCGCCGGAGCAGGCGGATCTTAACTGGGAAAATCCTAAATTACGCGCCGAACTGTACGATATTTGTCGTTTCTGGGCGGAAAAGGGCGTGGACGGCTTGCGTCTGGATGTCGTCAACCTGATTTCCAAGCCGGAAAAATATGAGGACGATTTTGAGGGTGACGGTCGCCGCTTTTATACCGACGGGCCGAAAATCCACCAATATCTGCAAGAATTGAATCAAAATGCGTTAAAACCTTTCGGTTTGATGACGGTGGGCGAAATGTCTTCGACTAAACTGGAACATTGTCAGCGCTACGCCAATCTGGACGGCTCCGAGTTATCGATGACCTTCAATTTCCATCATCTCAAAGTAGATTATCCGAACGGTGAAAAATGGACTTATGCCAAACCGGATTATGTAGAGCTTAAATCGATTTTCAACTACTGGCAAAAGGGTATGCATGGTAAAGCGTGGAATGCGCTGTTTTGGTGCAACCACGACCAGCCGCGTATTGTTTCCCGTTTCGGCGATGAAGGCGAACTGCGCACCCTGTCCGCCAAAATGCTGGCGATGTTATTACACGGAATGCAGGGTACGCCGTATATCTATCAAGGTGAAGAAATCGGTATGACTAACCCGAATTTCTCTTCCATTGAAGAGTATCGCGATGTAGAAAGTCTGAATGCCTATCAAATTCTGCAAAATCAGGGAAAAAGTGCGGTTGAAATTTTGCAGATTTTAGCGCAAAAATCACGTGATAATTCGCGTACGCCGGTACAATGGGACGCTTCGCCGAATGCCGGTTTTACCAGTGCTACGCCGTGGATTGGCGTGGCTAAAAATTATCCGCAAATCAACGTCGAACAGGCGTTGGCGGATAGAGATTCGGTATTTTATACCTATCAAAAATTGATTGCGTTACGTAAACAATTAGCGGTATTAACCGACGGCGATTATAGTGATCTTCTACCGAACCATGAGTCCGTATGGCTGTATCAACGTTCGACTGCCGGTGAGCGGTTAACGGTTGCGGCTAATTTGAGCAATCAGCCGCAATTTATCGAAATAAAACCGCAAGGTCAGGTGTTAATCAACAATTATGCGGATATAACCCAAGAAGACTCCGGCATTTGTTTAAAACCTTACCAGGCGCTGTATTTCCTAGCTTAAAAGATAGCCGGTAAATATAAAAAACAATATATTTATACCAAATTCTATTTTTAGGCATAAAAAAGTCCGGTGATAAGCGCCGGACTTTTTTGTACTGTACTAATCAATGGATATAACCTGCCGATTAGGGGCATATAAACGTTCTTTAATTCGTGCAGATTTAGCGGAACACTCACATAGGCCGCTTAACGCACTGCATTTTTACTTTTTAAGTTGATGCAATTAAGGCATAGTAGACAAAATAGTTGGTAATTTTGAGATCCCTATGCCCTAGTAGACAAATGAGTTGGTTTTTTATTTTTATTAATAATTAATCAACTCTTTTCATTTAAAAAATCCTTTATAAACATAATCTTATTTTTCTTCGATAACCCATTATGAAGCGCTAATTTACGCTTCAGTTCACTAAACAGCCCTTCCAGCCGATTTGTCGTCTTTTCTATCTTTAATTCAGGATATTTTTCAAAGGTAAAAAGGAACTCTTCATGTCGTTTTAAACTTGAATACGCACTCCGAAGATTTCGATGTTTAAACGGATATTTGCCCGCTTTATCAGGTATGCTTGAACGTTCATTTAAGAAGTTTTTATGCTTTAAATACCAATGATGAAGATTGATATAGAACTTATTTTTACTGCTCGTTTTAAGCGTTTTAATTAAGATTTTTAATTCCTTTCCCGCCTCTGATTTTGGTTTTCGAGTAATCCGACGAATTACAATAGCCACTTGATGAAATTGACACATTTGAATCGGCGTATTAAGAATATCTTTCAGCAAACCACGCCTTCCGTCACAGGTAATTGATTGAATTTTATAATCTTTCTCTCTTAATTCATTGATTGCTTTACGATAATAAATGACCCTTTCCGCATTGACAATCTTGTGATAAACAACCTTTTTAGAAAGGCTGTCCATAAGTACCAATACACCAAACTCGTTTCCGAAAAAGGTCGTATCCATGACGATATTTAATATCTCATTTTGTGGTAAATTTAGAGGTGTTTTGGGCGCTTTCAAGAGATGTCTTTGGATTGTTCTGACTGAGCAATGATAGCTCTCGGCAAGCTGCTTATAAGTCTGTTTACCAAGCGTGTAATCATGCCAAATTTTTATAGAATCAAGTTTATTTTTTAGCGTAAATATTTTGTTGCAGACATTACATTTGTAACGTTGAATATGGTTTTGAGTACCATATTTCTGAATGCTGGATTTTTGACAATTTGGGCAAATTTTTTATTCATTTTCAAAAAAGTCCATTAAAGCTAGATAATATAAGGCTTCAATGGACTTTTTACCAACTATTTTGTCTACTATACCGCAATCGGAGAATGAGTTTGGAATAAATTTTGCGAATTTTAGTTTGCTAAAAATTCCGCTAATTGTTGCTGATTCGGTAATGCCGACATAGCGCCTTTTGCCGTTGTGGCAAGCGCGCCGCTGGCGTTGGCCTGGCGAATAATAGTAACGAGTTGTTCAGGTTGCTGCCAGTTTTCCGTTTGTGATAATCCGGCTAATAACCCGCTGACAAAAGCGTCGCCGGCCCCGGTGGTATCTACCGGTTTCAGCGCTTTCCCTGCAACCACCTCTTTTTTACCGTGCAGATGATAGAGCGCACCTTCTTTCCCTAAAGTGACAATAATCAATTTATCGGGATAAAGTGCGGTGATTTTTTCAAAAGATTTTTCCAGGCTGTCGGTATGGGTTAACAGCGTTAATTCTTCTTCTGAAAATTTCAATACGTCGGCAAGGCTTACCGCTTCCATCACCACATCGATCATTTCATCCTGGGATTTCCATAAGCTTTCGCGTAAATTCGGATCGAAAGATACTTTACCGCCGGCCGCACGGATATTTTTCATTGCCGTGAAAGTAGCGCTGCGGGTCGGTTCATTGATTAAGGCGATAGAGCAGCAGTGCAACCAGTCTCCGGCTTGAAATTGCGGCAGATCGGAAATTTGTAAAAATTGATCCGCACTTGGATTCACCATAAAGGTAAAACTACGTTCGCCGTCAGTTAATCCAACCACCACCGTCGAAGTACGTTGTTTAGGATCTAACAACATATAATCGGTGTTTACATTTTCCTGATTCAGCGTATCGCGCATAAATTCCCCTAACGGATCTTTACCTACACGGCCGATAAATGCGCTAGGCACACCTAAACGGGCAACGCCGACCGCCACATTAGCCGGTGCGCCGCCTGCGCAACGCAAATAATGGTTGTCTCCGTCAGGAATTAAATCCACCACGGCATCGCCTAATACCCAAATTTTGTTTGTCATATGCATTTCCTCAAATAGGGAGCCATAAAAAAGGGCGTATATTACGCCCCGGTTAATGTTGATTATCGAACGGTTACGCGCGCGAATTTACGTTTACCCACTTGGTAAACATGGGTTGAGGCGCTAATCGTTGTTTTGGCGTCTTCGACTTTTTCGCCGTCAATTTTCACACCGTCTTGCTGAACCATGCGGTTTGCTTCGGAAGTGGAGGCAACCAACCCCGCTTCTTTTAATAAATTAGCTAAACCTATTTCACCTTCAAAAGTAAATTCCGGCATTTCATCAGGCATCGCACCTTTTTGGAAGCGGTTAATAAATTCCTGTTCCGCGGTATCCGCATCGGCTTCGCTGTGGAAGCGGGCGATAATTTCTTTTGCTAGCAGGATTTTTACGTCGCGAGGATTGCGACCGTTTTTCACTTCTTCTTTAAATTGAGCGATTTCTGTCAACGGACGGAATGAAAGAAGATCGTACCAATCCCACATTAAATCATCGGAAATTGACATAATTTTACCGAACATATCGTTCGGCGCATCCGTTACGCCAATGTAGTTGCCCAAGGATTTAGACATTTTTTTCTCACCGTCTAAGCCGACTAAAAGAGGTAATGTCATTGCAACTTGCGGTTTTTGACCTGCCGATTTTTGTAATTCGCGACCGACTAACAAGTTAAATTTTTGATCCGTACCGCCTAATTCAACATCCGCTTCTAAAGCAACAGAGTCGTGGCCTTGCAATAACGGATAAATAAATTCATGGATGGCAATTGGCTGTTTTTCGGTAAAGCGTTTTTTGAAATCATCACGTTCCAACATACGCGCAACGGTATAATTAGAAGCTAAGCGGATCATTCCTTCAGTACCTAATTTACCCAACCAATCCGAGTTGAATACGATACGGGTTTTTTGCGGATCCAAGATTTTATAGATTTGTTGTTTATAGGTTTCGGCATTGCGTAATACATCTTCACGGCTTAACGGCGGACGGGTTTTGTTTTTACCTGAAGGATCGCCTACCATGCCGGTAAAGTCACCAATTAAGAAAATGACTTCATGGCCGAAGTTTTGGAATTGGCGTAACTTATTTAACACCACTGTATGACCTAAGTGGATATCGGGAGCGGTAGGGTCAGCGCCTAGTTTTATTTTTAACGGACGGTTTTCTTTCAGTTTTTCAATTAAATCTGCTTCAGAAAGAACTTCATCAACACCGCGCTTTAGTTCCGCGAGAACAACATTGATATCACTCATTGTTTATTCCTGTTTTAGGTTTGATACTCAGTTTTACGGGCATTTTTTATTTTAATTGGCGAGGTTTCAAGCGATAAAGCCGCCGCCGGGCGCCCTATTTAATAATTAGACCTAGCATTATAGAGATTATTGTCAAAATGAAAAGTCCGGAACCTTGTTTTTTGCTTGATTATTTACGATTGCGCAAGAAACTTGCGGTGAATGACGGCGAAAAAAAAAGCGTTTCCTTTGTGGGGAAGGAAACGCCGGAAATGTTGGAGTGATTATCTATTATTGTTTGAATAATAATATGATAATCATTCTCATCTTTCTTGTCAATAAATAAATGCAAATAATTATCAATTAAAGCAAAGCGGTACGACTTCCGCTAAAGAAAGTGCGGTCGGAATTTCTTGAATTTTATCGAATTTGCCCGCATAAGCGTAAACTTCAACGCCTTCTTTCATTGCCTGGCGCAAAAGCTTGTCATAATCGGGATCAATATATTCGGCGGTTTTAAAACAGTCAAAGCCGTTGTGCAAGCCGGCAAATAACACAACAGCACGATAACCCTGTTTTTTCATGGCTAGTAATTCGCGAACGTGTTTCTGCCCGCGGGTAGTGACCGCATCGGGGAACATGCCGATATTGTTTTTTACCAAGGTAATGGATTTTACTTCCACGTAACAATCGGGCAAACCTTCGCCTTTGAGCAGAAAATCAATGCGGCTGTTTTCTTCGCCGTATTTAACCTCGGGGTAAATTTCCGAATACCCGGCAAGTTCTTTAATTACTTTGTTTTGTAAGGCTTCCTGCACTAATTGATTCGAACGGTGCGTATTAATGCAAACCAGATTACCGTTTGACAGTTCGGTGAGTTCCCAAGAGCATGGGTATTTTCTTGTAGTACTTTTCGAGTCGGAATACCAAACCGTATCGCCTTTTTCCGCGCAGCCTGTCATCGCACCGGTGTTGGCGCAGTGAATGGTCAGAATATTGCCGTTGGCTAATTCCACATCTGCCATAAAACGTTTATAACGGCGGATAAATTTTGCCGCCTGAAGGGGAGGGAGTCGCATGATTTTTCCTTAAAATTCTTCGGATTGGTTAAAATGTTCGCCAGTCATAATCAGTTTTTCGCCGGTGCTTGCGCCTTTTATGGCTTGCGTAGTCGGGATCAAACCTTGCGCCGACCAATTATCGTCGGCTCGAATTTGTTTGCGGTATTTGTTTGGTGAAACGCCCGTATATTTTAAAAAGTTATCGTAAAACCGGCTCATTGAGCTGAACCCGGTGGTGAGAGAAATATCAAGCACACTTCGGTTGGTATCGCTCAACAAAGCTTTGGCGTGATTAATACGCATCATAATAATATATTGTTTAATAGTTAGCTGCATGGCGCTTTGAAACAGCCCCATGGCATAATTTGTGTTTAATCCCACCGCATTTGCTACGGATTGCACGGTAAGCGGCGCATTATAATGATTTGCGATGTAATCCAGCATTGTCCTAACATAATTTTGTGCATGTTTGGAGCCGGAAAGTTGGTGATTGTTTTTTTTAGGCGGCTCCAGCAATAACAGCCAACCGTCAAGGCTGACACGTTTGATCATCAGCTGGATTTCGTCATAAACCAGTTTATGACGGTTGGGATCCTCCAATTTCAGTTCCTGTTCCCAACGCTGTACTTCAAATAAGCTGACTAAACGGGGATTTTTCGATTGAATAATAATGCCGTGGGTAATGTGATTAATCAGGTTTTGTGAAAGTTGCCAGGAAAGAAACTGATAAACCGGGATATTGAAGACCGCCATGGTTCGGCAATTATGTTTATCGGTCAGGCGATGAGGAATTGACGCCCAGAAAATACTGATATGCCCCGCGTTAATCAAGGTACTGTGTTCGTTAAAGCTATACTCCACATCATCATCAAAAGGGATATTGATTTCAATATGACCGTGCCAATGATAAGCGGGCATATTACCCGGCGGCTGCTGTATTTCCACATTAAACGGACGCGCGTCCAGAGAAAGCGACAGCGGGCTGATTATTTCGCTGCCGGATTTATCCGCTAATTCGGTTGAGGTTTGTTTTGCAAGATGAGACGTTTTCATGTTGATCTGATTTACAACTGATTTATTGTTATCGCTAGTATACCAACAAAATCTCATTTTTTATTAAAAATTTCCCGGAAACTCATATTTTACTTTTGTGATCATTTTATCTGAACTTTCAGGAATTTTAGACTGAATATCAGATAGAAATTCATTTGATTATTATGCAACATGAAGTGGTAGTTTTATCCAATGAGGTGGAAAAATGAGTTTATCAATGAAAACAAAATTAAGCTTCGGTTTAGGGGCTTATGGTAAAGACTTTGCTATTCATATTGTGTATATGTACTTGATGTATTATTACACCGATGTGTTGGGCGTATCCGGTGCGATCGTGGGAACTATTTTTATGATCGCGCGGGTTTGGGATGCGGTGAACGACCCGATAATGGGCTGGATTGTAAATAACACGCGTTCGCGCTGGGGTAAATTTAAACCTTGGATTTTAATCGGTACGGTTTTGAATTCAATTGTTCTCTTTTCATTATTTTGCGCCGATTATTTCAGCGGCACGGCATTAATTATTTATATCGCCGTTACCTATATTTTATGGGGTATGACTTATACTCTGATGGATATTCCGTTCTGGTCTCTCACACCGACTTTAACTCTCGATCAGCGAGAACGTGAAGAATTAGTGCCATATCCTCGTTTCTTTTCAAGCCTTGCCAACTTTATTACCGCAGGAACTTGTATTGCTTTTGTGGATTATGTAGGCGGCGATGATAAAGGATTCGGTTTCCGGATGTTTACCCTTGTCATCATTGTTTGCTTCCTTATTTCAACCGTTATTACTTTGATGAATTTAAAAGAAAAATATTCATCGGATAATTTGGAAACAGGCGAAGCGCAACAACGTATTCCGCTTAAGACTCTGGTTTCGTTGATTCCTCGCAATGATCAGCTTTCCAGCCTTTTGGTGATGGCGTTATCTTATAACATCGCCAGCAATATTATTTCCGGCTTTGCGATTTATTACTTCACTTACGTAGTGGGTGATAAAGAAATGTTCCCTTATTACATGTCTTATGCGGGTATTGCGAACCTTATCATTATTATCTTCTTTGCCCGTTTGGTACGTTTGTTTTCACGTCGTACGCTATGGATCACAATTTCCGTCAGCTCTATTTTAAGCTGTTTGATTCTTGCCTATACGGGAATGGCGGAAACGCCGAGCGTATTTTTAATTATTTTAGCGGGGATTTTCATGCAAATCGGTAGCGCCCTGTTCTGGACGTTGCAGGTCATTATGGTGGCGGACACCGTAGATTACGGCGAATACAAATTAGGCATTCGTTCGGAAAGTATCGCTTATTCCGTGCAAACTATGGTGGTAAAAGCGGGTTCGGCAATTTCAGCCTTCCTAATCGGTGTGTTATTAACCGCCATTAATTACGTGCCGAACGAAGTACAAAACGAAAATACCATTTTCTGGATGAAAGTCATCATGATTGGTTTGCCGATTTTATTCTATAGCATTAAATTATTCGTTTACTTCCGTTATTACAAACTTCACGGCGATTTATTGGCGAAAGTGAATATCGCTTTATTAGATAAATACCGTAACGTGAAAGAGGACTAAATCATGAAGAATAATTTTATTCGCTTAACCGGCGGTAATACGGATTTAATTATCCGTCCGGAACCTGCGGAAATCCTTTATTGGGGAAAACGCTTAGAGATTGACGAAATCACCGAAGCGGATCTTTTAAGCCTTGAACGCGGCGTGTCTAACGGTGGTCTGGATGTGGATACACCGGTTACCTTAGCTGCCGAAAACGGACGCGGTTATTGGGGTTCGTCCGGTGTGGACGGCCACCGTGACGGCTATGACTGGGCACCCGTATTTAAAACAAAAAGTGCGGTCAAAAACGGCGAAGTTTTGTTGATTGAAGCGGTAGATGAAATCGCACAATTAGCCTTTAAAACCGAAATTGAAGCGGATGGTAACGGCGTATTTAAATTCCGCAACAGTTTAACTAATCTCGGTGAAGGCAAGTTTACCGTTAATCGTCTCGCCGTGACGTTACCCGTGCCGGAATATGCCGACGAAGTGCTAAGCTTTTACGGCCGCTGGTGTCGGGAATTACAGGAAAACCGCACCTGTTTAAAACATGGTGCATTCATGCAGGAAAACCGACACGGCCGCACCTCCCATGAATACGCACCGAATCTTGTGCTCGGGCAACCGCATTTTAGCCAACAACAGGGCGAAGTCTGGGGCTTTCATTTGGCTTGGTCGGGTAACCACCGCATTCGTGCTGATGTGCTGATTGACGGGCGCCGCTTTGCACAGCTGGAAAATCTTTATTTACCGGGTGAAATCGTTTTGGAACAAGGTGAGTCGCTTTCTACTCCTTGGGTTTATACCGCCTATTCCGATTGCGGTTTAAACGGTATGTCACAGCAATTCCACCGACATATCCGAAGCCGTATTTTGCATTTTGCGCAACCGATTCGCCCGGTTCATCTTAATATTTGGGAAGGGGTGATGTTTGATCATGATCCCGCTCATATTATTGCGATGGCGGAAAAAGCGGCGGAAATGGGGGTTGAACGTTTTATTATTGACGACGGCTGGTTTATCGGTCGGAATGACGATTTTGGCGGTTTGGGGGATTGGTTCTTGGATGAGAAAAAATACCCGAACGGTCTAAAGCCGGTGATTGATGCGGTAAAGAAATTAGGTATGCAGTTCGGGATTTGGGTTGAGCTGGAAATGATCAGCAAACGCTCGAAACTATACCAACAACATCCCGATTGGATGCTGCGGTTGGATGGGTATGATCAACCGGAAGAACGTCACCAATATGTACTGGATTTAGTTAATCCGGACGCTTTTAATTACATTTTAGAACGCATGGATTGGCTGTTGGGCGAAAATCAAGTGGATTACATCAAATGGGATCACAATCGCCGTTTGGTACAACCGGGACATTTGGGCAAAGCCGCGGTCACTGCGCAAACTCAAGCCGCTTATCGCTTATTCGATATTTTGCAAAAACGTTATCCGCACGTAGAAATTGAAAGCTGTTCATCAGGCGGCGCACGTATTGATTTTGAAATTCTGAAACGCTCGCAACGTTTTTGGACTTCCGATAATAACGATGCTTTAACCCGCCAGAAAATTCAACGGGGTATGAGTTATTTCTATCCGCCGGAAGTTATCGGCGCTCATATCGGCGGCGCGCCTTGTCAGACAACTATGCGAAATTTTTCCTTTGATTTCAGAGGATTAACCGCCTTATTCGGACATATGGGGGTTGAGCTTGATCCGGTGAAAGAATCGGCGGAAGAACGGCAGGGGTTTGCCAAATATATTGCCTTGCACAAACAGCTTCGCCCGTTACTGCATTCGGGAGAAAGTTTCCGTTTGGATCATCATGACGATACCACGCTGATTAACGGCGTTGTCGCACAGGATAAAAAACAGGCGGTGGTGTTAATCAGCCAGCTTGATATGCCGGATTATAAACAAATGGGTAAATTGCGCGTGCCTTATTTGGAGGCAAATGCTACTTATCAGGTAAAACTGCTGTCAATTCCCGATTATATCAAGCAGGGGAAAGGCGGACATTTAATGAAAGTCTTCCCGCAATGGGTATTAGATAATTTTGCCGGAAAACCTGTTAGCATCCGCGGTGAATGGCTTGCCAAGGCGGGCTTAACAATTCCGGTACTGGATCCGCAAAGCGCAATGCTGGTTGAATTTAAGCGGCTGTAATAAACATCAACATTATTTAAATTTTATAGGGACGGGTTTATACCTGTCCCTAATTTTTTATATTTCAATGTTACACGGAACGCGTTTATTTGCCGTATTTTTAAATATACCTCAGTGTTTACAATATATCCTCTTTATTTTATTAGAAAAAATCTAAAAAGTGCGGTCAAAATTTCAGAAATTTTTGTTCTTGTTTATCAATTGATTTTTTCGGTTGAATTGATTGAAAAATCTTTTTCTTTTTTTATTGAATTAGTGTTACATTTAAGAAGATTTGACTTTTTGTCATTCCGTGTTATTTGCAGTACGTGAACGTTTGCGTATTTTGCGGGTAACGATTTGGGATTGAGTGTGTCATTGGTTCACTCAATTATTTTTTCAACTGATTTGAAGGAAACATTATGTTAATTGGTGTACCTAGAGAACTGCTTGATAATGAAAGCCGTGTGGCGGCGACGCCAAAGACCGTTCAGCAAATCCTCAAACTCGGCTTTGACGTTATCATCGAACATGATGCCGGTTTTAAAGCGAGTTTTGAAGATAACGCGTTTGAACAAGCCGGGGCAAAAATCGGAGATCAGCAAGCCGTTTGGAATGCGGACGTTATTTTTAAAGTAAATCCGCCTACGGATGATGAAATCGCATTAATGAAAGAAGGTTCGACCTTGGTGAGTTTCATCTGGCCTGCGCAACGTCCCGATTTAATGGAAAAGTTATCGACGAAAAATGTTAACGTTTTGGCGATGGACGCCGTACCTCGTATTTCCCGTGCGCAAGCGCTTGACGCCTTATCCTCGATGGCGAATATTTCGGGTTACCGCGCCGTTATTGAAGCGGCCAATGCTTTCGGCAGTTTCTTTACGGGACAAATTACTGCGGCAGGTAAAGTGCCGCCGGCGAAAGTGCTGGTAATCGGCGCCGGTGTTGCGGGTTTGGCCGCTATCGGTGCGGCAAACAGTCTTGGCGCTATCGTACGTGCCTTTGACTCCCGTCCCGAAGTAAAAGAACAAGTGCAAAGTATGGGCGCAAGCTTCCTTGAAATCGATTTCAAAGAAGAGGGCGGTTCCGGCGACGGTTATGCCAAAGTGATGTCCGAAGAATTCAATCGCCGTGCGATGGAACTTTATGCCGAACAGGCGAAAGATGTGGATATTATTATCACTACGGCGGCAATTCCGGGCAAACCTGCGCCTCGTTTAATCACCAAAGAAATGGTTGATTCCATGAAACCGGGTTCCGTAATTGTGGATTTAGCCGCATTAACGGGCGGTAACTGCGAATATACTAAAGCCGGTGAAATTTTTGTGACGGATAATCAGGTTAAAGTCATTGGTTATACGGATTTCCCAAGTCGTTTACCGACTCAGTCTTCCCAACTTTACGGTACTAACTTAGTTAATTTATTAAAACTGTTAGCGCCGAATAAAGACGGTCAGATTGATCTTAATTTTGAAGACGTGGTTATTCGCGGCGTGACGGTAATTCGTAACGGTGAAGTCACCTGGCCTGCACCGCCGATTAAAGTATCGGCACAACCGCAGCAAAAAGCGGCGGCGCAAAAAGTTGAGAAAAAAGAAGAAAAACCGAAAGATCCCCGTATTAAATACGGCGTGATGGCGTTAGCCGCTATTTTATTCCTATGGCTTGCCTCTGTGGCGCCGAGTGCATTTTTATCTCACTTTACCGTATTCGTACTGGCTTGTGTGGTGGGATATTATGTGGTTTGGAATGTCAGCCATGCTCTGCATACACCGTTAATGGCGGTAACTAATGCTATTTCGGGTATTATTATTGTGGGTGCGGTGCTGCAAATTGCCCAAGGCAGTTTCTTTATCAGCGTACTTGCGTTTATCGCAATTTTAGTGGCAAGTATTAATATTTTCGGTGGCTTTAAAGTTACCCAACGTATGCTAGCCATGTTTAGAAAAGGTTAAGGAGAGAAACAATGTCAGTAGGTTTTGTACAAGCTGCATATATTGTAGCGGCAATACTCTTTATTATGAGCCTGGCCGGTCTTTCTAAACATGAAACGGCAAAAGCGGGTTGTTGGTACGGCATCGTAGGGATGACCATCGCATTAATCGCAACTATTTTTGGGCCGGCAACGGAAGGGCAATTATGGATTTTAGTTGCTATGGCGATTGGTGCCGTACTTGGTATCCGCAAAGCGCTGAAAGTTGAAATGACGGAAATGCCGGAACTGGTGGCTATTCTGCACAGCTTCGTCGGTTTGGCCGCCGTATTGGTCGGTTTTAACAGCTTCGGTTTACATTCCGCGGTTGCTATGCCCGTGAATCTGGATGAAGCTGCGCAAGCGGCGTTTTTAGCGGAACAAGCGGCATTAGACAATATCCACAACGTTGAAGTGTTCCTGGGCATTTTTATCGGTGCGGTAACCTTCACCGGTTCTGTGGTAGCTTTTGGGAAATTGAGCGGTAAGATTAATTCTAAAGCGTTAATGTTACCTCACCGCCATAAATTAAATTTAGCGGCGTTAGTTGTTTCCGCATTATTAATGATTTCATTCTTAAATAGTCCGGAAAATATTTTCCCTGTGTTACTGATGACAGCCATTGCTCTTGCTTTCGGTTGGCATTTAGTGGCGTCAATCGGCGGTGCCGATATGCCGGTTGTGGTTTCCATGCTGAACTCTTATTCCGGTTGGGCTGCGGCTGCGGCAGGTTTTATGCTGAATAACGACCTGTTAATTGTAACGGGTGCGTTGGTCGGTTCTTCAGGTGCGATCCTGTCTTACATCATGTGTAAAGCCATGAACCGTTCATTTGTCAGCGTGATTGCGGGCGGTTTTGGTAATGACCCGGTTGTCAGTTCCGATGAAGAACAAGGTGAACACCGTGAAACAACAGCGGAAGAAACGGCGGAATTATTGAAAAACGCAAGTTCGGTTATCATTACTCCGGGATACGGTATGGCTGTTGCTCAAGCGCAATATCCGGTTGCGGAATTAACGCAAAAATTACGCGATCGCGGCGTGAACGTCAGATTCGGTATTCACCCGGTTGCGGGTCGTTTACCTGGACATATGAATGTGCTGTTGGCGGAAGCGAAAGTACCTTATGATGTGGTATTGGAAATGGATGAAATCAATGATGATTTCGAAGATACGGATGTTGTATTAGTCATCGGTGCGAACGATACGGTGAACCCGGCGGCTATGGAAGACCCGAACAGTCCGATTGCCGGCATGCCGGTGCTTGAAGTATGGAAAGCGCAAAACGTTATCGTGTTTAAACGTTCAATGGCGGTAGGTTACGCCGGTGTGCAAAATCCATTATTCTTCAAAGAAAATACCCAAATGTTATTTGGTGATGCTAAAGATCGTGTAAACGATATTATCAGCGCATTGAACTAAATAACGGATTAAATGCCTAAAACCGCACTTATGAGCAATCAAAGTGCGGTTATTTTTTTAAAAGTTTTGTAAAAAATAAACAGACTCTATTATGCTTAGTCATTGTCGTAAGGATTCGTAATGTCAGTACAAATTATTGAAACCCACCCGTTTCCGCCGGTGTTGCCGGCTCGGGCAACCGTCATGATGATGGGGACTTTCCCTCCTAAGTCTGAAAAACGTTGTATGGAATTCCATTATCCTAATTTTCAAAATGATATGTGGCGGATTTACGGCTTAATCTTTTTTGAAGATAAAGAATATTTTCAGGTACCGGGAGAAAAGCGTTTTGATGCCGAACGGATAAAGGCTTTTTTGCATGAACGCGGCATTGCTTCCTGTCCTACGGTGATAAAAGCCGTTCGCGAGCAGGGTAATGCTTCAGATAAGTTTCTTAAAATTGTGGAACCGGTAAATTTAACGCAGGTTTTGCAGAAAGTACCGAATGTGCGTTGGTTGTTCACTACCGGAGGTAAAGCCACGGAAGCTTTATTCAGTTTGGTGCCGGAATTAAAATTGAAGGAACCGAAAACCAATGAATATATTGATTTTCCTTTTCAGGGACATGAACTCAAGCTGTATCGGGTTCCTTCGACATCAAGAGCTTATCCATTAAGTTTAGAAAAGAAAGCTGAAGCTTATCGAAAATTTTTCGAGCTGTCGGGCATTTTAAAGTAGGGATTTGTTTATAAAAGATAAACAGCCCCTAATAAAAAGGTGAGCCTAATTATGTGCGGCTCACCTTTAGTATTTAGTTTACTTTAGTATTTAGTTTAATGGAAAAGAGAGAGAAGAGCTTGCACCGGGTGCTTTAATTCTTCGTTTTCCAAACGCGCCACTTGGCTTCGACATGAATAACCGGTTGCCAGGCAATATTCAATATTTTTACCGGTAAGCTTCGTCGCCCAGGAACCAGCATAAATCGCTTTTGACATCTCTTGGTTTTTCATATCATGCCCGAACACGCCCGCCATGCCGCAACATCCCACTTTTTCCACTTCCAAATGCTGCCCGAATGCGGTAAAAATTTGCTGCCATTCCTGCGGGCTGTTAGGCATAAAGGTTTGTTCGGTACAATGAGGGAATAAATACCATTCGTGCGTGTTCAAAGTGCGGTGATTTTTTTGCAAATTTTTCACCGCAGTTTTTAACAGGTTTGAATCCAATTGGTTTTTTAGCCATTCGTGCGCCGTAATGACATGAAAATCACCTCGGTTTTGTTGCAGGATTTCGTTATATTCGTCACGATAGGAAAGCACAATGGCGGGATCAACGCCGACAAGCGGCAGACCCAGCTTTGTCATGCGGTTTAAAAAATCCGCCTGGTTTTTTGCCGTGCGCGCAAATTGCCCTAAAAAGCCTTTAATATGCTGTGCTTTACCGTTCGGTTTAAAAGGCAAAAGCACCGGCTTGAAGCCTAATTTCCGGCAAAGTTCCACAAAATCCGCTACAACGGTTGCATCATAATAAGAGGTATAAGGATCTTGCACAATCAATAACATATTGGACTTTTCTGTGGGAGAAAGACGTTCCAACTGTTCTAAGGTTTTCCCTTGATAACCGATTTCAACTAATTGATGACGCAAATTAGGCTCCGATAACAACGGAATATCCGTCATGCCCAGCGCTTTTTCCGCTGCAATTTTCATAAATTTCGATTTCATAACAAAGTTGAAAAGTTTAGGCTGTTTTGCCATATAAGGCGCAACCGTTTCCAAATTTGCCACAATATAGTCTTTACTCGGACGAACATAACGCTGATGATAAAAATAGAAAAATTTGGAGCGGAAGCTCGCTACATCAATTTTAATCGGGCACTGGCTTGCGCAGGCTTTACAGGCAAGACAGGTATCCATTGCCGCCTTCACTTCATGGGAAAAGTCATATTCGCCCCGCCATTTCTTCACTGAATTTTTTACTTTTTCAACCAATTCGGACAATTTTACCTGCGAATGATGGAAATTTAGCTGTTCGGGCGTTACATTCTCATTTGCCATCAAACGCAGCCATTCGCGTACCATTCCCGCACGCCCTTTCGGTGAAAACAGGCGGTTTCCGGTCACTTTCATTGACGGACACATAGTGCTGTGGACATCAAAATTAAAACATAATCCGTTGCCGTTGCAATTCATAGCGCCGGCATATTCTTCACGCATTTTTATCGGAATTTGGCGATCGTTATCGGCCCGCATCGGCGAGAGAATAGGGTAGAGCTGTTGTTCGCTATTCAGTGCACTGCAAATTTTGCCGGGATTCAGGCGATTATGCGGATCAAACAGGAATTTGATATAGCGCAGTTCTTGCCAAAGTTCCGGCGTAAAGAATTTTTCGCCATAGTAAGAACGGATTCCTTTACCGTGCTCACCCCAAATCAAACCGCCGTATTTGCGTGTGAGTTCCGCAACGCTATCGGAAATGTGCTTAAACAGTTGAACCTGTTCTTTATCGCACAGATCCAATGCCGGGCGCACATGAAGCACACCGGCGTCTACATGCCCGAACATACCGTATTGCAGATTATAACCGTCCAATAATGCCCGGAATTCGGTAATATAATCGGCTAAATTTTCAGGCGGAACGCAGGTGTCTTCTACAAAAGGAATCGGTTTCGCCGCACCTTTCGCATTACCCAGCAGCCCCACCGCTTTTTTGCGCATGGCATAAATGCGTTCAATAGAAGGCAGATCCGAACATACTTGATAACCGATAATATTGCTTTCCCGGTTGGCAATTTTTTCATCCAACTGAGCACATAAAGCGGCGACCTGACGTTCAATCAAATTTTTATTATTGCCCGCAAACTCAACAATATTTAAGCCGAGAATCGGGCTGTTTGCCTCTTCCGTTAGTAGTTCTTTAACGGAATGCCAAATGATATCTTCTTTCGCGAGATTAAGTACTTTGGAATCAACTGTTTCCACAGAAAGCGCGTTTGCCTGTACCATAAAGGGCGCACTACGTAATGCGGCGTCAAAAGAACTGTATTTCACATTAATCAAGGTTCGGATTTGCGGAATCGGCGTGAGATCTAACGTGGCTTCGCAAATAAAGGCTAATGTGCCTTCCGAACCGGTTAGCAGACGGGTTAAGTTAAATTCGCTTTCATCTTCATTTAATACGTTTTTCAGGTCATAACCTGTTAAAAATCGGTTCAATTGCGGCAAATCCCGAACAATTTGTTCACGTTTTTCTTTGCAGCGGTGAAAAACTTCTTCATGTAATCGTTTGCTTGTAAAGGTAACTTTTTTAGCGGCGAGATTGTCTAAAAATCGCTCCGTTTTGACCGCACTTGTATCAATAATGTCGCCGTTTACCAAAACCGCACGCAAACCGAGCACATGATCCGAAGTTTTACCGTATTGCAAAGAACCTTGCCCTGAAGCATCGGTATTAATCATACCGCCCAGCGTGGCACGATTACTGGTGGATAATTCCGGTGCAAAGAAAAGTCCGTGAGGTTTTAAAAATTGATTGAGCTGATCTTTAACCACGCCGGCCTGAACGCGAACCCAGCGCTCTTCAACATTGAGTTCCAAAATACCTGTCATGTGGCGGGAAAGATCAACTATAATATTATTGTTAATCGCCTGACCGTTTGTTCCTGTACCACCGCCGCGCGGCGTAAAGGTTAAGGAAAGATACTTGTGTTGTTGAGCGAGTTTTGTAATTCGAACAACATCAGATACGGATTTAGGAAATAAAATAGCCTGAGGTAATAATTGATAAACGCTATTATCCGTAGCCAGACTTAAGCGATCGGCATAATTGGAGGCAATATCGCCCTCAAAATATTGCGCTTTGAGATCATCTAAAAAATCGGAAACAAGCGGTGTAAGCTGGGGAACTTCTTTTAAACGTGGTAGCATAAATTACAGCTCTTATCGGTGATAAATTAATATAGTCGGATGGCAGAATTGTAGCATATTGATTATTAATTTAAATGGAAAAATCACAAAGTTAACGGACTAAAGTTTGATTAAAAAATAATCATAATGTATAATTTATAAGTAATTAGATTAATAAATAACCAATCAAAGGCATAAAATTTGATTTTATTCCGTTTAGTTAGGATAATTTAATTGCTTAGAAAGCTCTGATAAAAAGAGTAATAAGTATTTGAATTGGGAAACCGGTTCATCTAACTACAATTTTATCTTGCCGTAAATTAGTTAAAATTGTAACCAATAAGTTTAGTATCTATACAATATCATTATTTTATTTAATGACATTTTAAAGAGGATAAAGCAATGAAAAAAACAGCAATCGCATTAGCTATCGCAGGCTTAGCTGCAGCAACAGTTGCGCAAGCGGCTCCACAAGAAAATACTTTCTATGCGGGTGCTCGTGCAGGTTGGGCATCTTTTCATGATGGCGTAGATGCATTCCATAATTCTGACGGACTTTCTGCTAAGAAAAATTCTGTGACTTATGGCGTGTTTGGTGGTTACCAAATTCTTAACCAAAATAATTTCGGTTTAGCAGTAGAATTAGGTTACGATGATTACGGTCGTATTCGTCTGATAGAGACTGATGCAAAACGCGGTAAATTTACTAATCACGGCGTGAATTTAAGCATTAAACCGAGCTATGAAGTATTAGACGGTTTAGATGTCTATGCTCGTGTTGGCGCGGCATTAATTCGTACTGATTATAAAGATTATAGTATAGACGCTGCCGGACATTCTTTAAAAGTTTCTCCGACATTTGCAGCAGGTCTTGAATATGCGCTTCCAATCCTACCTGAATTGGCTATGCGTTTAGAATACCAATGGATCGAAAATGTTGGTCGTGATCAAAAATGGTCCGGCTATAATGATGCGGACTTCACACCTGATATCGGTGCCGTAACATTCGGTTTATCTTACCGCTTCGGTCAAGGTGCGGCACCTGTAGCGGCGCCTGAAGTGGTAAACAAAACTTTCACTTTAAACAGCGACGTAACTTTCCCGTTTGCTAAAGCAACATTAAAACCTGAAGCGACTTCAACTTTAGATGGCATTTACGGCGAAATCGCTCAAGTTAATAATGTATCCGTTAATGTAAACGGTTATGCGGACCGGCATCGGTAAAAAAGCTGCAATCTTAAACTTTTCACAAAGACGTGTTGAACCAGTAGCAAACTCTTGGGTTTCTAAAGTTGTTGCACAAATTGCAATCACTGCAACCGGTACGGGTGAAGCAATTCCGGTTACAGGTAACACTTGCGACGCGGTTAAAGGTCGTAAAGCGCTTATCGCTTGTTTAGCGCCGGATCGTCGTGTAAAAGTTGCCGTAAAAGGCGAAAAACAAGCAACTATGTAATAAATAGTTAATTGTTTAGCAATTTTATATAAAAAGGCCTAAATTATTTTAGGTCTTTTTTTTATGGATAATTAATGTAGTCTTTTCTATATAAAGATAAAGCGATGAGGTTATTCAAAACTAATAAATTTTATTACTAAAACAGTTAAGAATTTTAACCTGTTTTATGTAGATTTGACTATGATTAGTTAACAACGGATATTATTTAAAAATAAGGAAAATTCTTATTTTTTTATAGGGTTATTAACAAACTAGATAATAATCGAAATGGTTAAAAAACAGGCGAAAGAGATGTTTTTTAGCTCAAAAAATAGGCATGAATAAAAAAATAATTGATTTTCCATTTTTATAAATGGATAATATACATACTTTTGAAGCATTCTTTATACTTTCATAGTTAAAGAAATGAATTTGTCAAAAGGTAAATGTTAGGCAAATTCGTGAACCTGGCAAGTATAATCTTAGAACAGCGGTTTTTGAAAAAGTTCACATTTTTTAAAATGTTTTAAGAGAGTCGAACACGGTCGTGTTCATTCAGCAATATTGCTGAGAAATTATTTTAAATAAGATGACTAAAATATTTAAGAGGATCATCAAAATGAAAAAAACTGCAATCGCATTAGCTATCGCTGGTTTAGCAGCAGCAACAGCAGCACAAGCGGCTCCACAAGAAAACACTTTCTATGCTGGTGCAAAAGCTGGTTGGGCATCATTCCACGACGGTTATACCCAATATGCTGAAGATGGCGTTGGTAGCCACACTAAATCAGTAACTTACGGTGTATTCGGTGGTTACCAAATTTTTAATCGTGACAACTTAGGTTTAGCGGTAGAATTAGGTTATGATGATTTCGGTCGTGCAGCACTTCGTACAAACGGTGCAACTTCTGCGAAACACACTAACCACGGTGCACACCTAAGCTTAAAACCAAGCTATGATTTAGGTGCTTTAGCTCCAGTATTATCAGGCTTAGATGTATACGGTAAAGTTGGTGCAGCATTAGTTCGTTCTGACTATAAAGTTAACGACGGTTATTCATATGGCTTTAATAAATCAGACTTTGCAGATCACAGCTTAAAAACTTCATTGTTATTAGGCGCAGGTCTTGAATATGCATTACCTTCATTACCTGAATTAGCATTCCGTCTTGAATACCAATGGTTAAACAAAGTGGGTAAATTAGAAAATGCTAATGGCACACGTTTCGACTATACTCCGGAAATCCACAGCGTAACAGCTGGTGTTTCTTACCGTTTTGGTCAAGGTGTAGCTGCGCCGGTAGCTGAAGAAGTTGTGAGCAAAACTTTCACTTTAAACAGCGACGTAACTTTCGCATTCGGTAAAGCAACATTAAAACCTGAAGCTTCAGCATCATTAGACAACATCTATGGTGAAATTGCTCAAGTTCAAAGCCCTGCAGTATCTGTAGCTGGTTATGCAGACCGTATCGGTAAAGAAGCTGCAAACTTAAAACTTTCACAAAGACGTGCTGAAACAGTAGCAAACTACTTAGTTTCTAAAGGTGTTGCACAAAATGCAATCACGGCAACCGGTTACGGTGAAGCAAATCCGGTTACAGGTAACACATGTGACGCGGTTAAAGGTCGTAAAGCGCTTATCGCTTGCTTAGCACCAGACCGTCGTGTAGAAGTTTCTGTACAAGGTACTAAATAATTATCGTTTATAGATGATTATGAGAAAGTTAGTAATGCAAATTAGTAATTTTCTAAAATAACTTGAAGAAGACCTAAACGTTGTTTAGGTCTTTTGTTTATCTATATAAATTTAGGAATGAATAAAAAATGAAAAAGTGGCTCCTTATTATCATTGTTGCGGTAATTGCCGGTTTCACATTAATGTCCAGTTACAACGGGCTGGTAAAAGCGGAAGAGGAAATTGATTCTGTATGGGCTAATGTTGAGTCTCAATATCAGCGCCGTTCTGATTTAATTCCAAATCTTGTTAATACCGTAAAAGGTCAGGCTAACTTTGAGCAAGAAACCTTAACCGGTGTTATTGAAGCGCGCGCTAAAGCAACACAAACAAAAATTGATCCGGCAAATATGACTGAGGAACAATTAGCGCAATTCCAACAAAATCAGGATTCTGTAGGTTCGGCATTATCCCGTTTGTTAGTTTCGGTAGAAAGATACCCGGAATTAAAAGCGCATGAAGGGTTTATGAATTTACAGGCACAATTGGAAGGTACTGAAAACCGAATTAATGTGGCTCGCAATAAATTCAATGAAGCGGCTCGCGTATATAATCAGAAAGTTCGCCAATTCCCAACTAAATTAGCGGCGATGATTTTGGGATTCAAAGAAAAACCTTATTTTAAATCAACTGCCGGTGCAGAAAATGCACCAACAGTAAGTTTTGATAAATAATGTCAAAAATGGCACGAACAACGCGTTCGTGCCTTCATTTATGGTATGTCGTTTACCATTCTTTTTTTCTTAAGTGGATTGTTATGTCATTATTCTCAAGAATTCCTTTTGATAAAAAATTAATCGAATCGGCAATTGCTCGCTTTGAACAAGAGAGTTCAGCAGAATTACGTGTTTATATTGAAAGAAATTTGCCCGAATCGGAAAATTTATCCTGTGTGGATCGCGCCTTGCAAATTTTTATGCAGCTCGAAATGGATAAAACCCAAGCCCATAACGGCGTATTAATTTATATCGCCCATAAGTCCCATAAATGTGCCGTAATTGGTGATTTAGGTATTCACCAATTTGTCGGCGATAATTTTTGGCAGCAACAATGTCAGCTAATGATCAGCTATTTTAAAGATGATGAATATACTCAGGCTGTGATTGCGGCAATAGAGAGTATAGGTAAAGAACTTGCGATTCATTTCCCGGTTAAACCGGATGATAAAAACGAATTGCCAAATGAGGTGATTATTAATGGATAGATTTAGCCGAATGTGGCGAAAATTACAAAAAAGTGCGGTCTGTTTTTTGCTGATTTTTGTCACTGTCAATGTATGGGCGGCAGATTTTCCCGGCTCACCGAATCCGTTTCGTTATGTGAATGATTACACGAACACCTTATCGGAAAATGATAAAAATTATTTAGAAAATAAATTAATTAATTTCAGCCGGGAAACCAGTTCTCAAATTGCCGTAGTTATGGTGAAAACAACCGGCGAATATGCCATATCAGATTACGCCTTTACATTAGGTGATAATTGGGGAATCGGTCGAAAGCAGTTAAATAACGGTGTGTTGTTATTAGTTGCAAAAGAGGACAGAAAAGTCTTTATTGCTACCGGACAAGGATTAGAGGGGGCATTACCCGATGCATTTTTGTCGCAAATTATTCGCCGGGTTATTCTGCCTAATTTTCGGCAGGAACAATATGCATCAGGTATTAACGGTGCATTAGATTATATTATCGCAGCAAGCAAGGGTGAATACGATGCTGCGGCTGAACAGAATGATGAAGGATTCGAACAATATATTCCATTCCTAATGGTGCTAGTGTTTGTCCTGTTTGTTTTATTCGGTGAACTTAATGGGCGACGTAAACCCTATATCAGCCCGACAACGAATCATCAATTGGAACAGGTAATCTTACAATCGGCAAGGCGTCGTCGCGGTAATTCAGGCGGTTTTGGTTCCGGAGGTTTTGGCGGTTTCGGCGGAGGTGGATCTTCCGGTGGCGGTTTTGGTGGCGGTGGCTTCGGTGGAGGTGGCGCCGGTGGAAGTTGGTAAAGTTGATAAGTTTAGTCGGTTTTGACACAAATCAAAAAACTTGTGCTAAAATGACCGCACTTTTATGACACACATTATTTTAAAGGAAAAATATGGAAACGTTAGATAAAATCAAAAAGCAAATTGCAGAAAATCCGATTTTGATTTATATGAAGGGCTCACCTAAGCTGCCGGCATGCGGTTTTTCAGCACGTGCGGTTGAAGCCTTGATTAACTGTCAGGTGCCTTTTGGTTATGTAGATATTTTGCAGCACGCGGATGTTCGTGCGGAATTACCGAAATATGCAAACTGGCCGACTTTCCCGCAATTATGGGTTGAAGGCGAGTTAATCGGTGGCTGTGATATTCTATTGGAAATGTATCAAGCCGGCGAATTACAAACCTTATTAAAAGAAGTTGCCGAGCGCCATAAAGAACAAGTCTAATTTTAGATAATGAAAACCGCCGGGAACGGCGGTTTTTTTGTTGGTCGTATTTACTTATAACTTTGCTAAAACCAATTTGTACAATATTTAATTGCCGGTACGGCTTTTACAAATATCTCAACCCATCAATCAAATCCAAGGGTGTCATCGAATAATCATTACCCTGATAGTTTTCCGCGCTTTTAGCATGAGCCAGCACGGCATTTTGGGCGGCTTCCAGCGCAGTAAAGCCCTGTGCCAAATAACCTAGAATAATTCCTGCCAGTACATCGCCGCTTCCGCCGACACTGAGCTTATTGGAACCGAGGTTACACAGATAAAGCGTTCCGTTATAGGCAATAATCGGATTCGCGCCTTTAAGCAATAGCACGCCTTTTATTTGTCTGCTGAATTCCCGAGCCAACTCAAACCGGTTTTTAATGGCTTCCTCTATGGAAATATCGGCTAATCCAAGATTTCTCAAAAGTCCGCTGAATTCTTTCGGATGCGGTGTGAATACGGCGGATGGATTAGGTAAAAACTCACGAATTTCGGCACGATAGCAAAGATCGGCATCAAGCACGCAAGGCAAGTGTTTGATGGCGGAAATATCTATATCGGCATTGCCTAACCCGATGCCTATGGCCACTGCGCCGGCACCGTCAAAGTTATTTTTTTGCATAATTTGCGGTGTCAGATTTTCTGCTTTGCCGACCACACTGACTTTTCCCGCGCCCATTATCAATGCGGCGGTAGCAGCCATTATGCCTGCGCCCGGCATCTGCCCGAGTGCCACAAAGGCATGACCGAAACTTCCTTTATGGACATTTTGCAGCGTTCTGGAAGGCAGATTTAAATCGGTTCTTTCTAACAGAAAATCTTCCTGATTAGTAATAAAGCGATTGTCACTCAATCCCAGATTAACCAGTGAAACTTCACCGGTCATATCTTTGGCGACATCAGAAAACAGACCTATTTTCAATGCACCCATTGCCAAAGTGAAATCCGTTTTAAAGCAGGCGCCGCGTATATTACCGTTCCCATCTAAACCGCTTGGAAAATCAATGGCAATTTTTAAGGCGTTATGGGCATTAATCCGATCGAGCAGACGGATAATTTCCGCATCTAAATCACGGCTTAATCCGCTGCCGAACATCCCGTCAATCACACAGCCGATATTGGCTAAATCGGGTTGAGATACCCGATTAACGCCGACCTTTAAAGCAATATTGAGTTGCGCTTGGGCATTTGCATTCAGGTTTTCCGTAATAAAATAAAGTTCGCATTCATAATCGCCCGAGAGCATTCGCGCACAGGCAATGGCATCACTGCCATTATTGCCGCCGCCGCACAAAAACAGGATTTTTTCACCGGTTTGAAGTTTTTGACGAACTAACTCGGCTACGCCGCGAGCGGCATTTTCCTGTAGGATTAATTCGCTAAAACCGAGGGATAGAGCCTGTTTATCAAATCTTGTCGAGCTTTTACAGAGTGTTTTCATAATGCGCTACCTTAATATGATTTTATTTTTCTTTATATTACCGAAAATCCGATTATTTTTTGAATTTCAACAATTCCACCACCATTTGAAACGCTTTTGAATTACCTTTTCGGTTTGGATAATAGATATAAAACGGATCATAGGTATAGGCATATTGCGGTAAGATTTCCACTAAATTACCGTTTTTTAATTCTTCATGTACGCGGATTTCCGGCAACCATGCAATACCAAAACCATCTAAGGCGGCTTGTGTACGGAGATCGTTGTTGATGGAAAATTGAGGCATTGGTTGAAATCCCACTTTTTGTCCTTTATCCATGAATTCCCATTCAAGTTGTGAATGCTCAGATGAAAATCTTGAACCGATTAAATGATAGTTGGTTAAGTCATTAATTTTCTTTGGTAGGGGTTTATCTTTCAGATAGCCAGGGCTTGCCACCAATACCATTTTCATCGGTTCGGAAATCTGCACCGCAATCATATCATTAAATACCGCATAACCTAAACGCACGCCCATATCGAATCCTTGCGCCACAATATCCACCCAACGATTATCTATCACTAATTCCACTTTAATATGAGGATTCGCTAATAAAAAAGGCTGTAATTTAGGATAAATAATCAGATTAGCGGCAATTTCACTGGTATTTATGCGAATTGTACCTTGCGGTTCATCACGGATTTCATCTAAATGCCGAACGGCATCGGCAATCGCCAGAAAGTGCGGTGCAATTTCCGCTAATAATTTTTCGCCGGCTTCCGTGGTGGAAATGCTACGGGTAGTACGGTTGAACAGGCGCACATCAAGATGTTTTTCAAGACTGCGCATATTCTGACTGAGCGCCGATGTAGTAACGCCCAGTCGTTCGGCCGCTTTGGTAAAACTGCCCGCGTTGGCAATTTGTACAAAGAAATAGAGTTCGTTGAGATTGGGAAGATTGTGAAGCATGGCTGCATAGTTCATCAAGTAAAAGATAATTTATCTTAATTTTTTCGCCGGATAAAATAAAGTCATATTTTTTAATTAAGCGGAATAAAGTAGAGCGTTTATAGTTTTAATTTAAAAGTGCGGTCAAAAACAGGTATTTTTTGACAATGGTATTTGTATAGCGGTTTCATTATTAAGCATATCTAAACAGTATATAAAGCAAAACCATGTTTATCTTAAATTATGCAATGGTTAAAATATAAACATCGATGCAAATATTCATTAGGAGGCAATAAAATGCAAACTTTTAAATTAAATAACGGTGTAGAAATTCCGGTTTTGGGTTTTGGTGTGTTCCAAATCCCGCCGGAAGAAACTGAGCAAGCGGTAATCAGTGCCATTCATGCGGGCTATCGTCATATTGATACGGCTCAGGCTTATATGAATGAAACTGAAACCGGCGCAGGTATTCGCAACAGCGGTGTAGTGCGTGAAGAAATTTTTGTAACCAGTAAAGTTTGGATAGAAAATTACGGCTATGAAGCCGCGAAAGCATCCTTAGATCGTACGTTAGCGCGTTTAGATATT
Organism: [Mannheimia] succiniciproducens MBEL55E; assembly: GCF_000007745.1. Classification (GTDB taxonomy): domain Bacteria; phylum Pseudomonadota; class Gammaproteobacteria; order Enterobacterales; family Pasteurellaceae; genus Basfia; species Basfia succiniciproducens. Next base: position 1,208,856 of record NC_006300.1, on the reverse strand, counting down.
GGCTATATTGATTTAATGTTATTACACCAACCCTTTAATGATGTGTATGGCGCATGGAGAGCGCTGGAAGAATATCTGGCGGCCGGTAAAATTCGCGCTATCGGGTTAAGCAATTTTACTGCCGACCGTGTGCTTGACGTCGGTTTGTATAACAAAGTAATGCCTGCCGTAAACCAAATTGAAATCAATCCGTTTCACCAGCAGCAAGCCCAAGTGGAGGGTCTGCTTTCGGAAGGTATCGTGCCTGAAGCCTGGGGACCGTTTGCAGAAGGTAAATTCGGTATTTTTGAAAATCCGGTATTAGCGAAGATCGGTCAGAAGTACGGCAAATCAATCGCTCAAGTGGTTACCCGCTGGTTGGTACAACGCGGCGTAGTGGTATTGGCTAAATCAACCAGACCGGAACGCATGGCGGAGAATCTGAATGTATTTGATTTCGAATTGGATGCTGATGATTTTGCGCAAATTGCCGCTTTAGATGTGGGTAAAAGTCAAATTATCAGCCATACGGACTTAGCGATGGTTCGTCAATTTAAAGAATGGGTGTTCAACGTTTGAAAAAACTGGTCGTTTTTTACAAACCAACCTATGACGCTTATGCATAAAGTGCATTACGTTAATTATTTTTTATTTATCCGTACTATTCGGCCATCTGCAATATTCTTTATCAAATTACTCAAGGAGTCAGGATGAAATTATTACGACAATTATCTGTAGCGGCTTTAGGGTTATTCGCTTTACAAGCGGCGCAATCGAAGAATCTGATTGTTTATTTTACTGTGCCTGAAAGCGTTCCGACTGAAAAACTGGACGGCGTAAGCGGTGCGAGCGTGATTATTAAAGATAATGAACGTTTAGGTTCAGCCGAATACTTAGCAAAAGAAGTACAAAAAACGGCCGGCGGAGATTTGTTCCGTTTGGAAACGGTGCAAGCTTATCCGACCGTTCACCAGCAGTTGTTGGATTTTGCCCAGGAAGAACAACGTAAAAATATCAGACCGGCGCTGAAAGCAAAACCGAATTTAAACGGTTACGAGACGATTTTTGTGGCCTATCCGATTTGGTGGTATAAACTACCTATGCCGCTTTACAGCTTATTTGAGCAAGTGGATTTTTCAGGAAAAAATATCGTGCCGTTGGTTACGCACGGAGGTAGCCGTTTAAGCGGTACAGATCGCGATATTGCGCAGCTTCAGCCGAAAGCGACGGTTAAAGACGGTTTTGAATATTATCTTTATAAAACCACCGGAGCGGACAGTACAATGGAACAAAAACTGGCGGATTGGCTCGTTCGACAAGGATATGCTAAATAAATAATGCCGAAAAAATATTATTTTCAAATAGGGCAGGATGTGGTGTTGACCATACTCTTGCTTTCTTTGACGGGATATCATTTATTTGAAGAAGTCACCCACGAGTGGGTTGGGTTAGGCTTTTTCGCCCTGGTATTGTTGCATATCGGTTTAAATTTCTGGTGGATAAAAAAGCTCAATCAAGGCGAATTTGATGCCTATCGAATGGTAAAAACCGGTTTGAATTTTGTCTTATTTTTTGTTTTTTTGACCGCTTGTATTTCCGGCATTCTACTTTCTAAACATATTTTTGCTGAATTTCCGTTTCATTTAACCGATGATTTCACCCGTAAAATTCATATGCTCAGCACTCATTGGATTCAGATTATTATTGCTATCCATCTTGGTTTGCATTGGAAAACCTTAGCTGATTTTTTAGCCCAAATACTGCGTTGGGATTTAAATAAACCGTTAACAAAATGGATTTTACCAACCATTTGGACGATGCTATCCGTTTATGGCTTATGGGCATTTATCGGACGGGACTTATTCCCTTATCTGATGAATCAGGTGGATTTTGCTTTTTTTGATAAAGCGGAAAGCAAAGCGATCTTTTATTTTGATTATTTCGCGATGTTAATTTTATTCGCATACAGTACAAGAGTATTGGTTTGGTTGATATTTTTTAAGAATGAAAAGAAATAATCTTTTTGCACAAAGATGTTTTTCAGATACTTATATTTGAGTATTTGAGTGGCGTAATGCAAACTTGATAAAAGTGCGGTAAAAAATTTGAAAATTTTCGACCGCACTTTGGGAACCTGAAAATAGCCCAAAGTGCGGTCGTTTTTTTTAGAATTTATAACTTAAATTCGCCGTTGCCCGACGTTCCGCTCCGTAGTAGCAGTAGTAGTCGCAGCCCGATACGTAACGACGGTTGCCTACGTTATCGATATTTACCTGTGCAATCCAGTTCGGCGTAATGGCATAACGGGCCATTAAGTCAACTACAGTGGCAGACGGGAGGCGAGCGTGGGAATATAGCGAACCTTTTGAGGTGACACTATGACCCAAATAGCGTAATCCTACGCCGACCGTTAAGTCTTTCAGCAAGCCTTCGGTAAAGCTGTAGGCGGTTTTGGCCGCTACCATATTGGTTGGAATGAGCGGTTGACGCGTTTTTTTACCGGCGCTGTCTTTAGACTCGGATTTGGTGTAAGTATAGGCTAAAGTACCCGTCCAGTTTGAGGTGAAATTAACATCCGCCTGGACTTCAAAACCTTTACGGTAAATAGGGTCCGCACTTGATATTGTTGCACCTAGTCCATTACCCACTAATGCGCCCGTATCTTTCGCGCGGAAACCGGCGACGGAGATTGTTCCGTCTAACCAAGTCGGTATGTATTTTAAGCCCAACTCATATTGACGGGTGATATTAGGATCATAAAGCGTTTCATCGCCACTCAACCCGGTCGGCAAGTTGAAAGATTCACTGTAACTGAAATACGGATTTAAACCGAACGGCGCTTCATACATCAATGAGGCGCTGTAGGAAGTATGGTTATCTTTCACTTTTTGTGTGCTGGTGTATTCGCGTTGTTCGGCACGATCGTGGCGGATACCCAAACCTAAAACATATTTATCGGCAAAACGGGCGTTGTTTTGTAAATAGAAACCCAATTGACGAGATTTAATTTGTACGTGAGGCGCCGCACTGACATCCTGTGCTTGATTCCAACCGACTGATGGCGTGAATAAATTAGTATTGGATGTGGTTCCGTATAAGCTATAAAGGGCATCGACCTTATTATGGCGGTAATCCGTTCCGACTACCAAGGTATTTTTTAACCAAGCGTTATCATAATTCCAGGTTAAATAGTTATTCGTTGTATGAGAAATCGCTTTACCGTCATTAAATACAACCGCGCGGGATAGTGAATAGCCCGCCGCACTCGGCGCTAATGGTGACCAATCGGCATTATAAGCGGACGGATAGGCATAAGCACCGCGGTGATAGTTATCAATATGACTGTAAGAATAACTTGAATTAAAACTTAAGCCGTTATTAAAATCATGACTGAATTCATAACCGATATTATATTGGCGGTTAGTTTCCGTATCCTTAACCGGATCTCCTAAGTTCGTACGGCGGTGGATATAACCCCTCGGTGACGGAACTAATGTACCCTCCTGTGGTAAGAAATTCGAACTCGGCGTTCCGTGGTCGCGCTGATAACCGGTTAATAGGGTAAAACGCGTTTTATCGCTGATATCCCAGGTTAAGGTCGGTGCGATATAAAGGGTTTGATTATCCGTGCCTTCCCAATCGCCGTCACGACCAAGATAACTTGCTACCACGCGGTAGCGCAGTCTTTCGTCATCGGTAAGGGTTCCGGTGTAATCCGCCGCCAAACCGTATTGATTATGGCTGCCGAAAGTGGTTTTGAATTCGCCGTGACCGATTTGATCTTTGTGCGCCCGTTTGGTGACATAGTTGATCAGACCGCCCGATTTAGCCGCACCAAAGGTCATAGCATCCGCACCTTTGGTCACTTCAATGGCTTCTAAACCGAAACTGTTCACATAAGGGGTGAAAAAGCCGTAGCTAAATGTCGGTAAACCGTTCACCGCTTGTGATACTTCCGCACCACGCACACGGAACCAGTTAGTATTGGTATCGTTACCGAATACTTGGTTGGCAAAACCCGCCTGATATTTTGCCACTTCGTCAAGCTTATCTACATTTTGTGAATCAAGTTGCTCTCTGGTAATGGCGACGGCCGATTTTGCCTGATGAAAAGGTACTTCGCCCATACGGAACATGGAACCTTCGGTTACCACGTCAATGGTATCCAATTGCTCGGTGCCGTCTTCCGCTGCTATTGCCGTACCGGCAATAGTAAGCAGTACTGTTTGTGCTACGGTTGAATAAATAAAGGTTTTTTTCATATTTTAGTTTCCTTGATGATATTATTTAATTTTTCTACCGCATCATGGCTTGCCGTTTCCCGTTCTTCGCCGAATAATTCGCGAAGCTCGCCCTGGCTGATCAGCAATAAGCGATCCGCCAAGTGGAAATAGCTATCGTCATGACTGATAGCGAAAACGGTATGTCCTTTCTCGCGGAGTAAAGGCAATAAAACCTGATAGAATGTGCGGCGGAATGTCGGGTCCTGATCCGCTGCCCATTCGTCTAAAATTAATAAGGGACGATGTTCTAGCAGGGCGATTAACAAACCAAGGCGTTTGCGCTGTCCCTGCGAAAGATTGGTGGTAGATAAGCGGTGGTTTTCTACCGTCACTTTGTTTTCCAATTGCAAGGTTTCCAGCCATTGTCCCGCTTCTTTGAGAGATGCAAAGCCCGCTTGCCCTAAAAGTTGGGTAAACAGATAAAAATCACTGAAAACGGCGCTGATCTGGGCCCGGAACGCACGTTGATTGGCGGCGGTGATTTCAATATTATCGACAAAGATTTTACCGTCGGTCGCATGGTTCAACCCCGCCAGCAGCATCGAAAAGGTGGACTTACCGCTGCCGTTTTTGCCGATTAAAAAGATCAGCTCGCCCCGTTTAATGGTGAGATTGACCGGTTTTAACGCAAAACTCATTGTACCTTCCGCCGTAGGATAGCTGTACGTCACATTTTCAAAACGGATTTCTTTCCAATCTCGAGGTAAGGGGTTTGAAATGGCAAAGTCTTCCGTATAAGGAGCTAAATTCAGCTTAGATAACTTATCCAGCGCCACTTTGGCATTCAGCAGCATGGGCAACGCACCGACCGCAGAGATTAACGGAGTGCGCAGGAATAAAATGGTTAATGCGATAGTGGTTGCGGTTTCCAGATTCGACCAACCTTCGGCTAAAGAAAGATAAAAAACCAAACCGACCGCACCGAGTACCATTACGTTTGTCCAGTTATTGGCAAAGGCGTGATAGCTGTCGGCGCGAACGGAATTATCGCGCTGTGTGCTTGCGCTCTCTTCTAATTCACGTTCGAAATAAAATTTTGCCCGTTCACGATTCAGGCTTAATTCTTTATGCCCTTCAATAGCGGATTGATAGTTTTTATACAGTTTATCTTCCGTTTCCCGCACGATTCGCAAATGGTGATACACGCGTCTGACGGCAATATTGCTTACCCAGACCGTTACGCTTAACCAAAGTGCGGTTACAAAAAACAAAGATTCGGACAAATAAAACATATAGGCGCCCGCGCATAGCACAAGTATGGAACCTTGCACCAATTCCGGCAGGCGTACGAAGGCAAAGGTGATATTGCGAATATCGCCGGACAGGCTGGCTAACAGTCTTGCTTTACCGATTTGGTTAAGCTGTTCGGTTCCCGTATCCAATAACTGTTTTACCAATTGTTTGCGCATGAGATACACAAATTTATGCCCAAGGGCGGTAAGGCTGATTTGCGCAATAACGGATGTGATAAGAAACAGAATCAGCAAGCCGATGAAAGTCCAGATCAGCAGTTCTTTTTGTTCTGTCGCTTTCATTAATTTATTATTAATAAAAGCTAAAACTCCGATACCGAATCCGCTGAAAATAAAAGTGAGAATCAGCACGGCGACTAAATGCCAGCGATAACCTTTTATTGTTGAGATAAAAATGTTCATAAATTCCGATTAAAGTTAAATTTTACGCATCATAAATAAAAAATAAGCGCCGCCGATTAGGGTTGCAACCAATCCGGCGGGAATTTCGTAAGGAAATAAAAGCTGTCTGCCCAGCCAATCCGCAATTGTCATCACTAATGTACCGAGTAGAACGGCGCCGATAAGCTGCGCTTTGGGCTTGTGCCAACCGCAAAAATGAGCTAAATGCGGCGCCAACAAGCCGATAAAGCTTAACGGGCCGACCAACAGCGTTGAAAGTGCGGTCAAAAATGCCGAAAAAATGATTAAAATCCACCGCACTTTTGTTATATCCAAGCCGAGCGCTTGCGCAACCGGCGTTTGTAACGCTAATAAGGCTAACCAACGGTCAAGGGGTAAAGCCAGTAAGAATAACAAAACGGCAATAGACAGAAAGCCGGTAGCAAGTTGTGGCGTGGCGTGGTAAGTGGAACCAGAGGTCCATGCCAGCAATTGTTGCCATTTGTAATCGCCACCGGCTAATACGATGCGTTGCAACGCGTCAAAAAGTGCAGCGATGCTGATCCCGGTAAGTAATATTTTTTCCGGTAATAATTGGTTTCGCTGATTGATCAGCATAATAAAAAGTAAAACTAAAAATCCGCCTAAGATACCGGCAAACCAAAATTGACCTCGGGTAGGAGTAGCGACGAAAAAAATCACTGTCAAAATGCCGAATGCAGTTCCGGAAGTAATGCCTAATAATTCCGGGCTTGCCATCGGGTTGTGGCTTAAACGTTGCAATAAAGTGCCGGCGACGGCAAGCATGATGCCTGCCGCCATTGCCACCAACAAACGCGGGTAACGCAGTGTAAGCATCACTGAATCCCAGTACCAGCCGGAAGCATTTTTACCGATAAATAAAGCGCATAAAATACTAAGCAAAAGAAGCAGACTGATAATCACCCCCGCCGCTTTAACGGGTTGTTTGCCCAAACTCAGGCTTTCATCCTGTGAAACCAGACGCCCGTTATTGCTGATATTAAACATTAGCCAAAGTAATAAAGGCGTACCTAATAATGCGGTGACTGCGCCGGTAGGCAGTTCAATCTGCCTATAATAGGCAAAGAGCTGGAGTGTAAGATCCGTCAGCAAGAGAAGCATTGCCGCCATATAGGCGGAAAGGATCAAGCGTTTTAACAGATTGGTAGTGGAAAATTGGCGCACGATACTTGAGGCGGCTAATCCGACAAAACCCAGCATGCCGACGCGGCTGACTACGATTGCCACCAAAAAGGCGGAAATAACCAAACCTAAGAAACGGATTAAATTAACCGGCACACCGAGGCTTTTTGCATTGTTATCGTTTAATGTCAAAATTTGCAAGGGTTTGGCAAAAATAAAAATAAGGATAAGCGCGATAGTAAATTGCCATAATAATTGCAGGCTGTCGTACCAACTTTCTTGTACTAAAGAACCCGCGCCCCATAGCAATAAGCCACGGCTTTCTTCCGGGTAGAACAACATTAAAACCGCTGAAAATGAGGCTAAATAAAGATTGACGACTAAACCTGCTAAAATCATCAGTAAAGGTGAAATAGTACGCCGCCATGCCAAGAGAAAAACTAATGCTAAGGCTACTAAAGCACCGATTAAAGCAATAAACATTGAGCCCGCCCCTAACCAATTCGGTACGAAAATCGCCACGAGGAATAAGGAAAATTGGGCGCCGGAACTGACCGCAAGCGTATTATCGGAAGCTAACGGATTATTGATAACCTGTTGCAGTAAACTACTTGCGATACCTAAGGCGCAACCCGCTAAAATCGCCATAAAAACACGGGGCAGAGTATAGTTGGCGAACAGTAAATAAGCGAGGGCATCATTATTGTTCAATTGAACAACGGAAAGCCAGGTAAAGAATAAAACCGCCAGCGCAAATAAGGCAATATTGAGTTTTTTTACCATGTTTCGCTCCGTTGATTAAGTAAGGCGGATTGTAAATTTTGCGCAAAATTGACCGCACTTGGTAAGGCACCGAAGCTCCAAATCGCCGGCAATAACAACGGATCTTCGGCTAAAGCAAGATTTCTCCATAGTGAGTTGTATTTTAATGCATTAGCCACATTAGCCGGATGAGGCTTAACTACTACAAGACGGGTGTTTTTCGGCAGAGTTGCCAGCGCCGTAATCGATAGATTTTCCGAGCCCCATACACCGCCGCTGTGATTCCAGGCATTGGTGAGCCCAAGTTTATTTAAAATAGTACCGAACAAACTGTGGCTATCATAAAAACGCAAATGACGGGTATCAATAAATTGGACGATTGCAACCGGACGATCGCGAAAATGAGTGAGGGTTTGACCGATTTTAGCAAGCTGAGTATTGGTTTGCGTGATTAATTGTTCCGCTTGTTCAGATTTTTCGATAAGTTCGCCGATTTGGCGGGTAGCATTTTCGATATTTTGCCAGGTATCGCCCGGTTGATAAAAATTTACCGTGCTTACGGGGGCCTTTGCGGTGAGTGAGGGTTCGATAGAAGCAAAAAAGTCGCTGTTAATAAAGCGATCAACGGATAAACGTGCCAGACTTTCTTTATTAGGTTGCAGACGAAGCCCTAAATCCTGCGTGTTTTCCGCTAAAGCCGGCTTACCCACCCAAATTTTATAACTTGCTTTATCGCCGACGGCAACGGGCGCATTATTTAGAGCGATGAGCGTTTCCGCCACCGTCCAGTCAAGGGTGGCGATTTTTATTTGTGCGTTAACGGATAAACTGAAAAACAGTAAAAGTGCGGTCAAAATTCGCATAAATATATCTTAATAAAATACAACCGGTACCTGAGTTTGAGGATGAGGTATCACATTTAATTCCAAACCGTAAATACGTTGTAAGGTTTCTGTCGTCATGATTTGTCCGGGCGTACCTTTTACCAATAATTTACCGCTATGTAACGCTACCAGTTCATCACAAAATGCGGCGGCAAGATTGACATCATGAATAACAATTACCACGCCTAAATTAAGTTCTCGGCTTAATTTTTTAATTAATTTCATCACCTCTACTTGGTGAGCAATATCAAGGGCTGCAAGGGGCTCGTCTAATAATAAAAAATTACTTTGTTGCGCAAGCAGCATGGCAAGCCAGATTCGTTGGCGTTCGCCGCCCGAAAGTACATCGATTTGCTGTTCGGCGAATTTTTCCGTATGGGTTAAAATTAACGCATTTTCCACCGCACTTTTATCTTTTTCCTTATTACTTTTCAGCAACCCGTTCCAGGCATAACGTCCCATTTGAATCAATTCCCGCGCCGTCAGCTGGGTAGCGGTGGGGAGATGTTGCGGAAGATAGGCGACTTCACGGGCAAATTCACGGCTTCCCCAATGCCGCAATGCTTTTCCTCGCACAAAAATTTCTCCTGATGACAGCGGATTTTGCTTTGCCATCAGTTTGATTAAGGTGGATTTCCCCGAGCCGTTATGCCCGATAAGTCCATATACTTTACCTCGGCGGAAAGTAAGCGTAGTCGGTGCAAGTAATGCACGGTTAGGAATAGCGAATGATGCCTGTTCTAATTGAAACAAAATTTATTCTCATTATTAATAAGGGAGGAAAATTTTAGCTTAAAAGCCGATGGGATTCAATCCGTCAGAAAAAAGTGCGGTGGAAATTTAAGCAGAATTTATTAAAAATTGATGAATTGGGTTTTCTAGCTTGATTTTATAGAATAAATCCCAATTTAAGTTAAATACTTAATGAAAACTCAGATGTAATAAATTCAAGGAGAGTTTATGTCAAACCCGTTACTGGAAAACACCCCGTTACCGCAATTTTCGAAAATTAAACCGGAGCATATTCAACCGGCTATCGAACAACTCATTCAAGATTGCCGCATAACTACAGAAAATCTGTTAAAACAACCGCAGTTGAGTTGGGATAATTTCTGCCAACCCCTTTCGGAAGTGAATGATCGTTTAAGCAAAGCCTGGTCGCCGGTAAGTCATTTGAATTCGGTAAAAAACAGCAATGAATTACGTGATGCTTATCAGGCCTGTTTGCCTATGCTGTCTGAATACGGTACCTGGGTCGGACAACATCAGGGTTTGTACAACGCTTATGTACAATTAAAAAACAGCCCGGAATTCGCCGGTTACAGCCCGGCTCAAAAGAAAGCCGTTGAAAACAGCTTACGCGATTTTAAATTATCCGGGATTTCTTTAGCGCCGGAACAACAAAAACGCTACGGTGAAATTGTCAGCCGTTTATCGGAGTTGAGTTCGCAATTCAGCAATAACGTATTAGATGCGACAATGGGCTGGGATAAAGTCATTACCGACGAAGAACAACTCAAAGGCTTGCCGGAAAGCGCATTGCAAGCGGCAAAACAGTCGGCACAAAACAAAGGCGTGGAAGGTTACCGTTTTACCTTAGAATTCCCAAGCTATATTCCGGTTATGACTTACTGCGAAAACCGTGAATTGCGTGAAGAAATGTATCGCGCTTTTGTTACCCGAGCTTCGGATCAAGGCCCGAATGCGGGTAAATGGGATAATAGCGCAATTATGGAAGAGATTCTTACGTTGCGTGTCGAACTGGCGAAATTGCTGGGCTTCAATAGTTATACCGAGCTTTCTTTAGCTACCAAAATGGCGGAAACACCGGCGCAGGTATTAAGCTTTTTAGACGATTTGGCAATGCGTTCCAAACCTCAGGGAGAAAAAGAATTAGCGGATCTTTATGCTTTCTGTGAAAAAGAATTCGCTATCACCGAATTGGAACCATGGGATATTTCTTATTACAGCGAAAAAGAAAAGCAAGCGCTTTATGCTATTAATGATGAAGAATTGCGCCCTTATTTTCCGGAACAACGCGTTATTTCCGGTTTATTTGAGCTGATTAAGCGTATTTTCAATATTCGGGCGGTAGAACGCCAAGGGGTTGATTGCTGGCATAAAGATGTCCGTTTCTTTGATTTAATTGATGAAACCGATGAAGTTCGCGGTAGCTTTTATTTAGATCTTTATGCACGCGAGCATAAACGCGGCGGTGCCTGGATGGATGATTGTATCGGACGTAAAATTAAAGCGGACGGGGCGCTTCAAAAACCGGTAGCATATTTGACCTGTAATTTCAATGCGCCGGTAGGCGATAAACCGGCATTATTCACTCATGATGAAGTCACTACGTTGTTCCATGAATTCGGGCATGGTATTCATCATATGTTAACCAAAGTCGATATCGGTGATGTTTCCGGTATCAACGGTGTACCCTGGGATGCGGTAGAGCTGCCGAGTCAGTTTATGGAAAATTGGTGTTGGGAAGAAGAGGCATTAGCCTTTATTTCCGGTCATTACCAAACGGGCGAACCTTTGCCGAAAGAGAAACTAACTCAATTATTAAAAGCAAAAAATTTCCATGCGGCTATGTTTGTACTTCGTCAGTTAGAATTCGGTATTTTTGATTTCCGTTTGCATGACAATTACAAACCGGGCAAAGCAAACCAAATTTTAGATACATTAAATGCGGTAAAAGATCAGGTTTCCGTGGTAAAGGCCGTTGACTGGGCGAGAACGCCTCATAGTTTCGGGCATATTTTCTCCGGCGGTTACGCAGCGGGCTATTACAGCTACTTATGGGCGGAAGTACTTTCAGCCGATGCTTTCTCCCGTTTTGAAGAGGAGGGAATTTTTAATGCCGTTACCGGCAAATCTTATTTAGACGAAATTCTGACCAAAGGCGGATCGGAAGAACCGATGGTTCTCTTCGAACGTTTCCGCGGACGCAAACCGACACTAGACGCTTTATTACGCCACAAGGGTATTGCTAACTAAGGTAAGTCTTAAATAAAAAATGCCACAAAAGTGGCATTTTTTGTATTCCTGCTTATATAAAAAATCCCCGGCTTTGAAACCGGGGAATCGTGAATTTGATGGTGCGACTAGCTGGACTCGAACCAGTGACCCCCACCATGTCAAGGTGGTGCTCTAACCAACTGAGCTATAGTCGCAAAGTGCGGTTAATAATAAGCTATTTTTGGTGATTATCTCAAGAGTTTTTTTACAATTACGAACAGTTTGCTAATTTTTTAAACAAAATTTTATCGTCCGTAATATTTAATTTGTTCGATAACGCCTTTTTCCGTGTCCCATTCGATTTGAGCGATTGTAGCGGCATGATAACTTATCGGATTTTTCCCGCATAGTTCGGCAACAATTTCACCGACTAACGGCAAGTGTGAAACCAACAAAACGGACATTTCCGGTTGTTCTTCTGCGATCGTGGCTAAATAATCGGAAATCATTTCGGCATCGCCATAAGGAGTTAAGCCGTCCCAAATTTCCGTTTTATCGGTTAAATTGTTGTCATAAGCCTGATTAATTTGATCCAATGTTTCGATCGCTCTGGCATAGGGGCTTACAATAACGAGGTCTAAATTTATGTTGTTAGATTTCAGCCACAAACCTTGCTGCAAGGCTTGATTTTTACCATTTTCGGTAAGATGACGGGCTTTATCAGATTTTGCCAACATCTCGGCTTCACCATGGCGCATAATAAAAATTTTCATTCTGACTCCTAACAAATACATATGGATGGATCTAATAAGATTTTTATATAAAAGTCAAAGGGAAATTTGATTATTTCTATCGCTTTACTCACAATTTCAGCGTATAATACAGCGCAGTTTTTTCTTCATGGCTGTTTTTTAGTATTTAGCAGTAACATGAAAAAAGGTTATTTAAATCAAACAAATAAAATATTTACGGAGTATTTAATGTCCAGAAGATTAAGAAGAACGAAAATCGTATGTACAATGGGGCCTGCAACAGACAAAGGCAATAATTTAGAAAAAATCATTGCTGCCGGTGCAAACGTTGTACGTATGAACTTCTCCCACGGTACGCCCGAAGATCATATCGGTCGTGCTGAAAAAGTACGTGAAATCGCTCATAAATTAGGTAAACACGTAGCAATCTTAGGTGACTTACAAGGCCCTAAAATCCGTGTTTCTACTTTTAAAGAAGGCAAAATTTTCTTAAATATCGGTGATAAATTCATTTTAGACGCAGAGATGCCTAAAGGTGAAGGTAACCAGGAAGCGGTTGGTTTAGACTATAAAACATTACCGCAAGATGTGGTTCCGGGCGATATCTTATTATTAGATGACGGTCGAGTTCAATTGAAAGTATTGGCGACCGAAGGTGCAAAAGTATTCACCGAAGTAACGGTCGGTGGCCCACTATCAAATAATAAAGGCATTAACAAATTAGGCGGCGGTTTATCTGCCGATGCATTAACCGAAAAAGATAAAGCGGATATCATTACTGCGGCGCGTATCGGGGTGGATTACCTTGCCGTATCTTTCCCGCGTTCAAGCGCGGATTTAAACTACGCCCGTCAATTAGCAAAAGATGCGGGCTTGGATGCGAAAATTGTTGCGAAAGTAGAACGTGCCGAAACAGTTGAAACGGACGAAGCAATGGACGATATCATCAATGCGGCGGACGTAATCATGGTTGCGCGCGGTGACTTAGGTGTTGAAATCGGTGACCCTGAATTAGTCGGTGTTCAGAAAAAATTAATCCGTCGTTCACGTCAGTTAAATCGTGTTGTTATTACCGCAACTCAAATGATGGAATCAATGATTAGCAATCCTATGCCGACTCGTGCGGAAGTAATGGACGTAGCTAACGCAGTATTGGACGGTACCGATGCGGTAATGCTTTCTGCTGAAACCGCGGCTGGTCAATATCCGGCGGAAACTGTTGCGGCGATGGCGAAAGTTGCGTTAGGTGCGGAGAAAATGCCAAGCATTAATGTGTCTAAACACCGTATGAACGTTCAATTCGAGTCTATTGAAGAATCTGTTGCAATGTCTGCAATGTATGCGGCAAACCACATGAGAGGCGTAGCGGCGATTATCACATTAACAAGTAGCGGTCGTACTGCTCGTTTAATGTCTCGCATTAGTTCCGGTTTACCAATCTTTGCATTGTCACGTAACGAATCTACATTAAATTTATGTGCATTGTATCGTGGTGTGACACCGGTTCATTTTGATAAAGACAGCCGTACTTCAGAAGGTGCGAAAGCAGCGGTTCAATTATTAAAAGACGAAGGTTTCTTAGTGTCTGGCGATTTAGTGTTATTAACTCAGGGCGACGCAAGCAGTTCTAGCGGTACTAACCTTTGCCGTACATTGATTGTTGAATAATAGGCAATGAACAAAAAAACGATGATTTAAGTCATCGTTTTTTTTTTGCTTTTCTATAAAAATTCGGAAAAATGCACCGCACTATTTGTTTAACAGATCTTTTAAGCCCGCCTTCATTGCCGACATCTGGCTTTCATACAACGCTTTGCTTTCCCGCTCGTCGATCATATAGGTGATGGTTTCGGAAAGTGTCATTTTCATCTTTTTTGAATATTTGGAAAGGCGTAACCAAACCCCATATTCTAAATCAATAGATTTTTTCTTCGTGGATAATTTTTCCGCGTTAAAGAAACGTTTACGTCTGGCGCGAATCGCCTGATCTAATTTGATAATCAACGATTCAGCCATATGATTGGCTATCCATTCTTCAATTTTTTCAGGATAATTCTGGCTTTCTAATAAATCATGCACTTTGCTTTGCTGCAAACTGCGTTCTTCATAACGGGTAATATTCTCGCCTTCACGATTTTTTTTAATTAAATACAACCATTTCCAATGCGCTTCTTGATTTTCTAATTTTTGATACTTCATGGATAGGTTCTCCATTGCTAAGTGACAAGGTAACTGAACATCATATTACGATTTTTGACTCACTTTTTCTAGTAAATTTTTCATCTTGATCGGGCGAAGCGACAGGATTTATGCGATAATGCAAAATCCTAATTTTTAAGCAAGACAAAAGAGCATACTTGTGAATTTATCTTTATCATCCGAACAACTTTTAAGTTGGCAGCATCTCATGCCGACTTTGGAACTTGCCGATATTCCGGAACAGTCAATTTCATTTTTTGATTTACAACCTCGGGCAAATTCGGCAATTCAACAATTTTTGCAAAATTCTCACCGCAGTTTATTGGTGTTAAAAGCCGATGATCAGGCGGAATATGCGCCGTTATTAGCCGATTATATTCAATCTTTGTTACCGCAGAATTCCCAGGTTAAAGGGGTAAATTACTTTATTGAACAGGCGGACAGTTTTTCCTTTGCAAGAATTTCCGTAGAACCGGCGCAATCAAAGGAAGATAATTTTGCCGCCATAAAACAAGTAGGTACCGCGCTTTATTTTGATGAAAACCAACTGTTCGGTTCCTTGTTGGTGCATCCTATATCTAAGGATATCCAATTGAATGCCGGGCTTGTGCATCAACTGAACGGCGGCGTTTTAATTCTTTCCGTCGCAGGATTATTGGCTCGCTTTGATATTTGGTGTCGGTTAAAACATATTTTAACTACGCAGACTTTTGATTGGTACTCAATGCATCCGTTTAAACCTCTGCCTTGCCATATTCCGAGTTATCCTCTTGAGCTTAAAGTCGTGTTATTGGGTTCGCGAGAAGAATTAGCCGCATTTTCGGAATTGGAAACAGAGCTTTTCGGGTTGGGTGATTATTCCGAATTAGAAAGCTATTTCTCTCTTGAAGAGCCGGTGCAAAAAGTCAAATGGGTGCAATATGTGCGGACATTGGCAAAACAATATGATTTCCCGTCAATAAGCGATAAGGGAGTAGAGCGTTTATATCAATTATATGTACGGGAAAGCGAAGATCGCGCAGTGATTAATATTTCACCGTTAATGCTTAAAAATTTACTGAGCAAAGCAGTATTAGTCTGTACGGGAACTGAACTAAGTGCGGTGGATTTTGAGAAAGTTTTTCAAATCACCGCTATGCAGCATAGCTTTTTACGGGACAGAACTTACGATGATATTTTGCATGAGCAGGTTTTCATTCCGACGGAAGGGGAGGCAATCGGTCAAATTAACGGACTTTCGGTAATTGAATATCAAGGTACGCCGACATCTTTTGGTGAGCCGTCAAGGTTAAGCTGTATTGTGCAATTCGGTGAAGGTGAAATTACCGATGTGGATCGTAAAAGTGAATTGGCAGGTAATATACACAGCAAAGGCATGATCATTGCACAAAATTGCTTGGCGAATATTTTGGAGCTGCCTTCACAACTGCCGTTTTCCGCCTCCTTAGTATTTGAACAATCTTATGCGGAAATTGACGGAGATAGCGCTTCATTAGCTGCATTTTGCGCATTAACCAGCGCCTTAGCGGATTTGCCTGTTTCGCAATCCGTTGCAATTACCGGAGCAATCGATCAGTTCGGCTTGGTACATTCTGTGGGCGGAGTGAATGAAAAAATCGAAGGATTTTTTGCTATTTGCGAACGTAGAGGATTGACCGGCGAACAAGGAGTGATTATTCCTGCGTCAGTCATTCATCAGCTAAGTCTTTCGATAGAGGTGATAACTGCGGTCAAAAATCGCCGATTTTTTGTTTGGGCGGTAGAAGATGTTTATCAAGCCAGCAAAATTTTATTCCAACGGGATTTAACGGAAGAAGATAAAAGCTATAACGGCGATAACGAACCTATTTCCCGGTTAATCGCGCGGCGTATCGAACAGCGCACGGATCATTTATCTCGCGGATTCTGGGGTTTACTATTCGGACGGAAATAATAAAAATATTTGACCTTTGTTGCTTAACTGGTCTGAACAGATTGAGCGAACACTTGTTAGCTATTTAAAATAAAAATTAACTTTGCTAGAATGCTTCGAATGGTTAGCTGTATAGCTAATATCTGCTAATTCTAATATATTAAGGAAAGTTAAAAATGACTGACAGTTGTACACTAAATAAAAAAAGCTCATATACTTATGAGGATTTATTAGCCTCCAGTCGCGGCGAATTATTTGGTCCGAAAGGGCCGCAACTCCCGGCGCCGACCATGCTAATGATGGATCGGGTTATTGAGATGAACGAAACTGGCGGTAATTACGGCAAAGGTTATGTGGAAGCCGAACTGGATATCAAACCGGATTTATTCTTTTTCGGTTGCCATTTTATCGGTGATCCGGTGATGCCGGGCTGTTTAGGTTTAGATGCAATGTGGCAATTGGTCGGTTTTTATTTAGGCTGGATTGGCGGTGAGGGTAAAGGCCGTGCATTGGGTGTGGGCGAAGTGAAATTTACCGGGCAAATTCTGCCGACGGCGAAAAAAGTTATTTATCGCATTCATTTAAAACGTGTTATTAACCGCAAATTGGTGATGGGTTTGGCTGACGGTGAAGTGGAAGTTGACGGCAGAGTTATTTATACCGCAACGGATTTAAAAGTCGGTTTATTTCAGGATATGTCAACATTCTAATCCGTTTAACTTATATATAAAAAAAATCGCTTATGGGTTCCCGTAAGCGATTTTTTTGTTTTCATTCAATAGTGATAAACTGTCCTTAAAAAAAGCTGTGATCCGTTTCGCAAAATAAAAAATTTCTTGCTGTATAAACTAAATTTTTCAGTAAAATCATACGGAATTTTAAATTGAATTTATTGGGGAATTTCCATGTTTAAGTGGCAAAAAGGAATTTTGATAGCACTTATGATGGTGTTAAGCGGTTGTTCGGCAAAACCGTCTCAATCGTTAGATATAGAAAAAAGCAATAAACCAAAACTGATTGTCGGAACAACAAGTAAGGATAGCCGGGAATTTATTTCCTGCATTGATTCTAAATTGGCGAACAATGAGAACGTACGTTCCCATAAAAAGAAAAGTTACCAAATAAAAAACGGCAAAACGGACAAATATTCCATTATTTCTCAAAAAGGTTATTCATATTTATTATCGGTAAACTGTTCTAAAATCCAGCAAACGGTGATGAATTTCTTTTATTTTCCTCAACAAAAAGAAAATGAGATCCTAGAGCCGATTCTCGCTTGTTTGAGCGCCGTTAATTCGGTAAATTTAAAAACTTATCCTATTGAATCCGTTATTCGGGACATGCCGAATAAGTTCACGGCGTTGCGCTAAAAATTTTTCAATCTTGTCAAAATTATGAAAAATCGTGCTAGAATAGCACGATTTTTTTATGGCTTATTCATTTTAAAGGGAAACCAATGAAACCCAGTATTATTAGTAAACTAGATAGCTTAAACGAACGTTATGAAGAGCTGGAAGCATTGCTAGGTGATGCTTCGGTAATTAGCGATCAGGATAAATTTCGCGCTTACTCAAAAGAATATTCACAATTAGAAGAAGTGGTCAAAACATTTTCACGCTGGAAACAATTAAATTCTAATATCGAAGAAGCGGAGCTGTTGCTTGATGACCCGGAAATGAAAGAAATGGCTCAAATGGAAATTGAAGAGTCAAAAAACGAACTTGAAGAAGTCGAACAGCATTTACAGATTTTATTATTGCCGCGCGATCCGAACGATGAATATAACGCCTATTTAGAAATCCGTGCCGGAACAGGCGGTGATGAAGCGGGTATTTTCGCCGGCGATTTATTCCGTATGTACAGTCGTTATGCCGAAATGAAAAGATGGCGTGTTGAAGTGCTTAGTGAAAATGAAAGCGAACAAGGCGGATATAAAGAGATTATCGCTTTAGTGAGCGGTGATAACGTTTACGGGCAGCTTAAATTCGAATCGGGCGGTCACCGTGTGCAACGCGTGCCGAAAACCGAATCGCAAGGCCGTATTCATACGTCTGCCTGTACCGTTGCGGTGATGCCGGAACTACCTGAAAGCGAAATGCCGGAAATTAATCCGGCGGATTTACGCATTGATACTTATCGGGCATCCGGTGCGGGCGGTCAGCATATCAATAAAACCGACTCTGCCGTGCGTATCACCCATATTCCGACGGGGATGGTGGTGGAATGTCAGGATGAACGTTCGCAACACAAAAATAAAGCAAAAGCCTTAGCGGTGTTGGCTTCGCGTTTGGTACAGGCGGAGCAGGATAAATTAGCTGCCGAACAGGCTACAACCCGTCGTAATTTATTAGGTTCGGGCGACCGTTCGGATAAAATCCGTACTTATAACTATCCGCAGGGCCGTGTGACGGATCACCGTATTAATTTAACTGTATATCGCCTGGATGAAGTGATGAACGGTAAAATCGATGAATTGATTCAACCAATCATCACCGAATACCAGGCGGATCAACTGGCGGCGTTATCGGATCAACCATAAGGTTCTTCAAAGGGTGGGCTTGCAGGCTTGCCTTTTTCCTATTTATCCCGCACATTCTTTTAGGGTCTGTTTATAAAAGATAAACGGACCCTAATACTTGTCGAAAATTCAAGAGAAAATAACGATGAAATCAGGGATTAGGTTTAAACAACTAACTGAGGATTTTATGGTAATCGGTGAAGAAATCACAATAACAAAAATTTCCCCCCAAACATATCAACAATGGCTGGCGTTTGCTGAAGACAGCTTACAGGATATGACGAAGCAAGATCCTTATGCCAATCCGAAGGTTGATGCAAATCGGTTGCTGCAATTTGTTACCCAAAAAAGCAAAGGTACGATTATCGCTTTTTCGGATACTTTATTAACGGAAAATGAATCGGCGCTTTTATCGCAATATTTAGTACGCCGTTGTGAAGGCGAACCTATAGCCTACATTCTCGGCGAACAGGATTTTTGGTCGTTGAATTTAGAGGTCTCGCCGGATACTTTGATTCCCCGTCCTGATACGGAAATTTTAGTGGAAAAAGCCTTAGAATTTGCAAAATTTCGCTTAAATTCACCGCACTTTTCAGGTGAATTAGCCATTCTTGATCTTGGTACGGGAACCGGCGCCATCGCTTTAGCCTTAGCGGCGGAATTAGCGCCGATTAGCCAAAAGTGCGGTGCAAAATTGCGGATTTTAGGTGTGGACCTGACGAACGGTGCCGTTGAACTTGCTAAGCGGAACGCCCTGAGAAATCAATTGCCGCAAGTTGAATTTTTACAAAGCAATTGGTTTGAACAACTGGAAAACCGGCAATTTGACATTATAGTCGGTAACCCGCCTTATATTGACCGTCAGGACGAGCATTTAGCTTTGGGAGACGTGCGTTTTGAGCCCTTAACGGCATTGGTGGCGGAAGACTCGGGATATGCGGATTTGCGGCATATTATCGAGCGGGCGCCGTTTCATTTAAAACACCAGGGCTGGTTAATATTAGAGCACGGTTGGCAGCAAGGGCAAAAAGTGCGGTCGATTTTTAATGAATTTTCACAAAATTACTGGCAACAGGTTGCAACAATGAAAGATTATGGCGACAATGAACGCATTACTCTTGGTTGTTGGAATAAAGAATGAAGTATTATCAAAAAGCCTTATATGACGAAATGACCTCTTTTTATCTCATTACCTGTGATGATGAAGGGGATAAATTGGGGCGTATCCGTTCGTTAATAGGCGGTTTGGTTCGAAAAGCCCGTCAGGTTATCGGGCAAGAGGGTGACGATAAAGTCCGAATCCATCAATTATTACAGCTTTTCTACGGCGACTGGGGATTTCATTGCGATCCGGAACATTATTTTGAAGCGGAGAATCTATATCTCGCCTATGTACTGGAAACTCATTCCGGTATGCCCGTTAGTTTGGGCGCATTGCTGTTGTATCTGGCAGACAGCTTAAAGCTACCGCTTTATCCGGTAAATTTTCCGACCCAGTTGATTTTACGGGCTGAAGTTGATAATGAAGTGGCGTTTATCGACCCTTGGAACGGTCATTACCTATCGCAAGCTCATTTGCAGAAATTATACGAAGGCGCGTTCGGTTTTGGGGCGGAAATCAGTAGTGAAGAACTTGAGCGAGCGGATGTAAATACATTGCTTAACCGCTTTAGACAGCTGGCTAAAAACGCCTTGATTCGGGAAAACCGTAATGATGCGGCATACCGATATATTGCCTCGTTGCTGCGTTATCACCCGGAAGACCCTTATGAAATCCGTGACCGTGGGCTAGTGTTGGCGCAAATGGGTTGCTATCAGGCGGCGGCGGAGGATTTGCAGTATTTTGTGGATCAATGTCCGCAGGACCCCACCTCATTTTTATTAACGGCGCAACTTGCCGAATTAAAAGATCATTTTTCTGAACTCCACTAAAGAAATTAACTATAGGAATTAACTATGCAAAATAAAATTGTCCGTATAGGCGATATTAACGTCGCAAATGACAACCCCTTTGTATTATTCGGCGGTATGAACGTGCTTGAGAGCCGCGATATGGCGATGCAGGTCTGTGAAAAATACGTTGAGGTAACAAATAAACTCGGCGTACCTTATGTTTTTAAAGCTTCTTTCGACAAAGCGAACCGCTCGTCTATCCATTCCTATCGCGGTCCGGGCATGGAAGAAGGGTTAAAAATTTTCCAGGAGTTAAAACAAACTTTTGGTGTGAAAATCATCACCGATGTGCATGAAATTTACCAATGTAAACCGGTGGCGGAAGTGGCGGATGTGATTCAATTGCCGGCTTTTTTAGCCCGTCAAACGGATTTAGTGGAAGCTATGGCTCGCACCGGTGCGGTTATTAATGTAAAAAAACCGCAATTTTTAAGTCCGGGTCAAATGGGCAATATCGTAGAAAAAATTGAAGAGTGCGGTAACGATAAAGTGATTTTATGCGATCGCGGTTCAAACTTTGGCTATGACAATTTAGTAGTGGATATGCTCGGTTTTGGTGTGATGAAAAAAGTATCGAAAGGAGCGCCGGTTATTTTTGACGTCACCCATTCGTTACAATGCCGCGATCCTTTTGGGGCGGCTTCCGGCGGTCGTCGCGATCAAGTAACCGAACTTGCCCGTGCGGGCTTAGCGGTGGGAATTGCCGGCTTGTTTTTAGAGGCTCATCCGGATCCGAATAATGCTAAATGCGACGGTCCTTCCGCATTGCCGTTATCCGTATTGGAAGGTTTTGTCAGTCAAATGAAAGCGTTAGACGATTTGGTTAAATCATTTCCACAATTAGATACCTCGAAATAATTTCGTTGAATGATGAAAAGTGCGGTAGTTTTTACCGCACTTTTTTTGTATGCTATTTCTCATATTAAAGACGAACTTTATTTACCTAAACAAGGAGCTTTTATGAAAATTGTTTTCTTAGACAGCACGGCGCTTCCTCCTCATTTGCCGATTCCACGTCCTGATTTTGATCACGAATGGATTGATTATCCTTACACCGGTGCGGAACAAACAGTAGAACGGGCAAAGGATGCGGATATTGTGGTTACCAGCAAAGTTATTTTTTCCCGCGAAGTGATGGAACAATTGCCTAAGTTAAAATTAATCGCATTAACGGCAACGGGCACAAATAACATTGATCTTATCGCTGCAAAAGAATTAGGCATTAGGGTTAAAAATGTTGCCGGCTATTCATCGGTAACCGTACCGGAACATGTGTTAGGGTTAATATTTTCATTAAAACACAGCCTTGCCGGTTGGTATCGGGATCAGTTGGAAGGGAAATGGGGCGAGTCTAAACAGTTCTGTTATTTTGATTACCCGATCACGGATATTCGCGGCTCGGTGTTGGGCGTGGTAGGAAAGGGTTGTTTAGGGACTGAAGTCGGACGTTTGGCAACCGCACTTGGTATGAAAGTACTTTATGCGGAACATCGGGACGCGCAGTCCTGCCGTGAAGGTTATACGCCTTTTGATGAGGTACTTAAACAGGCGGATATCGTCACGTTGCACTGCCCGCTAACGGAACACACAACAAACCTGATTAACAAAGAAACTTTGTCGCTTTTCAAAAAAGGCGCGTTTTTAATCAATACCGGCAGAGGTCCTTTAGTGGACGAACAGGCATTGTTGGATGCGTTAAAATCCGGGCATTTGGCCGGTGCGGCGATTGACGTAATGATTAAAGAACCGCCAGAAAAAGATAATCCGCTAATTGTTGCGGCGAAAACCATGCCGAATCTGCTCATTACTCCGCATATCGCTTGGGCGTCGGATAGTGCGGTTACCACTTTAGTCAATAAAGTACGCGATAATATTGAAGAGTTTGTCGCCACCGGAAAATAAACGTATAATCACCCCATTTGCTCGATGAGAGTGGATGGGGTTTCCTCTCGGATGTTTCCATCCGTCATTTTCATCTTATTTAAATGTGATTCAAACAGGTTAGATACCTAAAGGTAATATGAATTTCCCAGTTTCCCTTTATATCGCGCTGCGTTACTGGCGGGCTAAAAGTGCGGATCGTTTCGCCCGATTAGTGACTAATTTGGCCAGCTCGGGCATTGTGCTTGGTGTGATGGCGCTGATTATTGTGTTGTCTGTCATGAACGGTCTGGAAAAACATCAAAAACAACAGGTGTTATCCGGCATTCCTCATGCCGTATTAATGCCGCAGGAAGGTTATTTGGATTTACAAGCCGCCCAACCGTCCATGCCGGATTTTGTGCGCCAGGCGGTACCGATTAATAGCACGAATGTTATTTTACAAACCGCGCAAGGTGTGAGCGCAGGGCATATTATCGGCGTGCAAAAACCAAGCGATGATTTAATTCTGGATTATTTAACCCAACAGCAACTTAGCGAATTACTGCCTGCCGGCGAATTTAAAATTCTGATAGGCAACAGGTTGGCGGATAAGCTCCGTCTGAATATCGGCGATAAAGTACGCTTAATGATCACCGAAAACAGCCAATATACGCCTTTCGGACGAGTACCGACACAGCGCTTGTTTACCGTCAGCGATATTTATTTTTCCGATAATTCCGAAGTTTCCGGCTATGAAATTTTTGCTAATTTGTCGGATATCGGGCGTTTAATGCGCATTCGACCGGAGCAGGTGCAAGGTTATCGGTTATTTTTAGACGATCCTTTTCAAATTACCGCATTGCCGCAATTTTTTTCTGCGGATAAATGGAAATTAGAGGATTGGCGCAGCCAAAAAGGTGAATTTTTCCAGGCGGTACGCATGGAAAAAAATATGATGGGGCTATTAATCAGCCTGATTATTATTGTGGCGATTTCCAATATAATTACTTCATTGAGTTTGATGGTAGTAGACAAACAAGGAGAAATTGCCATTTTGCAAACTCAAGGATTAAATAAACGGCAGGTTCGCCGTATTTTTATTTTGCAAGGTTTTTTAGTGGGGCTGGTCGGTACAATAATCGGTACTATATTAGGCGTGCTCATTACGCTGAATTTAGCCGATATTATTGAGTTATTCGGTCAACGCGGCATCTTTTTACCCACTTCTTTGGAATTGGGGCAAATTATCGTTATTGTGGCGTTCTCATTATTATTGTCGCTGTTATCCACTATTTATCCCGCTTATCGGGCGGCAAAAGTGGAACCGGCGGAAGCATTGAGATATGAATAAGTAAAAGTGCGGTCAAAATTTAAAGAATTTTACCGCCGGATAAAAATAGAACAGCAATTATGAACAACGGAATTTTATTAAATTGTCAGAATCTGACTAAAGATTACATTGAAGGGTCGGTAACAACCCGAGTTTTAAAAGACGTCACTTTTTCTATGAACGATAAGGAACTGGTGGCGATTGTAGGCAGTTCGGGGTCCGGCAAAAGTACTTTATTACATACTTTAGGCGGGCTGGATCAACCTACTTCGGGCGAAGTCTTTATTAAAGGCAAATCTCTGCAAAAAGCCTCGCAAGACGAATTGGCGAAATTGCGCAATACTTATTTGGGGTTTGTTTATCAGTTCCACCATTTAATGGCGGATTTTACCGCGCTGGAAAACGTGTTAATGCCGATGTTAATCGGTAATCAGAATAAAACCGAAGCTAAAGATCGTGCGGAAAAAATGCTCAATGCGGTGGGGTTGTCTCACAGAATTACTCATAAACCGTCCGCACTTTCCGGCGGCGAACGGCAACGGGTTGCGATTGCCCGCGCGTTGGTTAATAATCCCGCGTTGGTATTAGCGGACGAACCGACGGGAAACCTCGACCATAAAACCACGGAAAGTATTTTTGAACTGATTCAACAACTGAATGAGGATCAAGGCATCGCATTTTTACTGGTCACCCATGATTTAAATTTAGCCGAAAAGCTGAATCGTCGTTTAATTATGCAAGACGGCGTATTGCGGCCGGAAATGTAACGGTGGATTTCAATGAATACTCCATTTTTTATTAGTTGGCGTTATCAACGGACAAAACAGAAAAATCGTTTGGTTTCCCTCATTGCGTTATTTTCCAGTATCGGTATTGCGTTAGGCGTTGCGGTTTTAATCCTCGGGTTAAGCGCCATGAACGGTTTCGAGCGAGAGCTAAATAACCGTATTTTAGCCGTTGTGCCGCACAGTGATATCACCGCTTATCAAGACGGGCGGATTAACGATCGGCAAGATCTGGAACGACGCCTGATGGCAAATTCCGATATTAAAGCGGTTTCGCCTTACGTAAGTTTCACCGCATTAGTGGAAAACGGAGCAAAATTGAAAGTGGTTCAGGTTCACGGTGTTGATCACAAAATGCTGGACAACGTGAGTTCGTTAGGCAAATTCGTGTTGAATAACGGCTGGCAACAATTTGCCGAACGGGGCGGATTAGTGCTGGGTTCGGGCATCGCCAGAGATTTAGATGTGTCGGAGGGCGATTGGGTCACATTGCTCATTTCGCAAAATACGGACGGTGATCAACTTTCTCAGCCTGCCCGCGAACGTGTTCAGGTGACCGGTATTTTGCGCTTGGACGGGCAGCTTGACCATAGTTATGCATTAATTCCTCTCGCCACTGCGCAGGAATTTTTGGGTTTTGCCAAAAATGAAATAAGCGGTATTGAAATGAAAGTAGCGGATCCGTTTAAGGTTCAGCAACTTAATTTTGCTAATCTTAACGATTATCCGCAAATGCTGAATTTACAGACCTGGATCAACAAATTCGGTTATATGTACCGTGATATTCAGCTGATTCGGACAGTTATGTATATTGCCATGGTATTAGTTATCGGCGTTGCCTGTTTTAATATTGTTTCCACTCTGATTATGGCGGTAAAAGACAAAGCGGGCGATATCGCCATTATGCGCACCCTCGGCGCAAACAACGGTTTTATTAAACGTATTTTTATCTGGTACGGGCTGCAAGCCGGCATGAAAGGCTGTTTAATAGGAATAATTCTCGGCGTTATTTTATCGTTAAATCTCACCTCAATTATTAAAGCTGTCGAAAGCCTGCTAGGGCATAAATTATTGTCGGACGGTATTTATTTTGTGGACTTTTTACCCAGTGAATTACACTGGCAAGACGTTTTATTAGTACTGGTTGCTGCTTTAATGTTAAGTTTATTGGCAAGTTTATACCCGGCTAACAGGGCGGCAAAATTGCAACCGGCGCAGGTTTTGAGCGGCCATTAATAAAAATAACAATGTACTAGTTTACCAATGCAAAATTAAGTGGTAGAGTAATCTCACTTAACATTAGGGTCTGTTTATAAAAGATAAATAGACCCTAAGCACTTGATAAGCTTTAAAGTGCGGTTAAATTTTTCTATTTTTCGGATGATATACAGAGAGTTGATTATGCCTACAAAAAACAAAAATAATATTCGTGTCGCAAACGACGATACCAGAATTGCCAATATCGAACAGTTGCTTCCGCCGGTCGCTTTATTGGAAAAATATCCGGCAAGCAATGTCGCCGTTAAAACGGTCAGAAACGCCCGCAATAAAGCCCATCAAATTATTCACGGTGAAGATGATCGCCTGTTGGTGATTATCGGTCCTTGTTCGATTCATGATCCTAAAGCGGCGCTTGAATATGCCAACCGCATGGCGAAAATGCGCGAAAAATATAAAGATACCTTAGAAATCATCATGCGCGTTTATTTTGAAAAACCGCGTACTACCGTGGGTTGGAAAGGGTTAATTAACGATCCGTATTTAAACGATACCTATGCATTAAACGACGGTTTACGTATTGCGCGCAAACTATTATCAGACATCAATGATCTCGGTTTGCCGACTGCGGGTGAATTTTTAGACATGATCACCCCGCAATATGTGGCTGATTTCATGAGCTGGGGCGCAATTGGCGCCCGTACCACGGAATCGCAGGTTCATCGTGAACTGGCTTCCGGTTTGTCTTGTGCGGTGGGCTTTAAAAACGGCACAAACGGCGGTGTGAAAATCGCTTTAGACGCTATTGGTGCGGCGGAAGCTTCCCACCATTTCTTATCGGTTACTAAATTCGGGCATTCGGCGATTGTTTCAACAAAAGGTAATCTGGATTGCCATATTATTTTACGCGGCGGTGATAAAGGTACGAATTATGATGCGGAAAATATCGCAAAAGTTTGTGCTAATATCGAGAAAAGCGGCCGTATCGGTCATGTAATGATCGACTTCAGCCATGCTAACAGCAGTAAACAGTTCAAAAAACAAGTGGAAGTTTGTCATGATGTCGCAAAACAAATCGCACAGGGTTCAAACCAAATTTTCGGCGTGATGGTTGAAAGCCACTTGGTTGAAGGTCGTCAGGATTTAGTAAACGGAAAAGCGGAAACTTACGGTCAAAGTATCACCGATGCCTGTATCGGCTGGGATGACACGGAAATCGTGTTACAAGAACTGTCCGATGCGGTAGCCGCTCGTCGCAAAGTCAACGGCAAATAACCAAAACTTTTAAAATTTTGACCGCACTTTAGGCAACTTAAGTGCGGTTTTTATTATTTGTTTAAGCGGTAATCCGACGGGCTTTTAATTTGATCTTTGATATATGTCTATTTTCTATAAAACTTAGCGTTTTTAGACCGCACTTTTCTTTTTTTCCCTTAAATGTTAGCGCAAATTGGTATATGATATAGCGGTTTTTTCAGTTTTAATTGAGAGCTTTTTCATGGCAAGACAACCTTCCCAATCACCCGATAAACAGACTGCGCAAATCAATATTCCGCCTCATTCCATTGAAGCGGAACAAGCGGTGCTCGGCGGAATTATGCTGAATAATTCCCATTGGGAAAATGTTGTTGAACATGTGATTACCGAAGATTTTTATACCGCCGCCCACCGTTTGATTTTTAGAGAAATGGAGGAGTTGGCGCGGCAAAATCATCCGATTGATTTAATTACGCTCGATCAGGCGCTGAAAAACAAAGGCGTGGTAGAGGATGTGGGCGGTTTTGCTTATCTGGCGGAATTATCCAAAAATACGCCGAGTGCGGCGAATATCATTGCCTATGCGGATATCGTGCGTGAAAAGGCGGTACTGCGCGAATTAATCGGCGTCGGTAATACCATCGCACAAAGCGCTTATTCTCCGAAAGGGCGAGAAGTCAAAGAGATATTGGATGAAGCCGAGCGGGAAGTGTTCAAAATCGCGGAAAAGCGCAGCGCTGAAAATGAAGGCCCCGAGAATATTTTAAATGTTTTAGAACGCACTATTGATAAAATCGAATTCTTATCCAAAAACCAACATGCAAACGGCGGAGTAACGGGGGTTACTACGGGCTTTAAAGATTTAGATAAGAAAACCGCGGGTTTACAGCCTTCGGAGCTGATTATTGTGGCGGCGCGTCCGTCTATGGGTAAAACTACTTTTGCCATGAATCTCTGTGAGAACGCTGCGCTTTCCAGTGAAAAACCCGTGTTGATTTTTAGTCTGGAAATGCCGGCGGATCAAATTATGATGCGTTCGTTGGCTTCGCTTTCCCGTGTGGATCAAACTAAAATCCGCACCGGTCAAATTACCGAAGATGACGAATGGGCGCGTATTTCAAGCACCATGGGGATGTTGACCAATAAACCCAATATGTACATTGACGATTCGGCGGGTTTAACGCCGACGGAATTACGTTCCCGAGCTAGACGGGTTTATCGTGAAAACGGCGGTCTGAGCCTGATTATGATCGATTACTTGCAATTAATGCGGGCGCCGGGCTTTGATAACCGTACTCTTGAAATCGCTGAAATTTCCCGCTCTCTGAAAGCCTTGGCAAAAGAACTGGAAGTACCGGTGGTGGCGTTGTCACAGCTAAACCGGACTTTGGAAAACCGTACGGATAAACGCCCTGTGAACTCGGATTTAAGGGAATCCGGATCTATCGAGCAGGATGCGGACCTGATCATGTTTATTTATCGTGACGAAGTGTACCATGAGACAACGGAAGAAAATCACAATGTAGCAGAAATTATCATCGGTAAACAGCGTAACGGGCCTATAGGACGAGTGCGTTTGACCTTTCAAGGGCAATATTCCCGTTTTGATAATTATGCAGGCGGCCATCAATTTAATGATGACGATTATTAGCAGTAAAACGCTATTTTTATAGCAAAGAGTCGATATGAAACCAGCAACAGTAAAAATCAGTTCAGTTGCACTGAAACATAATATTCAAATAATTAAACAGAAAGCACCGCACAGTAAAATCATCGCTGTGGTGAAAGCAAATGCTTACGGACACGGCGTTGAATTTGTCTCTTCTACCTTAGAGAATTTAGTTGATGGTTTTGGTGTGGCGCGTTTAGCCGAAGCCCTTAGCGTCCGTTCTAACGGCGTAACCAAACCGATCCTTTTGTTGGAAGGTTTTTTCTCTCCTAAAGATTTACCCATTCTTTCCGTCAATAATATTCAAACCGTCGTACATAACCAGGATCAATTGGATGCAATTAAACGGGCGAATCTTGAAAATCCGATAAAAGTCTGGCTGAAAATTGATACGGGCATGCACCGTTTAGGTGTTAGTCTGGAAGAGGTGGATTATTACTATAACGAATTGATGAATTGTCCGAATGTGGATGAAGTGGGGTTTGTAAGCCATTTCAGCCGCGCTGACGAAACCGACAGCGATTATACCAATATTCAGTTAAACCGCTTTTTGGATGCCACAAAAAACAAAAAAGGCAACCGCACTATTGCGGCTTCCGGCGGCATTTTATTTTGGGAAGATTCCCATTTGGAATATATTCGTCCGGGGATCATTATGTATGGCGTATCGCCGATTAATATTCCGAGCAGTGAATACGGTTTGATCCCGGTGATGACCTTGACCTCTTCACTAATTGCCGTGCGTGATCATAAAAAAGGCGAGCCTGTGGGTTACGGCGGTATTTGGGTGAGCGAGCGGGATACGAAAATCGGCGTGGTGGCGATTGGCTACGGTGACGGTTATCCCCGCAATGTGCCGGCAGGTACACCGATTTATATTAATGGACGCCGGGTGCCGATTGTCGGCCGTGTATCTATGGACATGGTTACGGTGGATCTCGGTCCCGATTGTAAAGACAAAGTAGGCGATGAAGCGGTTCTTTGGGGGAAAGAATTGCCAATCGAGGAAGTGGCGGAAATTACCGGTCTGCTAAGTTATGAATTAATGACCAAATTAACGCCGCGGGTTCTTACGGAATATGTTGATTAAAACTATCAAATGTATAACTAAAACAAACGATGAGTTTTAGTTATAACCTGATACTATTTTCAAACATCAGTTTTCAATTCAATCTTAAATAAGGAAAATACTATGCAAAATATTAATCCTACTAGCACAGCTGCATGGAAAGCGTTAGAAGCGCATAAAGGGACGTTAGAAAATACGACGATTAACGATCTTTTCCAACAGGAAAAAAATCGTTTTGCGGATTATTCATTAACATTCAATAATGAAATTCTGGTGGATTTTTCTAAAAACAAAATTACTCGGGAAACCTTAAATTTATTACGCCGGTTAGCAAAAGAGTGCGCGCTGGACGAAGCTAAAGAAGCCATGTTCAGCGGCGAAAAAATCAATCGTACGGAAAATCGCGCCGTGTTGCATACCGCATTGCGTAACCGTTCAAATACGGCGGTATTGGTTGACGGTAAAGATGTGATGCCGGAAGTTAACGAAGTTCTGGCAAAAATGAAAGCGTTCAGCGAACGCGTGATTTCCGGTGAATGGAAAGGTTATACCGGCAAGGCTATTACCGATGTGGTAAATATCGGTATCGGCGGTTCGGATTTAGGTCCTTACATGGTTACCGAGGCTCTGCGCCCTTATAAAAATCACTTGAATATGCATTTTGTCTCCAATGTTGACGGTACGCATATTGCGGAAGTGTTCAAGAAAACCAATCCTGAAACCACGTTATTTTTAGTGGCGTCAAAAACCTTTACCACCCAAGAAACCATGACTAACGCCAAATCCGCCCGCGATTGGTTCCTGGCTACGGCAAAAGATGAAAAACATGTGGCAAAACATTTTGCCGCGCTTTCGACTAATGCGGCGGAAGTGGAAAAATTCGGTATCGATACCGACAATATGTTCGGTTTCTGGGACTGGGTCGGCGGACGTTATTCATTATGGTCGGCTATCGGTCTTTCCATTATTCTTTCCGTGGGTTTTGAAAACTTCGAAGCCTTATTAAGCGGTGCGCACGAAATGGATAAACATTTCCGCAATACTCCGATTGAGCAAAATATTCCCGCAACCCTTGCATTAGTGGGGTTATGGAACACCAATTTCCAAGGCGCACAAACCGAAGCTATTTTACCTTATGACCAATATATGCATCGTTTTGCCGCTTATTTCCAACAAGGCAACATGGAATCCAACGGTAAATATGTAGGTCGCGACGGCAAAGTTATCAGCAATTATCAAACCGGTCCGATTATTTGGGGCGAACCGGGCACCAACGGTCAACATGCGTTTTATCAATTAATTCACCAGGGAACCACCTTGATTCCTTGCGATTTCATCGCACCGGCGAAAACCCATAATCCGCTGGCGGATCACCATAACAAATTGTTGTCTAATTTCTTCGCGCAAACGGAAGCGCTTGCTTTCGGTAAAACCAAAGAAACGGTGGAAGCAGAATTTTTGAAAGCGGGTAAAAGCTTAGACGAAGTAAAAGATGTGGTGCCGTTTAAAGTCTTTGCCGGCAACAAACCGACCAACTCAATTTTATTGCAAGAAATCACACCGTTCAGTTTAGGCGCATTAATTGCCATGTACGAACACAAAATTTTCGTTCAAGGTGTGATTTTCAACATCTTCAGCTTCGATCAATGGGGTGTGGAATTGGGCAAACAGCTGGCAAACCGTATTCTGCCGGAGTTAAGCGGTGATGAGCAAGTAACCGGCCACGACAGCTCAACCAACGGTTTAATTAACCAATTTAAAGCCTGGCGTTAAGCTTTCCGATTGCTTATAAAATAAAAAAGTGCGGTGAAAATTTTCAAAATTTCAACCGCACTTTTTTGTTCATGGAAGAAACCGTTGATTTCAGTTTCTTCTTTAGTAAAGATAAACAGACTCTAATGCGTTAATCCCGGGAACAGCTTGGTAATGCCGACCACAATACTTTCAATACCTAACGACATCAAAATCAACCCCATAATACGGGTCACTACATTGCTGCCCGTTTTACCCAGCGCATTGACGATTGTCGGGCCCGAACGGAATAATCCGTAACATAACAGGGAAAACAGGATAATCGCAAAGCTAAAACCAATCCAGTCAAACCAGCTTGAATATTGAGAAGCCCATACGATAGTGGAACTAATCGCACCGGGGCCGGCTAAAATAGGCATTGCCAAAGGCACGACGGCGATACTGTTCATATTAGCGAAGTCAGCGTTTTTTTCATCTTTATTCTGTTTATCTTCGCCGAGTTTACCGCTAATCATGGTCATCGCAATGCTAATGATCAAAATCCCGCCGGCAATGCGGAATGAGTTAATTGAAATACTGAACAGGCTCAGAATAATTTTGCCAAAAAATAAACTTACCAGCAAAATCACCCCTACAGAAAATGAAGTGATTAAATTAGTATGATTACGTTCAGCCTTGGTTTGATGATTTGTCATATTGACAAAAACAGGCAAAACACCAAACGGATTAATCACCGCCACCAAACCTAAAAAGAATTTTGCATAGATTGGTGAGTTTTGAATAAATTCCATGTTACCCCCTGCGATGAAATTTCAAATAAAACGCGGTGCATTATGTTGGAAAACAATGAGATATTCAATCGGTATTCGGATTATTTTTCAAAGCACTTAAAGTGCGGTAGAATTTTGAGGAATTTTCGATGAGTCCGCTCCTCAAGGTAAGAGGGGCGGAAAGAGTTGAACGACATCTAAACGGATTTTACTTTACTCATGCTAAATAAGGACACCGCCACAAGCACAATCGAAATATAAAATACCGAACTATAATTCCAAATTTGAGCGATTATTCCTACAAAAGGACCGGCAACAATCCAGCTGCTTTTTGCCGCATTGCTGAATAGAGTAGTGGCAGAACCCATTTTACCGGGCATAAGATCCTGAAAATAAACCATGCCAAGAGTGGCAATAATACCGATAAATATAGCATTGAATGCCTGTAACGCTACAAGTTGCCAGGTTTGTTCTGCAAACAGCATACCGATATAAAAAAATAATCCCATGAAAAGTGCGGTCAGAATTAAGGATTTTTTTGTTAAGTATTTCGTTAGATAACCGGCAATCAGCATCACCGGAATTTCCAACCCTGCCGCCGTTCCCATTAAAATACCGGCTAACCGTTCGGATAAATGCAGCTCGTTGATCACATGTAACGGCATACTGATTAAATACATCCCATTACAGCTCCACATCAGAAAACAAGTGATAAAAAGCAACCTAATGCTTTGTTTATCACTTTGCTTTTTATTTTTTGCCGGCAAACCGGCAACCTCATCCGGTTTTGTTAAAGGTACAACGGCTTTACGCGGCACATAAGGAAGTAGCGCTTTGGCAATAATCGCACATAATAAAAATGCGGAAGCGGCAACCATATACATATATTCGAATCCCCAACCTAATGCAATGGAGAAGGAAAGCGGCGGCCCTACAATCCAGGCGAGGGAAATTTGTGTCCGCATAATGGTGGTGAACATTATCGCTTCACGTTTCGTATAATCCGCATATTCCCGGGCGAGCGCAAAAGCCTGCGGATTTGCAGACGAGCCTAATGACAATAAAAATGTGGCAAAAAACATGAGTACATAATAATTTCGGTTGTAGGCGAAAGTAATGCAGCCGCCGATAGCAAGCAAACTGCAAAAAATAATGATCTTGCGCCGATCATCCTGGCTGTCCGAATATTTAGCCAGAATCTGGCTCAACACAATGCCTAAAACGGCATTCGAGGTATAAAACATTCCCACCATAAAAGGTGATACCTGAATTTCCTGGGCAAGAAACAAACTCAGAGTCGGTGTTTGAAAAGAAGAGGCGATGCCGGTTAAAAAAGCCGTCAGTAAAAAGGCAAATGCTACGACATTCACCGGTTTTTGTTTGCTATTTTCCGTGGTATTCATAATTTTTATCCGTTTTAAAAATGCTTTTAAGCGCAATTTGGCGGGAGAGGTTTCCGCTTTATTCGGCAAAAAGAAAAATATTTATAGAATCAGCTATATTTTAGGCTAATTTAGCTAAAAGGTGGTGAGTTTTTAGGGAAAATATGATAAAAATAGCAGGTCTATTAACTATTACATTTATATAGGAAAATATATGTCAAACTTACAATCGATCATTGAAGCGGCATTCGAACGCCGTGCCGAAATTACCCCTAAAACCGTTGATGCGCAAACTAAAGCTGCAATCGAAGAAGTTATCGCCGGTTTAGACTGCGGTAAATATCGCGTAGCTGAAAAAATTGACGGTGACTGGGTAACTCACCAGTGGTTGAAAAAAGCCGTGTTATTATCATTCCGTATCAATGACAACCAATTAATTGACGGTGCGGAAACAAAATATTACGACAAAGTGGCATTAAAATTTGCCGATTACACCGAAGAACGTTTCCAACAGGAAGGTTTCCGCGTCGTGCCTTCAGCTACCGTGCGCAAAGGTGCGTATATTGCGAAAAATACCGTATTGATGCCGTCTTACGTAAATATCGGCGCATTTGTTGACGAAGGTACTATGGTTGATACTTGGGTAACCGTTGGGTCATGCGCGCAAATCGGTAAAAACGTTCACTTATCCGGCGGTGTGGGCATCGGCGGCGTATTAGAACCGTTACAAGCCAACCCGACAATTATCGGTGACAACTGCTTTATCGGCGCACGTTCCGAAATCGTTGAAGGTGTTATCGTAGAAGACGGTTGCGTAATTTCAATGGGCGTATTTATCGGTCAATCAACTAAAATTTATGATCGTGAAACAGGCGAAGTACATTACGGTCGCGTACCGGCTGGTTCTGTTGTGGTCTCAGGCAGCCTTCCGTCAAAAGACGGCTCACACAGCCTATACTGCGCGGTCATTGTGAAAAAAGTTGATGCAAAAACACTAGGTAAAGTCGGACTGAACGAATTACTTCGTACTATTGAAGAATAATGTAAGCCATAATATAAATCATTGAGAAAGGCCAAATCGCAGGATTTGGCTTTTTTATGAATTTTTTAGCCTCATCTTTATATTTTTCAAAATTCTCAAAAATCCGACCGCACTTTTAGCTAAATAAAATGCAAACGATAGGATATTCATCAACCTACCAATAACCATATTAATAAGCCTATTTATTTTAAATTTATGCAGGCTGGTAATCCCGTTCTATGCAATACAACATTGTTCGTCAAAGATCCTAAACCGAATTCGGTTTTATTGCGGAATTTGATGATGTCATTCATTTTTAGTCATAATAAATGATAGAATTAGCGAAATTTTTCAATGAGAACGGATTACAAAATCATGAAAATTGCTTTAGGCATTGAGTATAACGGTAAAAATTATTTTGGTTGGCAACGTCAGGAAAAAGTGCATTCGGTACAGGCTGAATTAGAAAAGGCTCTTTCCTTTGTGGCGAATGAAAAAATTGAGGTATTTTGCGCCGGGCGTACGGACTCGGGCGTACACGGAACGGGACAAGTAGTGCATTTCGAAACCAATGCGATTCGTCCCGAAAAAGCCTGGGCGTTCGGTACCAATGCAAATCTACCCGATGATATTGCGGTGAGATGGGCTAAAGAAGTGCCTGATGATTTTCATGCGCGTTTTAGCGCGACGGCGCGCCGTTATCGTTATGTGCTGTATTGCAATAAACTGCGTTCGGCTATTTTGCCCTACGGGATCACACATACTCATTTGGATCTTGACGAACATAAAATGCAGGAAGCGGGTCGCTTTTTGTTAGGCGAGAATGATTTTTCTTCTTTCCGAGCGGCACAATGTCAGTCGAATACGCCTTGGCGCAATATTCATCATTTAAATGTGATTCGCCGCGGCAATTTTGTGATTGTGGATATTAAAGCCAATGCTTTTGTGCATCACATGGTGCGTAATATTGTGGGTAGTCTGATGGAAGTAGGGTGCGGAAACCAACCGCCTGAGTGGATTGAATGGCTTTTAGCGCAAAAAAATCGTAAATTAGCCGCGCCGACGGCAAAAGCAGAGGGGCTATATTTGGTTCAGGTGACATATCCCGAACATTTTGAGTTGCCGCAAATGCCTTTGGGGCCATTATTTCTGGCGGATGAATTATAGGTACCCTAAGCTCCGACTTGTAAATCATTTACATAAAAAAGTATAAAAACGCTTTAATTTGTGGTTAAATAAGCAGAATTTTTACGATTTAATAAAAAGGTTAAAAATGAGCTGGATTGATAAAATTTTTAGTAAGAGTCCGATTTCAAGTTCTCGTAAAGCGAACGTGCCTGAAGGGGTTTGGACAAAATGTACGTCTTGTGAGCAGGTTTTATATCGTGATGAACTAAAACGCCATTTGGAAGTTTGTCCTAAATGCGGTCATCATATGCGAATCGACGCTCGTGAACGTTTATTGGCGTTATTGGATAAAGACGGCGTGACGGAACTTGCGGCGGATTTAGAACCGAAAGATATTTTAAAATTCCGTGATTTGAAAAAATATAAAGATCGCTTGACGGCTGCGCAGAAAGATACCGGCGAAAAAGACGCCTTAGTGGTATTATCCGGCACATTATACGGTTTACCTATTGTGGCCGCCGCTTCCAACTTTGGCTTTATGGGCGGTTCAATGGGTTCTGTGGTCGGTGCAAAATTTGTCGCGGCGGCGGAAGAGGCAATGGAAAAAAACTGCCCGTTCGTTTGTTTTTCCGCAAGCGGTGGCGCGCGTATGCAGGAAGCGCTGTTCTCATTAATGCAAATGGCAAAAACCAGTGCCGTTTTGGCTAAAATGAAAGAAAAAGGCGTGCCGTTTATTTCCGTTTTAACGGATCCGACTTTGGGCGGCGTATCAGCAAGTTTTGCCATGCTTGGCGATATCAATATTGCCGAACCTAAAGCGCTAATCGGTTTTGCCGGCCCTCGCGTTATCGAGCAAACCGTGCGTGAAAAATTACCGGAAGGGTTCCAACGTGCGGAGTTTTTATTGGAGCACGGCGCCATCGATATGATTGTTAAACGTTCCGACATGCGAGATACCCTAGCAAGTTTATTAACAAAATTAATGAACAAACCTTCTCCTTTTAATGCGGAAGAATTGTCAGATACCGAATAATGCAAGAAAAACATAATTTACAAGCCACTTCATCACTTTCGGAGTGGCTTTCTTATTTAGAAAACAGCCATTTTAAAGCCATTGATTTAGGTTTAGAGCGAATTAAAGCCGTCGCCAATGAGCTTGATGTGTTAAATCCGGCGCCTTTTGTGATTACGGTCGGCGGTACAAACGGCAAAGGCACAACTTGTCGTTTGTTAGAAACCATGCTGTTGAAAGCCGGGTTGCGGGTAGGCGTGTATTCATCTCCGCATTTATTACGTTATAACGAACGTGTACGCATTCAAAATCAGGAGCTGCCGGACGAAGCCCATACCCAATCATTCGCTTATATTGAAGCCCGTAAAACCCAATCACTGACTTATTTTGAATTTACCACCTTGTCGGCTTTATATCTGTTTAAGCAGGCAAAATTGGATGTGGTGATTTTAGAAGTGGGCTTGGGCGGGCGTTTGGACGCTACCAATATTGTGGATAACAATCTGGCGGTGATTACCAGTATTGATATTGATCATGTGGATTTTTTAGGTTCAAGCCGGGAACAAATCGCTTTTGAAAAAGCGGGGATTTTCCGCGCGGGTAAACCTGTAGTGATCGGAGAACCCGATGTGCCGGCGGCAATGTTGGCTCATGCCGGCTTATTAGGTTGTGAATTGGCTTGCCGTGATAAAGATTGGTCTTTCGCTCAAAAAGCGGATAGCTGGACCTGGCAGAACCAAAAAGTGCGGTTGGAAAATCTGCCGATTTGCCGGATTCCGTTGCAAAATGCGGCAACGGCGTTGGCTGCAGTGCAGTTTATGCCTGTGCAAATCAGCGAAGAAATTATTCGCCAATCGTTGCAGGAAGTTGAATTAGCGGGGCGTTTTCAGCGTATTAATGCGGAGCGGTTAGTACCTTTAGCGACACTTGTTCGGCGCTCGGTGGAAAGCTTACCGCAAATTATCATTGATGTAGGGCATAATCCCCATGCGGCAAGATATTTAGCCGGTAAATTAATCGAGCTGAAGCAAAAAACTTCACAAAAAATCACCGCAGTTTGCGGAATTTTAAAGGATAAAGACTCAGAAGGCGTACTTTCGCCGCTGCTGCCAATAATTGATAAGTGGCATTGCGTAACCCTTGAAGGCGCGCGCGGACAATCGGGTTCGAATTTATTTGTGACATTGAAAAATCTTGCGAATAAGCAACAAATTCCGTTTCACGGCGAAAGTGAGAACTCAGTAGAGTCCGGCATAATAAGCGCTATTTCACAAATGGATAACAATGAAATTCTGCTTGTGTTCGGTTCATTCCATACAGTGACAGGGTTTTTAGAGCTTCTCTGATTTGTTTGAATAATTACGCCCGCTTTTATTGCGGGCGTTTTTTTGCGGTTAAGGATAAAAATCCGGAATTTTCCACCGCACTTTTAACCTAAATGCGCCGCATCATTTAGGCGTTCAATAATAAATTTTCCTGCCTGATCTTCATCATGCTGCACATAACGAACCATGTTAATGGCGGTATTCAGCATGGCGACACTTTTGCCTTGTTCGCGGTGATTTTGCCAGGTTGCGCCGGCAAATAGCGCCAGCAATAAGCGCAGAGTATGTCCGTGGGAAACGATAAGGATATCGCCGCGGTGATGAACGTCGATAATATCCTGCATTGCTTTCATGGCGCGTTCAGCTACTTGCTGCCAGGTTTCGCCGCCGTTGGAGCTCGCCTGATAATTTTTCGGATCATTCACCATTTGCTGAAATTCTGCGGTTTGACGAATAGTTTCGACGTTTGTGCCTTCCCATGAACCGAAAAATTGTTCGTTCAGCCCGATATGCTGAAATAACGGCACGGAACGCTCGCCTAAAATATAATTTGCGGTATCGATTGTACGCTGTAAACAACTTGAATAGGCGGCAATAAAAGGCACTTCCGCCAGTGCCTGTCCCGTTAATTGCGCGCCTTTTACACCTTGTTCCGTCAATGCGGAATTTCCCCAGCCTTGCATCAAACCTTGCTCATTCCAAACCGTTCTGCCGTGGCGGATAAGATAAAGTCGTAAATCTTTTTTCATGTGGATTCCTTGTATAAACTAAAAATGCCGTTTCTATAATAATGGGCTGAATAAGAAAAACAGTTTTTCAATAATTCGTGTAAACACCGGGCGGTTTAACCAGCGTTGTTCGTCCAGCAACGTGGCACCATTCATATAGTTTTCATGGAGCAAACTGATTTCATTGGCGAAAGTTTGGTCTTCAACTACCATGGTCACTTCGAAATTCAGCGAAAAACTGCGAATATCCATGTTTACCGTACCGACCAGTGCCATTTTGTTATCAACCAGGATACTTTTTGTATGCAACAGTCCTTCCGTAAAGTTATAAATTTTTACACCGGCGGTGAGTAGATCATCAAAATAAGTACGGCTTGCCCAGCGAACCATAAGGGAATCGTTATGCACCGGCAAAATCAGTGACACATTCACGCCTCGCAGCGCGGCAATTTGCAACGCATCTACAATATTCTGACTCGGCACAAAATAAGGCGTGGTGATTGTAATACTTTCCTTGGCGGCAAAAATCGCCGTAGCAAGGGATTGTTCCATTAAATCCGCCGGCAACCCGGGGCCGGTGGCGAGAATTTGTACCGCGTGAATATTATAATTATCCATCGGATGTTGGGGGCTTGGCAACGGCACATAAAGTCCTTGCCCGCGTTCCATTTCCCAATCCCATGAATGCAAACCGTTCAGCACGGCGGAAACCGGGCCGTCGATACGTACCATAATGTCGATCCATTTTCCTACATGGCTGTCTTGCTTAAAGAAATTCGGATCAACCATATTCATGCTACCGGTATAAGAGATTTGATTATCGATCACAATAATTTTGCGATGTTGACGTAAATCAATACGGCGCAGGAAAACCCGCAGCAAATTTACGTGCAGGGCTTCTTCAATTTCAATACCAAGTGCGGTCATTTTTTGGTAATTTTCGCTTTTGAAAAACGCCCGGCTTCCTACGGAGTCCAGCAGAATATGAATTTTCACGCCGCGTTGCTTGGCTTGAATCAACGCTTGCTGTACCTGCTCCACCAGACCGCCGTTTGACCAAATATAGAATACCATATTGATAGAATATTGAGCCTGGTGAATGTCATCAATAATATTTTGAATAATGCTTTCCGGAGTGTCCAGAATATGTAATTCGTTGCCGTTAATACAGGGAATGCTTAAACGGCGTTGGGCAAGAGCAAATAAAGGGCTGGCAAGCGACGGTTGTTGATCGTTAATCAGTAAATGTTGTTGGTTTTTAAGGCCGGCGAACCATTTCATATATTTGGGTAATAATTGTTTAGAGGCATTTGCCCGCCGTTTGCCCAAATTAATTTCGCCCAGTACCAAATAAGCCAGGATGCCGACTACCGGCACAATATAAATAATCATCAACCAGGAGAGCATTGCCGAGGAGGATTGCCGTTTGATAATTTGGCGCAACGTGATGGTGACTATTAATGTCCACATAATCACCGGCACAATATATGCTATAATCGAGTCTAAATTAATATTCATTCTAACCGCACTTTTTGAGAACTTTATGCAAGAATTCAAAATTATACATAAACATAGGGATTTTATCATCATTGATAAACCAAATGGCGTAAGCGTGCATAGAGACGAAGCGGAAATCGGCTTAACCGGTTTGTTGGCAAAACAGTTGAGTGTCGCGCAAGTCTGGTTAGTTCACCGGTTAGATAAAGTGACCTCAGGCCTGCTGATTCTTGCTTTAAACGAACGATCGGCGGCGGAATTTTCGTTATTATTCGCCCGACATGAAATCAGCAAGACTTATCTTGCCTTATCCAAACAAAAACCGAAAAAAAAGCAGGGATTGATTATCGGTGATATGGAAAAAGCCCGCCGAGGAGCCTGGAAACTTTGCCAGACAAAGCAAAACCCTGCCGTTACCCGCTTTGAATCGGTAAGTTGCGAGCCTAATTTACGTTTATTTATTCTAAAACCGCAAACCGGTAAAACCCATCAGCTACGCGTCGCAATGAAAAGTTTAGGCAGCCCGATTTTAGGCGATGAACTTTACGGCGGAAATTCCGAAAAAAACGACCGCACTTATCTGCACGCTTTCCGATTGGAATTTACTTATCAAGGCGAACCTTTCCGCGTGCAATCTTTACCGCAAACCGGCGAATATTTTTTACGGGAATCCGTGCGGGAGAAAATTGATTCTGTCTAAATTCTTTAAAGATACAGTCAATATTAGGTCGGGTTATAAGTAACCGTTTGTTTTACCCCCTCAGTCACTTCGTGACAGCTCCCCCAGCTTCGTGGGGGAGCGATATTGTTGCGTATTTTGATAACGACAACGCTATTTCAATCCCATTCCCTCCCCCGCGAAGTCGGGGAAGATGCCTGCAAGGCGGAGGGGGAAAATCCCCGCCCCTCAGTCACTTCGTGACAGCTCCTCCAGCTTCGTGGGGGAGCGATATTGTTGCGTATTTTGATAACGACAACGCTATTTCAATCCCATTCCCTCCCCCGCGAAGTCGGGGGAGGTGCCAGCAAGGCGGAGGGGGTAAAATTAATCACTCATAAAATTGAAAAGCTAATAAGCATGTCATATATGCAGTTTAATAATAAAACATTACGATTTTGTTCTTTAAGTTACTAGTAAATAATTTACAAAACATGACAAAATTTATTCTATTATTGCTTGTTTTTTGATCCAAATGACTACTTTTCTACAGAAATCTCTAATAAACTACCGGCCATTTGAAATAGAGTTATTATTAGCCTTTTAAAATATTTATCAGGATTAGGTTATGAGAGTTTTTACGGGCGTTATTTTGTCATTATGCAGTGCCTGTGTTTTAGCGGTTGATTCACCAAATTTAAACCAATTGAATGTACAATCGGATGCAGCATTGCAACAAAGGCAAGAGGAACAAAACAAAGCGTTACAACGACAACAGGTCGCAGATCCCAATATCCGATTAGAAAACCGGCTTGAACCCTCCGAGGGTTTCCCCGAAAAAGAGAATCCCTGTTATCAGATTAGTCATATTATTCTTACTGATTTCTCGCCTGAAATTTCTGATTTTTCAGTAATACCACCATCTTCAATTCCCAGTAGCCGGTTTTATTGGGCGCTGAATGCGATTTATTCTACTCGTGATTTTTCACTACCTCACTGCTTGGGCAGTGAAGGCATCAATATTCTATTAAAACGTATTCAAAATCGCCTGATTGAACAAGGATATATCACAACACGTGTTGTTGTTCAGCCTCAGAATTTACAAAACGGAATACTCGTCATTACTGTTATTCCCGGGAAAATAGGTCAAATTCAATTGCAAGATGAAAGTAGTTTTCCTTATGCAACTTCAGCAACATTATGGTTTGCAATGCCTACAAATAATGGGGAAATTTTGAATTTACGACATCTTGAACAAGGTTTGGAAAATTTAAAACGAAATACTAGTGCCGATGCCAATATGCAGTTATCGGCGGTTGAGGATGAAGTCGGTGCAAGCGATGTAATCATTCGCTATAAGCAGGGGTTTCCTATCCATTTGACATTAGGGCTGGATGATTCCGGTACTAAAGCAACCGGGCGTTTGCAGGGGACGGCTACGCTATCCTGGGATAACATGTTTTCATTAAACGATTTATTTTATGCCAGCTTTACCAAAAGCATTAAACGCCATAGCGATAATGTTGATGAGCCTCACGGAAGTAAGAATGTCAGTTTATATTATTCCGTACCTTGGAAAAATTGGTTACTGACATTATCAGGATATCAATATCGCTATCATCAGTCTATTGCCGGTGCATTTGAGAACTATCAGTATTCGGGGAAGAGTACTCAACTGCGTATGAATTTAAGTTACTTGCTTTACCGCAACAGTAGCCGAAAAAGTTATATCTCATTTGGCGGATGGGCTAGAAAATCATTTAACTATATTAATGATGTTGAAGTTGAGGTACAGCGTCGTCGTATGGCAGGTTGGGATATCGGATTAAAACATATCGAATACTTGGGTGATGCTACATTGCAAATTTCCGCCAATTACAAACGCGGAACCGGTGCGTATAAAGCACTTCCTGCGCCGGAAGAATACTTTGATGAGGGTACGTCGAGACCGCAAATAATTACTGTGGGTATTGATCTGAATTATCCGTTCAATATTGGCGAACAACCTTGGAAATTCAATACCTCCTGGAATGCGCAATGGAATCAGACACCACTGATTCAACAGGATAAATTCAGTATCGGAGGGCGTTATACCGTTCGTGGTTTTGACGGTGAATTATATCTTTCCGGTGAACGGGGTTGGTTATGGCGTAATGAGCTTGCATGGAATGTATTTAACAAAGGACAGGAACTTTATCTGGGCATTGATAAAGGAAATGTTTACAGCCGATTCGATGATTTACCCGGTAATTCGCTCGTCGGCGGTGCAATCGGATTGCGTGGAAAAATATGGGGATTGGATTATGACTATTTTGTTGGTGTTCCGATAGATAAGCCGGCAGGATTTAAAACCAGTCATGTTACAACCGGATTTAACTTAAATTACCG
Organism: [Mannheimia] succiniciproducens MBEL55E; assembly: GCF_000007745.1. Lineage (GTDB taxonomy): Bacteria > Pseudomonadota > Gammaproteobacteria > Enterobacterales > Pasteurellaceae > Basfia > Basfia succiniciproducens. Next base: position 1,165,003 of record NC_006300.1, on the reverse strand, counting down.
TTTCTGATTATGAAAATTGAAACTTTTGATGTCATTGCACCAAGTATTTTTAGTGATGAGCCGCTAGACGAATCTCAACTATTCGGCGCCTTTGCAACCATTTGGTTGCGTTCGGAGTATCACAGCAAAGCGCCGTTATATCGATTCGCAGAACGGATTTTACCTGTGTTGAGGAATAAGCAGTTTGCGTTATTTATAAAAGATAATGAGCCTGTCGCTTATTTTTCTTGGGCTTATTTTACCCAAGAGGCGGAAGAAGCTTATTTGCATAATGATGATGTATTACTTGAGGCGGGAAATTGGTGCGCCGGAAACAATTTATGGATCATTGACTGGTTTGCACCCGCCAATTTAACAAAAGAGATTAAGCCGCTTATTGAGCGACATCTTTTTCCAAATGAAATTTTAACCGCACTTTATCACAAAAGCGCCGTTAATCATGTACAAAAACGCTACTTTAAAGGTTGTGCGGTCAGTCGGGAACGATTTCGGGATTTCATCAGAAATCATTCCTGATATGAATTTAGTGTTGTTTTATTGAATTAAAATTTAGAGATAGAAAGATGAACAAGCGTTGTTATCGTATTATTTTTAGCAAAACATTGAATTGTTTGGTTGTTGTATCCGAGTTGGCGAAAACTGTCGGCAAAGCCGTTGCAGAATTTTCCAATAAATTGTTGCCAATGCGGTTCTTCCGACAAAAAACACCTGATTTTAGCCTGCACTTTGCGGCATTTATCTGTTTTATCGGACTTGGAATCATCTATGTGCCGCAAGCAATGGCTAAGCCGTTGGAAATTCATGCGGATCGTTCGGCACCATCCGGCAATCAACCGACGGTATTACGTACAGCAAATGGCATTCCACAAGTGGATATTCAAACACCAAGTGCCGGCGGTGTCTCACGCAATGTTTATTCACAATTTGATGTCGCTGAAAAAGGCGCCGTATTAAACAACGCACGTAAATCGACAAATTCGCAACTAGCCGGCTGGGTAACTGCCAATCCTAACTTAGTCCGGGGTGAGGCTAAGGTCATTTTAAATGAAGTAAACTCTAAAGATCCAAGTCAGTTAAAAGGGTATGTGGAAGTTGCCGGGAAAAAGGCCGACGTCATTATTGCTAACCCGAGCGGCTTGCACTGTGATGGTTGCGGTGTGATCAATGCAGGCAGAACCACGTTAACGACAGGGCAGGTCGAATTAGAAAACGGTAATGTAAAAGGCTTTAATGTACGCGGCGGTAAAGTAGAAGTCGCTGGTAAGGGGATGGATACTTCACGAGTGGATTATACCGATATTGTCGCCGGTAAAGTCAAAGTTGACGGCGGAATTTGGGCAAAAGAACTGAAAGTTACAACAGGTAAAAATAAAGTTGATCGTACCAATAGTAAAGTTGTGTATGTCGGTAATGATTCTACCGCCCCGTCTTCATCGGAGAATATGGATAAGCAACCTATTGCTTATGCGGTGGATGTGAGTGAATTAGGCGGTATGTATGCTAATCAGATTCACTTAGTAGCAACAGAGCAAGGCGTCGGCGTAAATAATGCCGGTAAAATAGGTGCTTCGGCCGGAAATGTTCATATCGACAGTAACGGGAAAATTACCAACAGCGGATATTTGGGCGCTCAGCAGGATATTGCTGTTACAGCTAACAATAATATTGAAAATAAAGGTTCAATTTACACTCAACAAGGCGATATAAAACTAAAGGGGCGGGATATTTCTCAACAAGGTAATATTATCGCCGAAGGTGCCGCACAGAAAAAAGGTCGCGTTCAGATTACGGCAAACCGAGATATTCAACAAAGCGGAGATACATTAGCTGAAAATTATATTGATTATCAGGCAAAGAATATTAAGGTAACAAATAACGCCACTATTGTAGCCGGACTGGATTTTACCCAAAATACGCTCGCTGATAAAAGCGAAGCGGGGAAAAATGCTCGTTTTAATGCTGAGAAAAGTGCGGTCATTAATGGCAAAATTTTATCTTCTAATCGCACTGAAATTAAAGCGGCTGATATTAACCTGACTAATAGCCAACTTCACTCAAACCATCTTTCGGCAACGGCAAGTGTCGGTAGCATTATCGCATCCGATAGCAATATTTATACCGAAAAATCGGCGGTATTCAGTACGCCCGTCTCATTAGTTACTCAAAACGCGCAACTTAATGCCGGTCATATTTCGATAAATGCAACCCAAGCGGATAATACTCAAGGAACCTGGATCAATCGAGACGAGCAGGATCTTAATCTGAATTTGCAGCGCGGTTTAACCAACACTCGCGGACAAATTGCAACAAACGGGCAATTGTTGTTTAACGGTGAACAAATTGATAACCAAGCGGGGCTAATTAGCGCCGATTCTTATCAAATTTCCGCAGCTACTTTTGATAATGCAAAAGGTAAGTTAATTCAGCAAGGTGTAAATCCGTTTAATTTAACGGTAAACGGTACTTTAACAAACGATAAAGGCGTTATCGGTTATCAAATGCAAAACCTGAATACCGCCAATAATAGTATGGAAAATCCCGTACATTCCGACAATATACCGACAAATACCGCAGAGAATATTACGGCAAATACATCAACATCAGAAAAACCGATTCATTCGGGTACCGATGCCATTGATGTAAGCGACAAAATTATTAATATCGTAAGCAATGTTAATGTTACTGAAAAACTTAATAATACGGACGGATATATTTTATCCGGCAGTCAAACCGTACTTTGGGGTGAGGGAAAACTTTCTAACGATTCAGGCACCTTAAATTTATCTGAATTTACTTGGGAAAGTAATAAAAATATCAATAATCAATTGGGCTTGATTAGTGCGCTTAACGCATTATCGTTACATGCTGCCGAATTAAATAACAACCAAGGTACAATCCGAAGCGGAAAGAATATTTTATTATCAACCCATGCGCTGAGTAATAATGGCGGATTAATCCAAAGCGGCGGAAATGTGACAATCAATACCCATGGATATAATTTGGATAATTCAAATACTCTTTCGAGCAATGGGAATAAAGGTATTGTTACATCCGGTGAGCTAAATCTAAGCAACATTAATCAGTTAAATAATGAGCAAGGTTATATCGTTTCGACACAGGCTCAACGTATTCAAACCGAAAAGCTTAATAATACAAGGGGTACGCTCGCAACAAATAATACGCAATCTTTAAAGGTAACCGGGACTTTACAAAATCAGGACGGCAATCTTTACAGCGGCCAATTAACATTAGACAGCAATTTGCTTATTAACCGGAAAGGTAATATTACTGCCGCTTCAGCACTTGATATTACGGTTAAAGGCGCGCTTGATAATACTCAGGGTATTATTGCGGCAAAGGAAAATTCAGTAATACAAGTCGCTACATTGGATAATCAAAACGGTTTAATCGGTATTGAACAAGGTAAACTTAATCTTACCGCCGCAACCCGACTGACTAATCAGCGAGGTCAAATTATTTCTCAAGGGGATCTACGGCTTATGGGCGGTGACTTACAAAATAATCAATCGGGTACGATAAAAAGTCTTGCTAAATTAACCGTTAATACGGGTAACCAGCAAATTAATAACCAACAGGGAACGCTCTCTTCGGCCGGAGAACTGACGATTCAAAGCGGTTATTTGGATAACCGACAGGGATTGATTTATGCACAAAAATCACTCTTCGTTGATACGCATAATCAAAATCTTGATAACCGAAACAGCGGAACAAAAGGTATTCTCAGCTTAAGCGACATCATTTTACAAAATATTGGTCAGCTGAATAACAGCCGGGGGCAAATTCAGGCTCAACAGGATTTCTCTGTCAATGCCGATACTATTAATAATACTGGAAATGGATTACTTTACAGTAACACCGATTTAAGTTTGAAGGCAAAATCCTTAGATAATCGTCAAGGTACGGTTCAAGCCTTAGGTAATGTGACATTTGATCGGTTTTCAACGGTTAATAACAGTGTTGAAAAGAATAAATCCGGCTCATTAATTCAGGCGGGGCGTGCGCTTACCGTTTCTGCGTTAAATATTGATAACCAAAATACCAAAACCGCCGAGACCGTTCCTACGCAAGGGCTTGTCGGACAGGCTGTAGTATTATCGTCTGATGCGGTAAATAACAGACAAGGCGGTATTTACGCAGCTCAAATATTATCGGCAAATATCAAAAATCTAATTAACAACCAAAAAGGCGAAATGCTATCGGGCGGTACATTAAATGCCGTCGGTTCCGCATTAAAAATCCAAAACAGTGAAGGTGTGATTGCCTCTGTCGGTAAATTGGCGATTGATGCCGCGCAAATTTCGGACATCGGTAAAATACAGAGTAAAAATGATGCCGATATTGCTTTAAAACAGGATCTTACTTTGAACGGCGGCATTGAAGTAGAAGGCAGTCTGAAGCTAAAAACCAACAATCTCACTAATGACGGTTCATTATTAACCGGTAAAGGACTACACATTCAAACGGGTAAGTTGGTTAATAATGAAAAGGCAATTCTTAGTTCCGGTACCACTTTACTTAATGCCAATTCAATAACGAATTACGGGTTAATTAACGGTAGTAATACGTCATTGAAAACAATCGATCTTAACAATCTTGGTACCGGACGAATTTATGGTGATCAATTGTCTATTCAGGCGCGTGAGTTAAATAACTTTGAACTTAATGGCAAATCGGCAACCATTGCCGCCCGCAAGCGGCTTGATTTAGGTGTCGGCACGTTGACAAATAGAAACGACAGCTCATTAATTAGCTTAGGAGAAATCCATATCGGCGGAACTTTGGATTCCCGTGGCTATGCGACAGGCAAAGCCACGGCTGTGTATAACCCGAACGGATTGATCGAAGCGCAGGATAATATTTATATCAACAGCGGGCTTGTCAGTAATACGCATAATTACTTCCGTACGGCATTGAAATTGATTTCTCAAGAAACGGTAACCGAATATCAGGGCAGCGGCGATCCGACCATCTATGAAGAGGGTACCCCCGGTCTTTATGTATTTAATCATGAATCCGATCACTTACATGTACCGACCGGCGCTTATTATGAATCATGGTATAAATATCATTATTTGAAAAGCGTTCAGCGTACCGAAGTATTACCGGCAGAATATGAGCCCGGACGTATCTACAGCGGCAAAAATATCACCATCAGAGGCGATAGAGTTGACAATATTAACAGTCGTATAATCGCCGGTGGGAAATTGGATATTCCGGCAAATATTTTGAACAATAAAGAAGAAACCGGTGTTGAAATTGTTACTAAAGCAGGTTGTGCAGAAGGATCAAGAAGTGAAGCCTGCCGTAACCTGCCTGCCGAACTGAGAGGATACGGTGACGATGTATCATTGCGTAAACATAGCAATAACAGCCCTTACGGCTTACATAGTTACTGGCGCCATCATGAAAAAGGCAGAGATAGTACGGGGCATAGTCGTCAAGACTATACACCGCCGCAAGAAATCAAGGAGGGGATTCCTTTAGAGGTCGCGGCGTATAAAGAATACAGCCTGCCAAGTTTCGGCAAAGCGAATATTTCCGCGATCAATGTACCTCAATCCATTGATGTTCAAGTTAAAAGTGCGGTACAAAATGAGAAAGAATTTAAACCGTCTTCACTTTCATCGGATATAGCCGTTACTGAACAAGATGTTACAGTAAATAATCAAACGACAGGCTCGATTGTTAAAGATAATGCGGTAGTCAGGACACAAAATCGCGCTATCGCATTGCCGCGTAGCAGTTTATTCATGGTGAATCCGCAATCTGGTTCGGGCTATTTGGTAGAAACCGATCCGGCATTCACCCAATATCGTAACTGGCTCAGTTCCGCCTATATGATGAATGCGCTGAATTTAGATTCGGACAGCATGCATAAACGTATTGGCGACGGTTTCTATGAACAACGTCTGGTACAGGAACAAATTGCCGAATTAACCGGTCGAGTTTATTTATCCGGTTACTCAAATCAGGAAGAACAGTATAAAGCACTGATGACTAACGGTATCACCGCGGCTTCTCAATTCCAATTAACACCGGGAATGGCATTAACCGGCGAACAAATCGCCCGCTTAACCAGCGATATTGTATGGCTTGTGAACAAAACCGTTACTTTAGCTGACGGCAGCACCGCCACCGTGTTATATCCGCAGGTTTATGTGGTTGTACAAAAAGGCGATATAAACGGTTACGGCGCATTGTTATCCGGTGATATCACAGCAATTCAATCTTCCGAGATGACTAATAGCGGTACCCTTGCCGGTAAAAATTTACTGGCGATTTCGGCAGAAAATATCACAAACCGATTCGGTAAAATGACGGCGGACAATACCCTTGTATCAGCCGAACAAGACCTGGTAAATATCGGCGGCACGATTGAGGCGGCACAAATACTAAATGTAAATGCGGGGCGGGATATTGTTGTGAATACAACCACTCACCGCACTCAGAATGCCAACGGTGAAACCGTAACTCTCGGCATCCGGGGCGGTTTTTACTTAACCGGCAAAGACGGCAGACAAATGTGGGTAAATGCGGGACGGGATATAAACTTAACGGCAGGCGAGATTATTAATAACGCACAAAATGCATTAACCGCGATTCAGGCGGGACGGGATATTTTATTGAACTCTGGGCAACAGTCCGACCGTTATGAGAATATTCGTGATGCGGAAAACTATCTGAAAACGGCAAATCGCCGGGACATAGGCACGATGATTAGCAGCCAAGGCAGCGGAAAGACCGTATTGCAAGCGGGACGTAATATTGAGGCGAAAGCGGCAGCCGTCAGCGCCGGCGGAGATGTACTGCTTAATGCCGGCAATAATGTCACATTATCAAGCGGGGAAGAATATCATTATGTGGATTCCGCATTCAAAGATACGGGACGGGGTTTCTTAAATAAAACGACAACAAAAACACGGGATATTAGCGAACAGACATTCGCCATTGGCAGCCAGCTGGACGGTAACAATGTGGATATTTTCACTCAACAGGGCGATGTAAATATTATCGGCAGCGATGTAGTGGCGGAAAACGAACTGAATGTTGCGGCGAAAAACATCAATATTGCCGCCGCCACCAATCAAGTTTACAGCGAAAACCTCAAGCAAGTGAAAAAAAGCGGTTTAATGGGCTCGGGCGGTATCGGATTTACGATTGGTTCTCGCTCTCAGAAACACGTATACGGTGAAAATACGATAACGCAAAGCGACGCCCGTTCGACGGTAGGCAGTGTGAACGGCAATGTGAGCATGACTGCGGAGAATCATGTTAATATTGAAGGTTCGGATGTTATTGCACAGACGGATAAATCCATTGATATCATCGGTAAATCGCTAACAGTGGAAGCAGGACGTGATGTGATTGACAGCACGGAAACGCATGAGTATAAAAAATCGGGTTTAACCGTATCTTTGAGTACGCCGGTAACGGATATGGCATTAAATGCGCGGAACAGTCTGCGCTGCAGTAAAGAAGTGAAAAATGAGCGGCTGTCTAACCTGTATCAGGTGAAAGCGGCTCAGGAAGCCGTGATGGCAGCACAGGCGGCAGATAGTACGATAGATTCAATAAATGCACTGATTGGTGACGGTCAAATGGTAGAAGGCGATGTTTCTAATCCAAGTTTAAAAATATCTATCGGTGTCGGTTCCAGCCAATCAAAACAAACCAGTCGTAGTCAACAAATCAGTTACAGCGGTAGTGAGCTAAGTGCGGGTAATATCAACCTGAAAAGCTCGGCGGGTGATATTAATCTGTTCGGCTCGACGATAAATGCGACGAAAGCAGTGCTGGACAGCGCGAATAATATCAATCTGTTTTCTTTACAGGATAGTTATCGAAATCGTAGCGATAATGAAAACAGTGGCTGGAATGCCGGGGTCTTTGTCGGTATGAACGGTAACAGTTTTGGCATAGGTATTGAAGGCTCGGCACAATCGGGTAAAGGCAGAGAAAATACGGATACCATCACTCAGAAAAACAGTTACATAAACGTTCGGCAGGCGGTTATTCGCAGTGGGCGTGACACGAATCTTAAGGGGGCGGTTATCAATGCGGAGCGTTTAACGGCGGATATCGGTGGCAATCTCCTTATTGAAAGCCGTCAGGACAGCAACGTTTACAATAGTGAACAGAGCCAGTCCGGCGCAAATTTTGCGGTAGCGGTTTACGGTACGGGAACAAATGTAAACGTAAACGCCTCAATGGATAAAGCAAAACTGAATTATGCTCAAGTAGAAGAACAATCCGGCTTCAAGGTAGGACGTGATGGCATGGATATCAATGTGAGGGGCAACACGCATTTAAAAGGCGGGTTAATCGAAAGCGAAGCTGCCGCGAATAAAAACCGTTTTAGCACTAACACATTGACAACGGAAGATATTGAAAACCACAGTGAAGTAAGCGTACAAAGCGTAAGCGGCGGTCTATCCACCAATATGATGGCAAATGCGGTAAACGCCATGCGAGCGGCAATAAGCGTGCTGGGCACGGCGAATAAGGATGATCACAGTACTACGCAAAGTGCCGTTTCGGGCAATATCGACCTTAACATAAAAAATGGCGAAAAACCGACCGCACTTTCACAGGATACGATGAATGCAAATAAGCAAGTTAATCGCTATGATATAGAGGAATACAAAGAAAAAGCGGAGCTGGCACAGGTTATCGGCGAAATCGGACAGAACGGCATAACTATTGTTTTACAACCAAAACTGGATAAGGCACAACAGGAGAAAGACGAAGCGGAAGCGATACTCAAAAACCCGAATTCGACAGCCGGTGAAAGACGAGAAGCGCAAATCCAATTTAATCAGGCACAGACAACCCTGAACCAATATGGTAAAGGCGGAGATATCCAAATGGCAATTCGCGCGGTAACCGGCGTACTGCAAGGTATTGCCGGCGGGGATGTCAATGCGGCTATCGTAAACGGCTTATCACCTTATGCAAATCTGGCGGTAAAAGAAGCGACAACGGATAGCCTTACCGGCGAAGTTAACTTAGTCGCCAATTTAATGGCACATGCGGTATTAGGCGCTATTGAAGCGCAAATAACCGGCAATAATGCGATTGCCGGCGCAGCGGGTGCGGTAACGGCGGAAGCCACGGCAACCTTGTTGGCAAAAAGCTTATATGATGTAGGCAAAGTGGATAGCAGCGGCAGAATCAAAACCGTCAACGACCTAACGGAATACGAAAAAGACAGCCTGCTTGTATTAAGTCAAGTGGCGGCAGGTATTACCGGCGGTGTAATAGGTGATAGCACTCAAAGTGCGGTAGTATCCGGGGATATTGGAAAACGGGCGGCGGAGAATAATTTATTTGGGACGGTTTTAAATAATCCTCAAATCAACTGGCAGGCTGTTGCAGAAGGAGAAAAAATCAAACGAGAACGAGATGAAGAGATAAGAGCCTATATTAAGAAAGAACACCCAGTTATTTATCAAACAGCTGAAGGAACATATTACTTTATGAGTGCAACCGGTAAAGCAATTTATGTAGCTAGAGAGATGGTTATAGAGCTTGCTCCAATGGTGATTGCACCAGAAATCGCTGCAGGTACAAAGGTATATGCAGCTGTTTCAAGAATAGCTTTATCAGGCGGGGCTAATGTAGTAGCCCAAAAAGTAAGTGGGCAAGAGTTTAATTGGGCTGAATTTGGTGGGGCTGTGGTTTCAGGTGCTATCACTCCATCACTGAAAACGACAAAAGAAGCTATTCGTTTTAATGCAGGGGTTGGTATGGCTGTCGGTTTAGCTAATGGAGGGGATGGTCTAGAAAGTGCCACTTATTCAGGAATAGGTACATATATGGGAGGTAAAATATCAAATCCTACTTGGTCTGCAATAGTCAGTGAGGTAATTCAAAAAATACCAACAATTAATGAAAGCCTAAGTAAAGAACATGAAGGGAAATAAATATGAAGCGAATTTTCTTAATATTCTTTACTACTTTTATAGCATTTAATATTGCGGCTATTATTTCTATTTTGAAACGACAAGGATGGAGTGTTGATTTTGATCTAGCATTAAAGATACATTATGAAGTTTCAGTTTATGCTTTAAAATGTGGCGTTATTGGAGTTGTCGTTGATTGGATTTCAAGAGATTGGTTTAAAAAAGATGACTAGTAGCAAATTTCAGTAAGAGATTCTTTTATTAGTATCTAATTTTAAATACCCGTAACCTCCAAGCAGTACTATTTAGCAGGAAATTTGCAAGTTTTTCTTAAAATCATACCGCTTGTGTTTTAATTAAAGATATTTTTCCAAGCTATGTTGATCTTAGTTGTTATCGGCAAAAGCGAGGATGCTTGCGATATCGAGAATATCCATTTTATGGAGGTGCAAGAATGATTTATGCAGGATTTTCATCTTCTTTAACAACATTTTATGTATCTAAAGATAGAACCGAATTAAAAATGTTCTTTCTAGATTTAATAAAGTACTTGTACTTAACCAAAAACAAGGAGCATAAATTAGTATCAGATAGATTATATAGAAAATATCTATATGGCTCTGATATTTTAAAAGCAAAAAATGTTATTGAAAATATATATGATGACTTTTTGTTATTACAAAAAATAAACAAAAAAGAAACATATGTTAAATATATAAAAAGTCTTTGCAAGGCTTTAAATGAAAGCCTTGAATTGATTGCTCTTGATGAACCTAATGTTAAAGTACAAATATATCTCATGTTGCCTTATTGTATGGAAGAAAAAAAATTAGTAATAAATTTTTTGATAATCTTCCTAATACAGCAGAGCCGTTTTGGTTACGAGAAGTAAGTATGGATGAATATGTTAAGAAATATTCTAGATAGTATTACTTTAAGAGGAATAATGAACAAAAATTTTTTCAGGAGATTTTCAGCAAGACACTACAACTCAGCAAAACAGACTTTGGTGAATTTAACAAGTAAAATCAAAGTGGTACAAGTGCTCCCTCAGTGATATTGAGAACCATAGCCAAAGTCGTGCGGTAACCGCCAGCATCTCGGGCACGCTTGCCAGCAAAGCGGAAACACCGAAAAATGAGGCGGAAGCGAAAGCGGCGAAGGTTAAAGCCGCTAAAACCAAATTGGTGGGTACTCCGCAAAGTAGCGGCATTAACCCGGGCATCCCGATGTACAGCAATGACAGTGATAGCTCTACCACTAAAGCAACATTGACGGAAGGCAGAATCACTTTAAACAAAGACAGTAACCCCACTCAGGTGACTGCACAATCACTGGGCATTAATACCCAACTTGAAGGAGCGAACCGACAAGTAGCGGCACCGAAAGATATTCACCGCGAGCTGAAAGACCAACAAATCTTAAGCCGAGCGGCAGGTGATGTGGCAGGGGCGGTCAGCAGTTATGTGGATAGTCGCAAAGAGGCGTTAAAAGAGGAGCAACAAGCCGCCTTAGAAGAAGCGAAAAAAGCGCAAGCCCGAGGTGATGTCACTACGGCAGAAGCCAAACTTGCCGAAGCCAATGCACTGGAAAACGAAGCAAACCGTTGAGATGTGTGTGGTGATAAAAAACGTCAAGCGACAGTTATTGCTTCAGCATTAAGTCTTGCGGTGGCAGGCAAACGAGCAGAAGCGATTGCTGCCGGTGCGGTTTCACCTTATGTGAAGGAAGTGATTAAAAAAGCGACTGACAGTCCGGAAATGCAAGCACTCAACATTCCATTACACGTACTATGGGGTGAGGTGGAAGCAGAGTTGGCAGGCGGCAAAGCACAAACCGGTGCTATTGCAGCCGGCGTCGGCGAAGTGGGCGCGGCGGTATTAGCGAAATCCGTTTACGGCAAAGAAGCGAGCGAGCTGACCGTTGAAGAAAAACAAACCCTACTGAATGCCAGCAAAGCCTTAGCCGGTGTTGCCAGTGCGGCGACTTCGGCTAATGGAAATGCGGCTTCGACCTTGGCAGAGACCAGCATAGGCATGACGGTGGCTGAGAATGCGGTGGAGAATAATTATTTAAGCCAACTCTCTGACAATAGACGAATCTGGTTACGTGAACAGCTTAATAGGGATGATTTATCTTCAGTTCAAAGAGAAAAATATGAGCAAGAATTTATTCAATTAGAACAAGATAATCACACGAGTGATATTCTGGTTGCAAAAGCAAAATATAATCCAGAGTCCATGACCCAATCAGACTGGGAATTATATCAAAATTATGCAACTCGCTATTATTTTGAAAGTATCAGGACTGAAAAACCTGAGAATGTTATAGCTGATTTAGATAACATTTTATCAAATCAGTATATAAAAGGTTATTCATACCCTTATGCCACCGCAGAAAAATATAGACATGAATTACCAAGCAGATGGAGTTTATTTGGTACAAATAAATCTGCTGATGAACAATTCTATACCGATATTTATAGCAAATATCAGAATAGAAAAACTTATCAGGAATCATTTGATGGACGCGTTGCCCAATCTACAGCGGAGGCTTTAAGCTATGCCGGCACAATGCTCTCAGCAGGAACAGTCGCATCAGTAGCTTCTAAAGTTGGAAAATTTACAAGTAATGGTATAAACAAAGCAAGTTCAGCCATTGGAACTTTTGCAACTAAATATCCAAAGGCTGCAGAAGGTATAGTTGTAGGTTCTATTTCTACAGGATTTGATTTATATAATGGTGATGCCTCACCTGAAAAAACTGCAATGAATTATATTTTAGGTAGAGGACTAGCGGGTAAATCTTGGGATAAACAATTATCAGTTAATGCCATTTATAAAGGTGTAATTTCAGTAAATGAAAATAGATCTGATAAAGATATTGTTCTTGGGCAAGTATCTAATGCAATAGCTCTTGGTTCTGGAGAATCGGTTGAAGGATTATTGAATCTGGTTGGTCAGAAAGGTATATCTAAGCAAATAATATCAAATATTGTATCGGGGTATGTTGAAAATAAAATAGATAATCGTAGTAAAGATAGTAAGGAAATTAGAAAGGAGGGAGATAAATAATGAAAAAATTATATTTACTTCTAGCGTATATACTTCCATATTTTTCACTTTTATTAATAGAATTTTTATATACCATAATGTATGAAGATGGAATTGAAAAATTTTTTGAGATTCAAAAGTTTACAGATCCCATAATTCCTGCTGTATTAGCTACATTATTAACAGTATTTTTAGGTAAATTTACCAATTACAAAAAATAAATGAAAGGAAGTATTTAAAAAAATATACTATCTATACACTAGACTGAATTAAAGCTTTAAATATAAAATTTATAGTGGAATTTTTTCACCAACATATTATTTGAAGAAGGTATAACCTCCAAGCGGTACGATTTACCAAGAAATTTGCAAATTTTTCTGAAAATCACACCGCTTGTGTTTTAATTAAAGATGTTTTTTCAAGCTATATTGGTTTTAATTGTTATCGGCACAAGCGAGGACGCTTGCGCCATCGGGGCGATGGCTACAGGGTTAGCAAATGGTAGTGATGGTCTTACTGAAGGGGGTATTATCTGGTACTGGAACATATATAGGGGGAAAAGTATCTAATCCAGCTTGGTCATCAGTGATTAGTGAAATTATTCAAAAAACTCCGATTATTATAAAAAAAGCTCTTGATAAGGATGTGGAATAAAAATGAAAAGAATAGCATTAATTTTTATTACTACAATGATTGCTTTTAATATCGGAGCATTAATAGTATGGTTAAGAAATTATGGGTTAAGTCTTAGTTTTGACTCAATAATAAAAGCTCATTATGCTGTATCTATATATGCACTGAAATGTTCTGTTATTGGAGTTGTTGTTGATTGGATTTCAAAAGATTGGTTTAAAAAAGATGACAAGTAGCAAATTCCAGTAAGAGATTCTTTTATTAGTATCTAATTTTAAATACCCATAACCTCCAAGCGGTATGATTTACCAAGAAATTTGCAAATTTTTCTGAAAATCATACCGCTTGTGTTTTAATCAAAGATGTTGTTTCAAGCTATGTTGGTTTTAGTTGTTATCGGCACAAGCGAAGACGTTTGCGCCATTGGGGGATGTTCATGTCAATAACCATACTGAACTGACCGGTGGTTTAGTCACATCCACCGATAAAGCGGAAGTAGAAGGTAAAAATCGTTTTAGTACGGGAACCTTAAATGCGACAGATATTCAAAACCAGGCGGAAACTAGTGGTAGTGCTTATAAAGTAAGCGGTAGCGCCGATATTAACGGAGGCTGGACCGGTGATAAAAAAGAAGCCCTTTCTGCCGCCATCGGTTATGGTGAAGTGGATGAAAACCAAACGGCTACCACAAAATCAGGTATTAATACCGCTAATATCGACATTCGAGATAAGCAGGAGCAAGTGGCCAAAACCGGTCAAACGGCAGAAGATATGCTAACTCAAGTAAAAACCGAGATTAGCACGGACATGGCTACACAAAATTCAGGCGTTTTGGAAAACCACTTTGATAAAGATACCGTTCAAAAAGAGCTGGATTACCAAGTGAAAGTCACCAGCGAATTCCAGGAAATTACCCTACCTGAAATCGACCGTCAAATGGCAAACAAAGCAGCGGAATACCGAGAAGAGGAGAAAATCTTCCGTCAGGCTGGTAACGAGCAAGCGGCGAATGAAATGGCGGCTAACGCTGAAAAATGGGAAATGGGCGGTGAATATAAACAACGGGTGGATGCGATTGCCAATGCCGTTGGTTTAGCACTTGGCGGTGTCGGGGTGGAAGGTACCCTTACCGGTGCGGCTTCCCCTTATATTAACGAAGCGATTAAGGCTCAACTGCCGGAAGATAAAAATCGAGCGGCAAATGTCATAGCACACGTTATTTGGGGAGCGGTAGAAGCCAAATTACAAGGCGCCAGTGCCACCACCGGCGCACTTTCTACGGCAGTAGGTGAACTCAGCGCGCCAATTGTTTCGGAAGTGTTATACGGCACCTCAGACCCTAACTTGCTTACGGAAGAGCAAAAACAATTTGTTTCAAACCTCTCTCGCATTGCCGCTACTGCGACAGGTGCCATCAGCTCCAGAGCGGAAGGTAATCGCTCGGTACAAGTAGCCAAGGATGCGGTAACAAGTGGTAAGGTGGCTGAGAATGCGGTGGAGAATAATTATTTAAGCCAACTCTCTGACAATAGACGAATCTGGTTACGTGAACAGCTTAATAGGGATGATTTATCTTCAGTTCAAAGAGAAAAATATGAGCAAGAATTTATTCAATTAGAACAAGACGATCATACAAGTGATATTCTTGTCGCAAAAGCAAAATATAACCCAGAGTCTATGACCCAATCTGATTGGGAATTATACCAAAATTATGCAACTCGCTATTATTTTGAAAGTATCAGGACTGAAAAACCTGAGAATGTTATAGCTGATTTAGATAACATTTTATCAAATCAGTATATAAAAGGTTATTCATACCCTTATGCCACCGCAGAAAAATATAGACATGAATTACCAAGCAGATGGAGTTTATTTGGTACAAATAAATCTGCTGATGAACAATTCTATACCGATATTTATAGCAAATATCAGAATAGAAAAACTTATCAGGAATCATTTGATGGACGCGTTGCCCAATCTACAGCGGAGGCTTTAGGGTATGCAAGTACAATGATGTCAGCAGGAACGGTCGCATCAGTAGTTTCTAAAGTTGGAAAATTTACAAGTAATGGTATAAATAAAGCAAGTTCAGCCATTGGAGCTTTTGCGGTTAAATATCCAAATATCTCAGGAGCAATTTCGGATGGTATGATTTCAAGTGGCGTTCATGTTGGTTATAAATTATCAACAGGACAAGACGTGAATGAGTACGAAGTGTTAGGTGCCTTTGCAGGAGGAGCCCTAACAAGAAATCATACTTTGGGAAATCAAATAAGGATAAATATTGGTGTTGCCACAGTAAGTAGCTTATCAAAAGATCCTAGTGGAAATAGTTTGGGGAAGGATTATTTTGGGGCAATTGTTGCACCAATCATTAATAAACCATTTAGCACAAAAGATTCTACTTTAGGAAACATCGTTGGTGGTTCTTTGGGTGAATATGGGGGAGATCTTGATAATAGAGTGAAAGATTATAAAGAAGTAAAAAAAATCCTTAGCGATGGGGAATACTCAAAATGATAAAGAAAGTAATTTATTGGGTGACTTTGTTTTTAGCTATTTTTTTTGTTGCCTCACTAAAGCACATTGGTATATTTATATACATATATTGGAATTACAATGACTTTTATTGGGCTGATGATGCCTTAAGAGATATCCTTTCATTTACAATTCCCCTATATATAGGATTAGCTTTAAAGAAATTTATAGCTTATAAGTTTTCCATAAAGTAAAGGATAAAGAATATTTTATCATCAGCACACAAATTGAAACACCAGTGTACTTGTCAAGCGGTACGATTTAGCAAGAAATTTGCAAATTTTTCTGAAAATCATACCGCTTGTGTTTTAATCAAAGATGTTGTTTCAAGCTATGTTGGTTTTAGTTGTTATTGGCACAAGCGAAGACGCTTGCGCCATCGGGGAATAAATAAAATGAAAAGGATTTTATTGGTTTTCTCATATACTATAGTATCTTTTATCAGCTTCTTTCTTACTATATGTATATTCTTAGGCGGGTACTCTTTATTTTACTCTAGAATAAAATATGGATTATTTAAATTACACATAAATTATAGTGATGTTTTTTCTATATCATTAAAGGCGGCTTTAGCTGTATTCTTTTCTGTATCTCTGTATGTCATTTTTATTCAAATCCCAAGAGAAAGGAAAAGTAAATTACTCGAAAATAAAGAGAAATAATTTATGGAGCTTAGCATGGGGAATTTTTATTTTTATAGATATAGATATTGTTTTATTCAATAAAAAATATATACATTATAGACTTCTATTTGAAAGATTTTAAAAGAAAGTGTATTACCATACATATTCTTGGCATGTATGTAATATCTAATGTATAGAGAAAAAAATAAATAGGCATCTCAAGCGGTATGATTTATCAAGAATTTTGCAAATTTTTCTGAAAATCATACCGCTTGTGTTTTAATTAAAGATGTTTTTTCAAGCTGGTAGTTCAAAAGTTGAATATCAAGGAATAGCAGGTGCTTTTTCTCAAGGTAATTGGGGGGTGGCTAAAGCACTTTCTACCGCCGTATTAGGACAAGTCAGTGATAAAGGACGGGACTCCGGTATCACAACAAGTTCGGTTAATACCAAAAACATTTTAATCAGAGATGGTGAAAACCAACAGCGGTTATTCGGTGAAAATGTGGAAGAAACCGTTCGCAAACTCAATCGGGAAAACCTTCATCAAACTGTAAATAAAACTGATGTGGAAAAGGTCAAATCGGATTTAGAACGGGATTTGGATGTAGCAACTGCATTAGTGAAAAATATCTCGGATTCCGGTGACGAGCTTTATTACAATGCGGAAAAAAATGAAGATTCCAGTTTTACGGTGAGTAAAAAGACACCTGATTGCGAACATATTTCCTGTTTGGATATAGAAAACGACAATTCACAGCAATTAAAAGCGTTAATTTACAGTGATAACATATTAACGGAAGAACAGGCTAAGCTGCTGAGTAAGATTTCCATAGCCGGCATGCTTAATTTTACGCGAGAAGAGAAAGTGGCAAGTGCTATTTTATATGGTGATGACTTAGCTTCTTTAGATGATTTAGGAGTTATTCTGAACAGAGGCAGTGCGGGGTATTGGAATGAATTTCTGTATGCCGGTTTTGAGCGGTTCAGAGCATGGGTAAATATGCCGACAGTTTTTGGCGCATCCAATGCCACGAAAGACCATGCACAAATAGCGAAGAAACTAGATGAATACAATGCTTATGCCGCAGCAAACGGTAAACCGCAATATAAATTGCAGGATATGGCGCATAGTCTGGGCGTATCGGAAAATAAAAATATGTTGAACTGGTCTAACTATCTGAATCAGGACTATAAAAATACCGAATTAGATTACTTACATGCTGCAGGCTCTTACCCGTCGGAAGAGATTGACCGTCAGGCAAAAAGCATATTTGCCGGAGTGACTACCCGCTATATCGGCGTGGATGGAGACAGGGTTTACTCGGGCATATTGGGTGGTTATTTGATTGGGAATAATAAAAATGCGATGCCGAATAATGGTATTAGCGGTTTAGAGGCGCATTCGGAGGCTAATCAGAATATTAATAATTTGAAGTATATTTATGATGAAAATAATAGTGAACAAAGTAAGGTAATGGAAAGAACAAAGAAATTACTTAAGTTAACTTATCCGAAAGATTCTATTCGAGAATTTAATACAATTAAAAAAGATGGAGATGGATTGTGATTAAGAAATTATTTTTATTGGTATTTATATTTTTACTGTCGGGATGCTTTTTGATTTCTTTAACACCATCATATTCTAGCAAATTTAGAGAGAATACATGGGTTCATAAAGAAACAAGAGTACCTTTATCAAAGGAATTACACATTAAGTGTAGAGAGTCAATTGAAAATAGCAAAGAAGAGGATAAATTAGGCGAAGTATATGCATCTTGTTTAAGAAAACATGGTTTTGTATTTAATGCTAGTTATATGTATTGTTATAAGTTTAAAAGTATATGTGAGGAATATGATAAATACAGAAACTAGATAAAATAGAATATCTTCTTGATGGCTATGGGATTGTATGTATTTATAAAAAAGTGCGGTTAATTTTTCGAGAGTTTTAATTAAAAATAAACTGAAAATCGACCGCACTTTATTATTTAAAATATAAGTTTCTTCAGAATATATGCACGGTATCTTCAATCTGGCAGTCTCACCATACTATAAAATGGGAGACTGCCAGATTGAGTTTGATCTTCTACAATCTTAGAAGTTATAACGAAGACCGGCTTTTGCGCTATATTGATGAATTTTTACCTCTTCAACTTTACCTAAACGGTTATATTCGACTCCGACATTTAATAACAGATTGTCGGTCAAATGATATTGAACGCCTGCCAGCGCGCCGTAACCGAATTTGGTTTTGGTTTCGCTGTAACTTTCCGAAGCGGAATTATCACGCCAATGATCTTCAAATTTAAGACTGTTTTCAGACAAGCGTACGCCGACATACGGCATTAACGAGGTATTAAGATTAAAGTCATAGATTGCGGAAATCCCGAAGGAGTTGGTTTCTACCGAAGTGGAACCGCTTGTTTCCCACTGCTCACCTCTAAACAGAGTATAGTGGTCTTTGGCTTTACCGATATGGCTGTAATCTACCGCCAGACGAATGTCGCCGAAATCGTAACCGGCACTGATTCGTTGATCAAATACATTATCTTTAAAATCTAAGTCGTCCATGCCGGATGCTTTAATTTTAGAATAACCCACATCACCCTGAACATACCAATTAGCACTAGCGGTTGAAGAAATTGCAAGTATGCCGATTGCAACGGCTAATGTTGTCTTTTTCATAATAAATAAATTCCTGTTAATTAATAATACGCTTAATAAAAGCAGGCTTATTGTATCACGAAGATGAATACTGCACCACACAAAGCGCAATTGCGGGCGATATCAATCTAAATCATAAAAAAACGGCGAAATTCGACCGCACTTTTTTAATCCGGATAAGTTTGAAGCTTGTATCATCGGAAATTTAAGACGTTTAATAAAATAAACAAAGTTCAAAAAACTGATCAAAATCAAAATTAGGAATAATTATCATTTACAACCCATAAGGTAAGTGTATAATTCGACGTTAAATTAAAATCAATTTAAAACGGAGATATTCATAATGGTTGTCCCTCTATCTAAACTAACCAAAGGAAATGTTGCTTATATTGATTCTATTGTTGCTAATCAAGCATTCGGTGAGCTGGATACGTTGGTCGGTCGTCGTTTGGCGGATTTAGGCTTTTCTAAGGGCGTGCCTGTAGAAGTTGTGGCCGCCGGCGTTTTTGGAAAAGGCCCGCTTGCGGTGAGATTAAGTAACTTATCCCAATTTTCTTTACGTGCTGCGGAAGCAAGTAAAATCCTTTGTCATATCAACAAATAATTGATTGGGGTATTTGGCGAAAGTACCCCGATTATTTTCTCATAATCACTATAAATATAAGTTAATGTATGAATAAAGATAAACTGACTTGTTTTGCTTTAGTCGGCGCCCCGAATTGCGGGAAAACCGTACTTTTTAACGGATTAACGGGTTCTAATGCAAAAGTAGCTAACTATCCCGGCGTAACGGTTGAACGACGCGAGGGATTATTTGTTGATGATCCTTCAGTAAGCATTATCGATTTACCCGGTACTTACAGTTTGCGTACCACAACCCTTGATGAAGCCGTCGCCCGTGATGAAATTTTAGGAAAATACGGCAGAAAAATTGACGGCATTATTGCCGTAGCCGACGCCACTAATCTACGCATGACATTGCGTATGGTACTGGAATTAAAAATGCTGGGGCTACCGATGGTGGTTTCCTTAAACCTGATTGATGTGGCGCGTTCCCGCGGTTTAACTATTGATGAGAAAAAACTCAGCGAGTTGTTGGGCGTTCCCGTGTTGGAAACCGTGGCCACTCGAAAAGAGGGTATCCGCGGCGTAAAAAATGCTATTGCCAATTTGCCGCAAAATAGTGCCGGTATTGACAGTAATCAAGTGGCGCAATTGTTAGAATCCCTCGACAGTAATGCGTTATATGCACAAGTTGAAGACATTCTGGCACAGACGGTCAAAACAGAAATGGTGATGCCGAAGTGGCACCAACGATTAGATCGCCTCACCTTACATCCGGTGTGGGGATTCGTATTGCTGTTGCTGGTTTTATTGCTCGTGTTCCAGGCGGTTTATTCCTGGTCTGAGCCTGTGATGGATTTTATTGAAGATTTCTTTGCAAACCTGGGGGAATGGGTTGCCACTCTGATGCCGGAAGGGATATTACAGGATTTAATCCTCAACGGCATAATTGCAGGGGTAGGCAGTGTCTTGGTGTTTGTTCCGCAAATCACGATTTTGTTTGCTTTTATTCTGCTACTGGAAGACTCGGGTTACTTACCGCGGGCGGCTTTTCTGTTAGATAATTTATTATCAACCAGCGGATTATCCGGGCGGGCGTTCATACCGCTGTTATCCAGCTTTGCTTGCGCAGTGCCTTCGGTGATGTCCGCCAGAACCATTCAGGACCCTCGCGAGCGGCTGGTGACTATTGCCATTGCGCCAATATTGACCTGTTCCGCAAGACTGCCTGTTTATGCACTGATTATTGGGGCGGTAATTCCGGATCAAACGGTTTGGGGTATTTTTAATCTGCAAGGGTTAGTTTTATTCGGCTTATATTTTATCGGAGTGTTCTCTGCCGGATTAGTGGCTTATATTATGAAGCGCCTTGCCCGTCGTAAAGGCAGTATCCGTCAATTTCCGTTATTAATGGAGTTGCCGACTTTCCGTTTACCGAACTTTAGACATATTTTTTCAAGCCTGTGGGATAAAGTGAAAGCTTTCCTGAAACGGGCGGGTACGGTTATTTTTGCCTTAAGCGTTATTTTATGGGCGTTAGTCACTTTTCCGGGGGCGCCGGAGGGAGCAGCGGGTGCCGCTATTGATTATAGTTTTGCCGGCATGTTAGGTAGTCTTATCCAACCGATTTTTGCACCTTTAGGCTTTACCTGGCAAATGTGTATCGCCATGATTCCGGGCATCGCCGCCCGTGAAGTGGTGGTTGCCGCCTTGGGGACGGTTTATGCGGTCGGTGCTAGCGGCTCGGAAGAAGCAATTCAAAATGCGTTGGTGCCGATTGTGCACGAACAATGGGGGATCCCGACAGCGCTGGCTTTTTTAGCCTGGTACGTTTATGCGCCGATGTGTATGGCAACGCTGGCGGTGATTAAACGGGAAGTCAATTCGATGAAAAAAACTTTGATGATTGCCGGTTATTTATTTGTATTAGCTTATATCTTCTCGTTTGTGGTATATCAAATTTCTATAAGGATCTTCTAATATGGAACAACATATCATTGTCGGCTTAATTGTCGGTGCGTGCATACTGTATGTATTACGTAAGTTTGTATTTAAGTCCAAAACGGCTAAAAACAGCCTATGTGGTGGTTGTGACCGTTGCGGCGGTAAAAAAGGTTGTCATTAATAAATCCGGCTTAAGTTAAAAGTGCGGTCAAAAAAACGATATTTTTTGAATGTTATTTACCGACCGCACTAAAAGGGAGCGTAATTCTTTCGAGAATTATGAATAAAAAAAGACTTTCTTGCTGAAATATGAATGCGAAAACATAAATAGTCTCTGTAACTAACCATAGAAAAATCCGCACCTTAATCGTGGCATGTTGCCCCGCTTTTAAGGTGCGGATTTATTTTTTCAGGTTTTATTCTATAAGGTTGCCGCTTTCATATTCTTGACAAATTCAGCTAAATCCGCCAAACATTTCTCATGATTATCTAAATTCGCCTCAATAATTTTTACTGTCGCGGAGCCTGAAATAGCACCGGCAACGCCCATATTCAGCGCCTCTTTCACTTGTTGTGGTTTTGCGATACCGAAGCCTTGCAGAATCGGCGGCGCATTGTGGGCTTTAAGTTGTTCTACAAGACTGTCTAAATTTGCCGCATGGCTTTGATTTTCCGCACTGGTAACGCCGGCTCGAGAAACTAAATATGTGTAACCCTCGGAATGTTCGGCAACGCCTTTTACCGTATTTTCATCGGCATTCGGCGGGCAAATAAATACAGGTTGAATACCGTGTTTTTTAGCCGCCTGAATGTAAGGTTCGGCGGCTAATAGCGGAATGTCCGCTACTAAAACCGCATCGATACCGATTTCGGCGCAGCGCCGATAAAAGCCGTCTAAAGTCTGCGCATAAATCAGATTGGCGCAAAGCAGTAAACCGATTGGAATTTCCGGATATTTTGACCGCACTTTTTCCAGTAATTTAAAGCTTTCTGCAGTACTGCAACCGGCGTTTAATGCGCGATTATTCGCCGCCTGAATAACGGGGCCGTCCAATAACGGATCGGAAAACGGGAAACCGAGTTCCAGGGCATCCGCACCGTTATCTACAAGGGTGCAGATAATATCAAAAGAACGTTCAAGATCAGGATCGCATAATGTCACGAATGGCACGAATCCGCCTTGTTTTTTTGCATTAAGTTGTGCAAATAGAGTTTCAAAACGAGCCATTAAAGCATACCTCTTTCACTAAAAATTTTGTCCACGGTAAAAATATCCTTGTCGCCTCGACCGGATAAATTCACTACTAATAATTGTTCCCGCATCGGATTTTGGCGCGCCATTTTTAACGCATAGGCTAAAGCGTGAGAGCTTTCCAACGCCGGAATAATGCCTTCGTGTTGGGCTAATTCTTTAAATGCCTCAAGCGCTTCGTCATCGGTAATGCTCGGATATTCGGCACGACCGATAGAATTTAAATAGGCATGTTGCGGGCCGACGGAAGGGAAGTCCAGGCCTGCGGAAATACTGTAAGATTCTTCGATCTGGCCGTCTTCCGTTTGCATAATCGGTGATTTCATGCCGAAGTAAATACCGGGCTTGCCATGGCCTAAAGGTGCGCCGTGTTCGCCGGTTTCAATGCCTTTGCCGGCAGGTTCCACACCGATTAATCGTACGGATGTTTCGTTAATAAAATCGGTAAACATACCGATAGCGTTTGAACCGCCGCCTACGCAAGCAATTACCGCGTCAGGCAGACGACCTTCACGTTGTAAAATCTGCGCTTTCGTTTCTTCACCGATCATTTTTTGAAATTCGCGGACAATAGTCGGGAACGGGTGAGGGCCGGCAGCGGTACCGATTAAATAATGGGTGTTTTCATAATTAGCCGCCCAGTCGCGCATAGCTTCACAACAGGCGTCTTTTAAGGTGCTGGAACCTTTTGTAACCGGGAACACTTCCGCACCCATTAAACGCATACGGAACACATTAGGCGATTGACGCTCAACATCTTTCGCACCCATATAAATGCGGCAAGGCATACCTAACATCGCACAGGCAAGAGCGGTAGCAACCCCGTGCTGACCGGCGCCGGTTTCCGCAATAATGCGGGTTTTCCCCATGCGTTTAGCCAGCAAAATCTGCCCTAATACTTGATTGGTTTTATGCGCGCCGCCGTGCAGCAAATCTTCACGTTTTAAATAGAGTTTGGTTTTTGTACCTTTGGTCAAATTGCGACAAAGGGTTAATGCTGTGGGGCGACCGGCATAATTTTTTAGTAAATCTAAAAATTCGGTCTGGAAAGCGGGATCTTGTTGCGCTTCAACGAAGGCTTTTTCCAATTGTTTTAAAACCGGAATAAGAATTTCGGGAACATACATGCCGCCGAATTCTCCAAAGTAGGGATCTAAAATTGTGTCTGTCATATTGTTTCCTCAATATTTGTTTTGCTGGAAAATATACTATTAAACTAGTACATAAATGTAAAGCGGTTTTTTGATAATTTTTTAATTGAGGAGGGAAGTTATCTGGATAGAATAAATATCGGGGCTTTTAAGGCCCCGATATTTTTTAAAACCGATGGATTTTATTAAAAACTGCGGTAAGTTTTTCGGGATTTTTTATTCCGGCCGCACTTTCAACGCCGGAATTTAAATCTATGCCGAGGCAATGCTGAGCCAGCGCAAGCTCAATGTTTTCCGGGGTTATCCCGCCTGCAAGCAGGCTTTTATTTTTTATTTCGGCGGGGATTTTTGACCAATCAAAGGCAACGCCGGTACCGCCTTGTCGGTTAGCGGTTTTACTGTCCAGAACATATCGGTCTACGGCAGAAATTCGGTCGATTTTGACCGCACTTTGCTGTGCCACATCAATAGAAACGGCTTGCCAGATTTGAATTTGATGAGGTAGCTGAATTCGAAGTGCGGCGATAAACTCTTCATTTTCCGCACCATGCAATTGCACCGCATAAAGGTTTAATTGGGTCGCAATTTTTACAATAAAATCAATTTGTTGATTCTGAAATACACCCACAAAACGTAGCGGTGCGACCGTTACTAATTCCTGTGCCTGGCGAAGAGAAACGCAACGTTTTGAATTTTCCGCAAAAATTAATCCGCCGTAAAGCGCACCTTGCCGATAGACTTCCTGCACATCCTGCGGACGGGTTAAACCGCATACTTTATTTTCACCGAAAATAACCGAACGAACCGCATTGTTTAAATCATCACTGCCCATTAAGCTGCTACCGATGAGAAACGCATTTACATAAGGTTTTAATTGTTGTACCTGCTGATGAGAATAAATTCCCGATTCGCTCACGATAATACGATCCGCCGGAATTTGTTGGGCAAGCGGCGGCGTACGCGCTAAATCTACCGTTAAGTCATGGAGATTGCGGTTATTAATGCCCATCACTTTTGCACCTAGGGCAATGCCCCGTTCCAGTTCTTGCTGATTAGATGTTTCGGTCAATACGCCCATGCCAAGTTCGTGAGCAAGTGCGGCAAGCTTTTTATAGGTTTCATCGTCAAGCACGGAAAGCATAAGCAAAATGGCATCCGCCTGATAATAACGTGCCAGATAAACCTGATATTCGCTTATCATAAAATCTTTGCAAAGTACCGGGCAGGTGACAATGTCACGAACTTGCTTGATATAGGAAAAATCACCTTGGAAATATTTTTCATCGGTCAATACCGATACCGCAGAGGCGTAATTTTTGTAAACCTGCGCAATGTCAGCAGGGTTAAATTCGTTACGAATCAAGCCTTTTGACGGCGAGGCTTTTTTACATTCCAAAATAAAAACCGGATTCTGATGAGTACCTTTGCCGAGCGACTGATAAAAACTGCGGTCGGATTTTGTGATTTTTTCTTTGAATGAAGCCAATGGGAAAACCTGTTCTTTCGCTTTTATCCATTGGATTTTATCCGCCACGATTTTTTGTAGAATAGTGGGTTTATCGTTTAAGTTCATAAGCTTTAAATTTTAATAAGTGGTTAATTTTGTTAAGGTTTCAAAAGCTTTACCGGTTGTTAATTGTTCCAGCACCTGTTGGGCGTTTTGCTTAATGTCTTCATGTCCGAATAATTTCATTAACAGGGCAGTGTTCATTGCGACCGCTTGGGCCTGCTGCTCGCTGCCTTTGCCTTGTAAAAGTGCGGTCAAAATTTTCGCATTTTCTTCAGGTGCACCGCCGCGCAGGCTTTCTAACGGTTGAGGTTCAAAACCGAAATCTTTCGGTGATAAATTATAATATTCAATTTTGCCGTCACGTAATTCCGCAACTTGGGTGAGACCGTGGATTGCCACTTCATCTAATCCGCAACCGTGAACAATGATACTATGTTCATGATTTAAACGTAAATTGGTTTCCGCATAAGGTTTGAGTAACTCTGGCGAATAAACGCCTAATAACTGACGTTTCGGATTTGCAGGGTTGATTAACGGCCCCAAAATATTAAAGATAGTGCGGGTTTTTAATGCTTGGCGAACGGGACCTGCATATTTAAAACCTAAATGATATTGTTGGGCAAAAATGAAGGCAATACCGATTTCATCCAGTGCTTTGCGGGCTTGTTCCGTTGACATACGAATATTTACCCCCAAAGCGGTTAAAACGTCGCTTGCGCCGGTTTTGCTGGAAACGCTGCGATTGCCGTGCTTGGCAATTTTTAATCCCATGCTTGCCGCAACAATGGCGGAAGCGGTCGAGATATTGATAGTGTCGGCGTTATCGCCGCCGGTTCCCACTATATCGGCAAACGGATAGTCCGGGGCGGGGAAGGGTTCTGCCGCCGCTAACAGAGCGGTTACCGCGCCGGTGATTTCATCAATGGTTTCACCACGTATTTTAAGGGCGATTAAGGCGCCGGCAAGCTGTTCGTTAGATAATTCGCCTTTAACGATATTGCCAAAAATAAAAGCTGCTTGCTCTTGACTAAGAGGTTGGTTATCAAAAAGTTGGGTAAGAATTTGTTGTGTTTGCATAATGAAATTCCTTGTTTTTATTCGCATTAAAAGTATGTATTTTTTATTTATTGAGCAACCAGTTAACGGAATTTTCCAGTAATTTTGCTCCTTGAACGGTTAAAATGCTTTCCGGATGGAATTGAAAACCGCAAATCGGCAAATTTTTGTGGCGAAACGCCATAATAATATCGTTATAGGTCGCATTGACGACTAATTCTTCCGGCAGATTGCTTCCCTTCAAAGAATGATAGCGGGCGACCGGCATCGGATTTTGCAAATTCAGAAACATCGCCTGTTCGTCATGATTAATTTTTGAGACTTTGCCGTGCAGAACTTCACCCGCATGAACTACCTTGCCGCCGAAAGCTTCTATCAGCGCCTGATGACCTAAACAAATTCCGATAATCGGCACCGCACTTTTTACCCGTTGAATTAATGCAAGCATATTGCCCGCTTCCGCAGGCGTACCCGGGCCCGGCGAAAGGGCAAGAATAGTATCGGGTTGCAGGGCAATGCTTTCCAGCAACGCCAAATCACAGTCATTACGGTAAATTTTTACTTGATGCCCCAGCCCTCGAAATTGGTCTACAAGGTTATAAGTGAAAGAGTCGAAGTTATCCAAAAATAAAATAGTTGCCATAAGTTCTTTTCCTTTTAATTCGCTTGGGCGTTTGTTTGCAGAATAGCTTTAATGACCGCCTGCGCTTTATGGCGGGTTTCATCCGCTTCCATTTGCGGATCGGAATCCAGTACTTCGCCGCAACCGGCTTGCACATAAGCAATGCCGTTTTGCACAAATGCGGAACGGATAACGATGCAAGTGTCTAAATTGCCGTCGGAAGACAGATAACCCACCGCACCGCCGTAACTATGACGTTTTTGTTTTTCAAACTGATAAATTAATTGCATAGCTTTAATTTTAGGTGCGCCCGTGAGCGTCCCCATATTCATACAAGCCTGATAAGCATGCAGCGCATCCAGTTCGGGGCGTAGTTTGCCGACTACGCGGGAAACCAAGTGCATAATATGCGAATAGCGATCCACCTGCATTAGCTCTTTAACATGACGGGTTCCGCTTTCGCATACGCGCGCCACATCATTACGGGCTAAGTCAACCAACATTAAATGTTCCGCTTGTTCTTTATGATCTAAACGCATTTCAAGTTCCAGGCGCGCGTCCAATTCGGGATCAATTTTACCTTTGGCATCAAATCCGCGCGGACGGGAACCGGCGATAGGGTAGATTTCCAACTGACGGTTATCGGCGGAATATTTCAATGCGCTTTCAGGCGAGGCGCCGAACAAAGTGAATTCCTCATCTTGCATAAAGAACATATAAGGGCTTGGATTATTTTCCTTCAGCTGACGATAAGTGGCTAAAGTATTCGGGCATTGCAGGATAAAGCGACGGGACGGCACAATCTGGAAAACATCACCGATGTAAATATGATGTTTAAGTGCGGTAATAATTTGCTTAAATTTTTCGTCTTCGTGATTGGTCGAAATATCCGTAGAACCTTGTTGAATAGCGGAAAGAGGTTTTAAATTCCGTAAATCTTTGTCAATTTCGACCGCACTTTGCTGCAAATTCTGCAGTTCCGAATCATTAAAACAGAAGGTTTGTAAAGTGGCTTGTTGGCTTGGATGATCCAAACGAAGCAATTGTTCCGCAAGATAGAACACATAATCCGGGCAGCTTAAACCGTCGTCCTGCAAAGTAATGTTATTCATCGGAATAAAGTTAGCGACTAAATCGTAAGCAAATAAACCGCCGAGAAAAACAGGCTGCTTGCTATGCTGATAAAGCTGATTGATTACGCGTAAACCGTCGAAAACAGTTAAGGATTGTAATTTACTGTCCTCATCCAGATTTTGATCAATTGGAAAAAATTCCGCAATCAGTTTATTTTGCTGAACGGAAAGGGATTTTGTTTTACCCTGTAACTTTTCTTTAATTAATGGTAAAACATGACTTCCGTTTGCTGTTAATGCAGTAAATGTGACAATTTGACCCAAGCAGGATACTTTTAACGCCGCATTAATAATTAATAAACTTTGTAAACTGTTTTTGCTACTGATTTCGGCGGATTCCAATAATAAGCTGTTTGTTTTCCCGACTGTGGCAAATACGGCGGTGAGATCTTGTTGATATTGAACCGGATTGCTTAGAGTTTGAATATAAGCGTTTGGCATAGTGCGCTTCCTTTTGCTTTAAAATATTTATGCACTATTAAACTAGTACAGGAATTTTTTGTCAATAAAAAATTCAATTTTATTTAGTCGAAATTAAGGCTTGTTGATGTTTTAAGTATATAAAATAAACAAAATTAAACGATTTATTATACCCAGCACGCAAGCATACTGAGTTACGCATAGTTGAGCAGCTTTTCTGCACC
The DNA here is from genome assembly GCF_000007745.1 of [Mannheimia] succiniciproducens MBEL55E. Classification (GTDB taxonomy): domain Bacteria; phylum Pseudomonadota; class Gammaproteobacteria; order Enterobacterales; family Pasteurellaceae; genus Basfia; species Basfia succiniciproducens. Next base: position 1,135,690 of record NC_006300.1, on the reverse strand, counting down.
TAATTTCACAGCCCCAAAGGGGCGGAACTATGCGTAACCTAGTACGGCGTTGCCGTGCTAGGGTTCAAAATGATTAAAATTTATACTTAAAAGATAAACAGCCTCTAATTGAAAAATTGAAGTGTCGGTTTAAGCGGTATTTATTAAGCATAAAAGTGCGGTGAATTTTGCCAGATTTTTGTAAAACTTGTAGTAGAATAGACCTCCATATTTAATAAGGGAGAATAACACTAATGTGGTCTGAAATTTTGGTCGGTTACGGCATTTTTATTTTGGAAATTTTGACGATTTTACTTGTTATTGCCGGTATCGTGGCAGCAATTATGACGTTAAAACAGCAGAAAAATCCGCAAACCGGCGAATTAAAATTAACGGATTTGTCCGAACAATATCAGGATAACGTGAAAAAATTAAAAGATTTCCGCTTAACTGATGAGGAATTAAAACAAGCGGAAAAAGCACGGAAAAAAGCGGATAAGCAGAAAGCCAAAGAAAATAAAGCCAAAAACAAAAAAGGTGAGAAAACGGAAGAAAGCCTCAAACCTTGTGTTTATGTGATGGATTTTAAAGGAGATATTCGCGCTTCGGAAACCGCCGCATTGCGGGAAGAAATCAGTGCTATTCTCAATGTTGCCAATCCGGCAACGGATGAAGTTTTACTGCGTTTAGAAAGCCCGGGCGGTGTAGTGCATGGTTACGGTTTAGCCGCTTCGCAATTAGCCCGCCTGAAACAAAAAGGAATTAAATTAACGGTTGCGGTGGATAAAGTTGCGGCAAGCGGCGGTTATATGATGGCTTGTGTCGCCGATAAGATTGTTGCCGCACCATTTGCCGTTATCGGTTCTATTGGCGTTGTGGCGCAGGTTCCGAATATTCACCGTTTGTTAAAAAAACATGATGTCGATGTGGATGTGATGACGGCGGGCGAATATAAACGGACGGTGACTTTCGTGGGAGAAAATACCGAAAAAGGTAAACAGAAATTCCAGCAGGAATTAGAAGAAACCCATGACTTATTTAAACAGTTTGTCACTGCCAATCGTCCTTTGGTGGATATTGATAAAATTGCTACCGGCGAGCATTGGTTTGGTCAGCAAGCCTTAGCATTAAATTTGGTTGATGAAATTGCGACCAGTGATGACTTGATTTTAGATGCGATGCAAGATAAATCCGTTATCGGGGTGAAATATGCGGTGAAAAAATCTTTAATCCAAAAATTGGGAAAACAGGCGGAAGAAAGTTCGGATAAACTCTTATTAAAATGGTTAAAACAGGGTAATAAGACACTGATGTAATGTATTTTTACGACTTTAAGTTTTACTTTCGATGTAATTGGAATTAACATATAAACGAATTTACGTGTGCGTTTGTTTTTTATAAAAAATTCAATCGTTACAATAATATTAGATAAAGTTTAGCTCCGGTTTTTATAAAAACTAATAATAATTAAGGATAAAATAAATGAAATTGACCCACCTTTTGTTATCTGCTGTGGCAGCAACTTCACTAATCGCTTGCGGTAATTTAAGCGATGTAACGGATGAAGGCACGTCAGAGAACTTAGTTTGGCCAAAAATTGACGAATCTCGTTTCAATCATGACGGCAGTCAATTCGGTTCCTGGCCGAACTGGGATAGCGTTCGTATGATCGAACGGGGAATGAATAAAGATCAAATCCGTAATTTAATCGGCAGTCCGCATTTTTCCGAGGGATTATACGGAATTCGTGAATTTGATTATGCATTTAACTATCGCGAAAACGGTGTGCATAAAATATGTCAATATAAAATCCTATTTGACAAAAATATGAACGCGCAGAGTTTTTTCTGGCATCCGAACGGTTGTAACGCCAATTCTTCATTCAGTTTAAGCGCCGATTTTTTGTTTGATTTTGATAAAGACAGTTTAACCGAGCGGGGTAAAAAAGTGGTGGATAGCGTTGCAGAGCAATTAAAAGCAAGCAAGGCGAAAACTGTGAAAGTTGCAGGTTTTACCGATCGTTTAGGCTCTGAGGCTTATAATCTGGAATTATCGCAACGTCGTGCAAATCAAGTAAAAGAATGGTTAATCGCACGTGATGTTAAAGCCGATATTGACGCTATTGGTTATGGTTCCGCGCAACAGATTAAACCTTGTACCGGTCTTAAGGCGGGTAAAGCTTTGAGAGACTGTCTGCGACCTAATCGCCGGGTTGAAATTAGTTCTTCGGGTACGGTATTGAAAAAATTTGAAGAGAACTCAAAAAAATCTGTCGGGCCTGCAGTATTTTACCAAAAATAATTTTATCTAAGTATCAGAGTCAATCCGGTCATTCATTATAAAAATAAGCGTTTCCCGTTGAAAAAAGAAACGCTTATTTTTGTGATAATAGAAAAACTACCAATAACATAAAAGTGCGGTCATTTTTAGGCGAATTTTATCCTTCAGTGAAGTTTATCAGAGTAAAAAAGAATAAATGTTTCTTGCATTAGGTAAATAATCATGTTCTAATGCGCCTCAGCTAAACGAAAGTTTAATAGTAGTCAAGTTATTATAGTATCTCCTCTTTACAAGTTCTAAATTTGTTCCTTGAAGTTTCTTAATATCCATCTCAATTTAAGTTCACGTTATTAGCACTACCGCTTGATTCAAGCATACAAATTTACAATTTAAAATAAGGAAGACATATGTCTAAACTAAACGGCTTAGTAAAATGGTTCAATTCGGACAAAGGTTTTGGTTTTATCACCCCCGCAGACGGCAGCAAAGACCTGTTTGTTCATTTCTCCAGTATTTTGGGCAATAATTACAGAAGCCTAAATGAAGGTGACCGCGTAGAATATAATGTAGAAAATACACAACGCGGCCCGGCAGCAGTTGAAGTTGCGGTTATTAAATAATATTTTATTGAATAGTGTTAAGCCCCTTTCTAGAGGGGCTTAATTATATGAGAAATCTCTGGAATTTATTTAGAGATTTATGTCGAGCTTATCAAGCAGAGGATAGATTATGCCTAAAAAATAATCGTTTCCCTCGATATGGACTTCTGATAAATTAATTTTGAACAACTTATTTTTTCTTGTCCGCTTATTTAAATAATAGTCCACCGGATTTTACAAACTTTGATAGAAATCCTACCGCTTGCGCTTTCCTTTTCCTATGTATTTATGTTCTAATATTATTTCAATTTTGATGACGTTCGTATTAAGGTTTAATCAATGTTAATCGGTCTTTTTATTGGGCTACTATTCGGTTTTTTCTTACAGCGCGGGCAATTTTGCTTCGTGTCCGGCTTCCGCATTATTTATACTCAGCGAAATTTCCGTTTTTTAACGGCATTGCTGATTGCCGTTTCTATTCAATCCATCGGTTTTTTTAGTTTAAGCGGTCTGGACTTAATTACTATTCCAAATACTCCCATGCCATTGTTAGCCACTTTAATCGGCGGGTTGCTTTTTGGCATCGGAATGGTATTGGCAAATTGCTGTGCCAGCGGTGGCTGGTTTCGAACCAGAGAAGGAGCTGTAGGTAGTTGGATTGCCCTTATCTGCTTTGCTTTAACGATGGCGGCTACACAAACCGGTGCGCTGAAACAGTGGATCAATCCGTTACTACTTGAAACTACAACCCTTGATAATATTTATAATACGTTCAATCTTTCCCCATGGATTTTAGTTACCGTGCTGGTATTAATCACCGTTGTAATGATTGTTTATCACATCAAACATCCCCGTTATCAATTCCCGCAAGAACCGACTACCGCTCTGATTCCTCATCGTATTTTTACCAAACATTGGCATCCGTTTACCGCAGCGGTATGGATTGGCTTGCTTGGCGTTTTGGCTTGGCTGGTGAGTGAACAATACGGCAGAAGTTATGGTTATGGTGTCGCCGTTCCAACAGCAAACGTGGTGCAATATATCGTTATCGGACAACAGCGTTACTTAAATTGGGGCAGTTATTTTGTGCTTGGCATTTTACTCGGCTCCTTTATCGCCGCCAAATTAAGCGGTGAATTTGAAATCCGCTTACCGGAACCGAAGGCGATTTTACAACGTATGCTCGGCGGGGTAATAATGGGAATCGGCGCTTCGCTTGCCGGCGGTTGTACTATCACTAATGCGTTGGTTTCGACCGCTTATTTCTCATGGCAGGGATGGTTGGCGACCTTGATGATTATGATCGGTTGTTGGCTAACATCAGTCTTAGTGAAACCGACACAATGCCGCATTTAAGGATATTTATGAAATACACCGCTCTTTTTGCAATTTTTTCGCTGTTTCTGACCGCTTGTAACGATAATAAAGTCCAACCGATAGATACTGCCGAACTGTTGCAGAATTTGAATAACCCGCAGTATGTGATTATTGATTCCCGTAACGACAGCCTGTACAACGGTTTTAAAGACAAACATGCCAGCCGCGGCGGACATATTAAAGGCTCAATCCAATTTACCTGCAGCTGGTTTGATTCGATTGAAGCCGGTAAATTCGATAGTTTTGCCGAATCAAAAGGAATAACTAAAAACAAGACTTTGGTTATTTATGATTCGAACCCGGACAATTTAGCCTGTATTTCGGCAGAGTTCGCAGCAAAAGGTTACAAAGTGCGTACTTTTAGCGACTTCATTAGTTACGTCAATGCGGGCTATCCGCTTGAATCATTGCTGAATTTCCAATACAGCGTATCGCCGGAATGGGTTTATTCCGTACTCCAAGGAGAAAAACCGGAAAGCTATACCAATGACGACTTTATGCTGTTTGAAGTGTCTTGGGGAGCGTTAGAAAATGCAAAAGCCTATACCCAACATATTGTCGGCGCATATCATTTTGATACCGACTGGGTGGAAGGCGAAGCGCCGGTACATAATTTACTTGAGCCGGCAACTATTGAACGGAATCTACTGAAAAACGGCATTACCAAAGATAAAACCATCATCCTCTATTCCGATAACCCGTTGGCGGCATACCGTATTTTCTGGGCATTGAAATGGGCTGGAGTTGAAGATGTGCGAGTGTTAAACGGTAACCTTTCAACCTGGATGGATTCGGGTTTTCCAACAGAAACCAAAGTCAATATTCCTCAGCCCGTCAACAATTTCGGCGGGCATATTCCGACAAATCCGCAACTATCCATTGCACAACCGCAACAAGCTTACGCCCGCCAACAGCAAGGATTAAAGCTAATCAGTAGCCGCGCTTGGGAAGAATATATCGGTGAGGTCAGCGGTGATGATGCCATTCAGGCAACCGGAGAACCGCAAGGGGCGATTTGGGGCTTTTCCGGTTCCGCACCTTCTAATGTAGCGGATTTTTACGATCCGGACGATACCTTACGTAATCCGAAAGAGATTGAAGCGTTATGGCAGGAATTAGGTATCGTACAAGGCGATCAGTTGGCTTTTTACTGCGGAACGGGCTGGCGAGCCTCTGTGCCGTGGTTTATGACTCAACTACTCGGTTGGCGGAATACCGCAGTTTATGACGGCGGCTGGAATGCATGGCAGATGACGGAATTACCGGTGCAAAAAGGCGCTCCGACGGGTTTATTGAAGCCCGATGCAAAAAATGATTCCGGTAGAATGTTGAAGAAGACTAACTCTTGCCGGGGCTAAACCCTGATTTTTCAAAAAGGTGTGTTGTGATGACACACCTCATACTTTTTCAAAAAAGGAAAGACTATGAACATCAAACTAACCTTGATCGCAACGGCGGTTGCTTTAACACTTAGCGCCTGTGATGATAAATCCGTGAAAGAGATTAAAACGGACGAGCTATTGAAAAATCTGGACAACCCCGAATTTGTGATTATCGACGGGCGATCCGACAGCCTGTATAACGGCTTTAAAGACGGCGATGCTAAACGCGGCGGACATATCAAAGGTGCGGTACAATTCAGCTGTAACTGGTTAGCACATATTGCCGATGATAAATTTGAAAAATTCGCCAAAGACAAGGGATTAACTAAAGATAAGACCTTGGTTTTCTATGATAGCAATAGTGAACAGCTTAACTGTTTAAGCGACAAGTTTGCCGAAAAAGGCTATAAGGTTCGCGTATTTAAAGATTATTTGAGTTACGCAAACAGTGATAACCCGCTTGAAGCGTTTCCGAATTTTGAATACAGCGTTTCGCCCGAATGGGTAAATGCGGTTATCAAAGGTGAAAAACCGGAAAGCTACCAAAATGATGATTTTATAGTTTTTCACGTGGGTTGGGGGCCGGTTGAAAAATCGGAAGAGTACAAACAACATATCCCGGGTGCTTTCCACTTTAACACCGACTGGGTGGAAAATGATCCGGTTTGGAATCTTTCCGATCCGAAAATAATTGAGCAAAATTTACTTAACGCCGGTATCAACAAAGATAAAACGATTATCCTGTATTCCGATAACCAGCTTGCCGCTTATCGTATTTTCTGGGCGTTGAAATGGGCTGGAGTCAAAGACGTACGAGTGTTAAACGGCAATTTAACCACTTGGACAAAAGCCGGTTTTGCGACGGAAACAGCAGTAAATACGCCGACACCTGTCAGTCAATTCGGCGCGGAAATCCCGCTTAACCCGCAAATCAATATTTCAATGCCACAAGAAGCGATTGCCCGCCAAAAGCAGGGATTAAAACTAATCAGTAACCGAGCATGGGACGAATACACCGGTAAAATCAGCGGTTATAGCTATATCCCGGGTAAAGGCGAACCGCAAGGCGCAATCTGGGGCTTTGCAGGAACAGACGCCTCCAATATGGCGGATTACTATGATGTTGACGGTACTTTGCGGAATCCGAAAGAAATTTTTGCCTTGTGGAAAGAACAAAATATCAATCAAGGTGACCCAATCGCATTTTATTGCGGTACTGGTTGGCGTGCCGGCGTTTCTTGGTTTATGACACAACTTGCCGGCTGGGACAATGCCTATGTCTATGACGGCGGTTGGAATGCGTGGCAGATGGACTCGGTATTTCCGGTACAAAAAGGCGCGCCGAATAATATGGCTAAGCCTGACTCTAAAAATGATTTCGGACAGAAATAATGACCAAATAGCCTCTTAGCTTATCGCTAATCTTAAAAAGATTTTCGTAAAGGAACCTTTCTGGGCGATCGGCAAGCTTCTGGATATTTTCTAGGAATTTACTCTCATTTACGGATTAAATACGGATCGTTTTTGGTTGGCTAATAGTTATATGAAAAAGAGATATAATAAATAACTAATTGATTTTATTATATCTCTGTTTAGGTATATTTGGTGGAGCTGGCGGGAGTTGAACCCGCGTCCGAAATTACTCTACCTTCAGCACTACACGTTTAGTCTAGTCTTTAATTTCATTTACCCCCTGCGGACAGACACGCGAAGAATAAACTAGCTTGATTCAATTTAGTGTTTCGATCTCCAAGCCGAAGCGTCCACACGATCTCGTTTAGGTTTGACTCCGCTTGATCCCCGTCTTACGAGCGGAAGCTAGGGAGCGAAGGCTAAATGCAGGTTATTAAGCTGCTAAAGCGTATTGTTCGTCGTTTGCGACTATTTTTTTGCGGTTTATTTACGAGGCCTACCGCACCTCGACGTGCACCTTGGGCTTCGCCAATCCCGTCGAATCCAGAATCAGCCCCAAAAAGTGCGGTTAGTTTAACAAGAATTTTATAAAAGTTAAAGAAAAATGACCGCACTTGACGGAGATTGCATAAAGTGCGGTCGGTTTTTGTAAAGTTTTACAACGGAATAGAAGAAAAAAATACCAATAAAACGGGCGGTACAATGTTGGTGACAAAACCGAAGCTGATGGCAAGAGGAACTACTTCCATGCCGCCTGAACGTTGAATTACCGGTAATGTACAGTCCAATGCGGTTGCGCCGGCCAAACCGACCGCGGTGGAGCGGTAGTTAAACATAAAAAACGGAATAATAAACAGGCTGAACACTTCCCGGGATAAATCGTTAAAAAAAGCGATACTGCCGAAAACCGGCCCCCAGGCATCGTTAATCACAACACTGGAAAGCGAATACCAGCCTAATCCGGACGCAATGGCAAGCCCTTGAGTGACGGGCAGTCCCAACCATAAGCTGGCGACGATGCCACCGATTAAGGCGGTAATAATCATGATGATTGCGGTATAAATTCCCCGTTTATTAAACAATACCTCTCGCAATGATATACCGTTATTGCGTAGCTGAATGCCGACAAAAAAGATTAACGCAACCAATACGTAAGTGCTGGCATGTAACGGCAAATCGAAGCCGCCTTTTGTGCATAAACCGAAGAGAAATCCGAAAATAACCATTGAGCAGAGTTTTAGACTATCCAATAACAATTTTCCCCGCGGCGGAATGTCTGTGCCGAGGTGTTTTAAAGGGCGGGGCGATAATTTATCATAGGCGAGCAGTCCGATAATATTACAGGTTAAAATGCAAACGATAAAAACCAGTGCGGAGATGCCGATAACGGGTAATTTTGTCGCCAGATCATCTAATTGTCCGAGGGAAACCCCCATTACAAACAGGATAATAAAAAGCAGTACCATCACCGTTTTGTTGATGGATTGCAATAAACCGGTATTTTTTGTTTTAATTAAATAGCCCAACAGCATAGGCACAAGAACAATGAGTAATCCTTCCATAAAATTCGTCTTCTCGATTAAATTAGCGCGTTAGTATATCAACTGTTGACAAATTAAGGTAGGCTATAAGAAAACTGTAGAGGATTTTTATATGTATTTACGCCAGTTAGATATTTCGGGTTTTCGCGGTATTAAGCGGTTATCCATTCATTTACGTCCGGATATGGTATTAATCGGGGAAAATTCCTGGGGTAAATCCAGTTTGTTGTCCGCATTGAGCCTGATTTTAAATGTGGATAACGGGCTTTATCATTTTGTGCCGACGGATTTTCATCGGGCGGATAATATGAAGGATATTACGTTACTTTTCACCTTTAGCGAAAGTAGTATTAATGAAGAACATGAGAAATTTAACCCCGTTTATCGACATATTTTCGTCCCCCATGAAGACGGTTTTGAACGAATTTATTTACGCGTATCGGGCGATATAAACGAACAGAATCAGGTACAGACCTATTATTCTTTTCTTGATCAACAAGGGCAGCCGATAGACGTCGAAAATGTGGATTTTTTAGTGAAAGAATTAACCCATGATCATCCCGTCTACCGTTTTCGCGATGCGCGTTTAAACCGACATAAAGCCAATTCCCAGCCGTTAAAATATGCCGAAAATATTGATGCGGTCAGCAGAGAATTGTATGCAGTGACCGAATTGGTCAAATATTATTTTGTTGAAACTCAGGAATATGCCCAAATGTCTTCCGACCCGGGCGTATTGTGGGATTTGGCGCAGTCTTTGTGTTATCGGTTGGAGCAGCGGAAAAATCCGGAATTGCAGCAGCGTTTAGTGAATGCTATTACCTCTTTATTCGAACACAACGGCAAGTTAAACCCTGGTTCTCATCGCTTTATGCGCCCGATTTTGCTGTTAGAAGATGTCGCCACCCGTTTACATCCGAGAATGGTTGCCATTGTGTGGAAACTTGCCAATTATTTGCCCATTCAACGAATTACTACTACCAATTCCGTGGAGCTGATTTCACAAGTGAATTTGCGCTCTATTTGCCGATTAGTCCGTTATGATGATCGCACCCGCGCCTATCAGCTGAATCGCCGGGATTTGGGCAAAGAAGATTTACGCCGTTTGTCTTTTCACGTTCACCATAACCGTAGTCGCGCTTTGTTTGCTCGTACATGGATCTTAGTTGAGGGGGAAACGGAAGTGTGGATTTTATCCGAATTGGCGGAATTATTAGGTATTGATCTGGATATTGAAGGAATTCGTATCGTCGAATTCGCGCAATCCGGCATTCGTCCGTTAATTAAATATGCCCGGGCAATGGGCATCGAATGGTATGCGTTAACTGACGGCGATGAAGCGGGCAAAAAATACACCGAGACGGTAAAAACCATGTTATTAGAGCATGAGTTGCTATCAAACCGGGTGACTACCTTACCAAGACAGGATATCGAACATTTCTTCTATTCATCAGGCTTTGAAAACGTGTTTATCCGTTTAGCGCGTTGGGAGCCGCAAGGCGGACATTATCCTATTCACAAAATTATTCAAAAAGCTATTCAGCGTACCTCAAAACCGGATTTGGCCATCACCTTATCCAACGAAATGGCAAATCGCGGACGGGATTCTATTCCGTTGTTATTTAAACGATTATTTTCAAAAGTGGTGAGTTTAACCCGAACGCAGGAATCCTGATAATTAAAACTGTTTATTTATACAGTTTATTGTGATAAAGTGCGGTCAAATTTCCGGAAGTTTTACTATCAGCACTATGGTTATGGTGGGAAGTTAAATAAAACTTTTGAAAAACAGACCGCACTTTTTTTATTGAATTATGCACAAGCTACGTAAAATTATTCACATTGATATGGATTGCTTTTATGCCGCAGTTGAAATGCGGGAGAATCCGGCACTGAGGGATAAACCTATTGCGGTAGGGGGTAGCGTTCAACAGCGGGGTGTATTGACCACTTGCAATTATCCGGCACGTAAATTCGGTCTGCACAGCGCAATGCCGACGGGGCAGGCATTAAAGCTTTGCCCGGATCTTATTTTGTTACCCGTCAATATAACGTTGTATAAGCAGGTTTCTCATCAAATCAAACAAATTTTTCATCGTTATACGGATAATATTGAGCCTTTATCTTTAGACGAAGCTTATTTAGACGTAACGGATTGCGTACAATGTTCGGGATCGGCAACCTGGATTGCAGAGGAAATCCGTCGGGCGATTTTTAACGAATTACACTTAACAGCTTCAGCCGGAGTGGCTCCTCTTAAATTTTTAGCTAAAATCGCCTCGGATCAAAATAAACCGAACGGAATTTTCGTGATTACGCCCGGTGAAGTGGATAATTTTGTGAAAACATTGCCACTGAGTAAAATTCCCGGCGTCGGTAAAGTCACCGGTCAGAAGTTATTACAAATGGGGTTAAAAACCTGCGGGGATGTGCAAAAGCTGGATTTAACGGTTTTATTGAATCGGTTCGGCAAATTCGGTCAGCGCATTTGGCAATACAGCCACGGTATTGATGAAAGAGAGGTGCAGTCTCATTGGCAGCGTAAATCCGTTGGAGTGGAAGATACCTTGTTGCGGAATATTACCGATATTGAGCAAGGGATTGTTGAATTAGAACGTCTGTATCCTATTTTGGAACAGCGAATCAAACGGGCTTGCCCGGATATTCCTTTTGAACGGTTCCGCAAACTCGGTGTTAAATTAAAATTTGAAGACTTTCAGGTCACTACTCTGGAAAAAAGTGCGGTGGAATTTAAGCGGGAAAATTTTATCGTTTTATTGCGACAAATCTGGCAACGCAGGCAGGGGAGGGCAATCAGGTTGGTTGGACTGCAGGTTACAATTCCGGAACAAAAAGCGGAACAGCAAATGAGTTTATGGTAAAAAATAGTTACTCGACACTCTTGAATTTAACAAAATAATAACTATTTACTACTAAATTTTAGAAAAGTATTTATACTAAATATCGTTTATTTTGGTAAACGCTTTTCAAGCTTTAACATTTATTTATTAACTTTATGAAGGAAAATTCCCTATGATGAGAATTCTTTTATTTTTAGCTACTAACGCCGCCGTGTTAATTGTATTTAACATTATCCTGAGTTTAACGGGAATTCGCGGTCAGGATGCCATGGGGCTGTTAATTATGGCGGCATTATTTGGTTTCACCGGTTCTATTATTTCCTTGCTGATGTCTAAACGTTCCGCTTTGGCGGCAACCGGTGCGGAAGTAATCGAACAGCCCCGTAACGATACGGAGCGCTGGTTACTGCAGACTGTACATTCCCAAGCGGAAAAAGCCGGTTTACCGAAACCTGACGTAGCAATTTATCATTCTAATGATGTGAATGCTTTTGCCACCGGTGCCAGTAAAAACAATTCGCTTGTTGCCGTCAGTACTGCGCTGTTAAATAATATGACCCGCGATGAAGCGGAGGGCGTATTGGCTCATGAAATCAGTCATATCAAAAATGGTGACATGGTCACAATGACTTTACTGCAAGGCGTGCTAAATACCTTTGTTATTTTTGCCGCACGCATGATTGCGCGAATGGTCGCTAATAATCGCAGCAGCGAAGAAAGCAATTCCGGTATTTATTTTCTCGTGGCTATGGTACTTGAAGTGGTTTTCGGTTTCCTGGCAAGTATGATTGCCATGTGGTTTTCACGTTTCCGGGAGTTCCGTGCCGATGCGGGTTCCGCAGAGTTAGCGGGTAAACAAAAAATGATTGCCGCCTTAAAACGTTTGCAGGCTATTCATGAGCCACAGGAAATGGACGGTAAATTAGCGGCATTTGCCATTAACGGCAAACGCGGTGGTTTCACGTCATTATTTTTGAGCCATCCGCCGCTGGAAAAACGTATTGAAGCGCTGGAAACAAGCAAATAATTAATTGAAATTTCAAAGGAAAGCACGTTATTACATTACGTGCTTTTTTTATGTCTTTTTATGGGAAAACGGCATCGTTAGGGAAATTTATTGATCTAAAATGAATTAACGCCATTTAGCTGATAATTAGGGTTTATTTTTTTACCGAAAAGTTTTACCCTTGAGCGATTTTTATCATGTGATCAATTGGAATAAATTAATGGAACATAATTTAACGGATATTATCAATATTTTTAATCAATGTTTTGAATCGGAATACAACACAAAATTAGAAAAAGGCGGCGAATATCCTATTTATTTACCTGCATTTTTAGATGAAAACGGAGTAAAAAGCGAACGCCCTTACAATGTAATTTATTTTGCCAGAGGCTTTTACAGCAGCGCATTGCATGAAATTTCCCATTGGTTGGTGGCGGGTAAGGAGCGCCGAAAATTAGAGGATTTCGGTTATTGGTATGAGCCGGACGGGCGTTCTACACAACGCCAACGGGAGTTTGAACGGGTTGAAGTAAAACCGCAGGCTATCGAATGGGTGCTTGCCACCGCAGCGGATTTTCGTTATTTTGCCAGCGCCGATAATTTAAACGGCAATCCGGGCGACACCGCACCTTCAAACAAGCGGTTTATAATCAGGTAAAAGAGTATGCGGATCGCGGTTACTTGCCGAAACGGGCGGAAATATTACGTAAGGCGTTAGTTGAATTTTATGGAACGGAAGACAGCATTGATTTAGCTAAATTTGATGTCGGTAAAATTTAGGTTTATTGCATAAATTACAAAAATAAAAGTGCGGTGAAAATTTCGAAAATTTTGAAATTTTCACCGCACTTTTTTATAGCGCTAATTCAATTAAAAATTAGAATTTAGGGCTGTAATAACCCGCCATTGAGCTATAAATGGCGTTTTCGTTTTGAATAACACTGTATTTTGCATTCAAAATAGACACTTGCGATGCACGTTCGGTGTTGATTGCGGAAAGCCAGTCTTTTAAGTCGGAAACACCGGCGTCATAGCGGTTTTTGTAGTACTGAGCGATACGTTTATCATAATCGTATTTTTGTTTCAGGTTAGTAAAGTTTTGCTGCGCTTGGGTGTAGGCAAAGTAATTAGTATCGATTTCATTCAACGCCGTGGTAATACTTTGTTCGTAGTTTGTACGCGCTGTGTCATAGGCGGCTTCCGAAATTTTCACATTCCATTTTACATGGTTCCAGTCTAAGAACGGCAGGCTGATACCAATCGTACCGGCTGCAACCGGGTTGTTAAAGGCGTTATTCACTCTGGTACCGCTTGAAGACAATCCTGCACCCAAGGTAATTTCCGGGAACCAGCTTTTTTGTGTCGCTTTGGCATCTTTAAACGCGCTGTTTAAACGGTATAAATAGCCGCGTACGTCAGGGCGGTTACCGATTGTAGAAACAGGAACGTTCAGGTTTACGCCGGCAGTTTGAACGTTAAGAATATTAGGAAAATTGATATTTAACGGTTCGCTTGGTTTTAAGTTCAATAAATTGCGCAAAGTCTGCTCGGCTGTTTTTTTCGCCGTTTGATATGAAATCAAGCTGTTGCGGGCGGTGAGAACCGCTTGTTGCGCCTGATCGGTGCTTGCGCGGTCTTCCACGCCCTGAGCTAGGCGGTTTTGCATAATGCCGTTAATTTGCGAATAATAGTTAATGGTGTCGTTGGTGGCATTAATGGCATCATTTAAATAAGCGATCTGGTAATAAGTCACGACAACCGAATTAATTAATGACAGGCGGGTTGCTTCCATATCCTGTTGCGTTGCCTGATAACTCCACTCGCCGGCGGAAGCGGCATCCGCCAAACGGCGCCATAAATCTAAAGTATAACTTACGTTCAATGAGCCGCCGTGGCTGATAGTGGAATTATCGTGACGGTCAATAGGGCGGCTTGCAGATGAGCTGGTTGAACCGTTAAAACTAGGTACTAAATCCGCACCCAACAAATTAGCCTGATAAAGCGCCGAGTTCACGGAGATTGCCGCTTTGGCAAGATCTTTGTTGTTGACTAAAGCTTGCTCGACAACACGGTTTAACTGAGCGTCATTATATAAAGACCACCAATTATCTTTCACATTAAACTGCTTGGTTACTTCCTCATATTGTTTGAAATCGTCTTGAGCGGCTTGATATGAATCGTCGAGATTGGCACAGCCCGCAAGTGCGGTCGAAAGAACCACAGCTAGGGCTAATTTATTGATTTTTAACATTAATTATTTCCTTTTTAGTGGAAAAGTGCGGTCAAAAAAATTCAAAAATTTTGACCGCACTTTGATACTTAAATTTTTATAAATGAACGATCGTTCAGTTTGTGCGATATTGTAACAGAATTTTTATTTTTTGCTACTATTCGCGTGCTAAAGCGGTAATCGGATCTAATTGAGCGGCATTTTTTGCCGGCATATAACCGAAAATTACTCCGATTAAGGTTGAGCAAAGCACCGCCGCCACAATGGAGAAGGTGGAAAATACCATGGTAAAATCAGTCATAAAGACATTAAATATACCGCCGATAATCAGGGAAAGCATAATTCCTGAAATCCCGCCAATCATACAAATTAATATGGCTTCGATTAAAAATTGCTGCAGAATATTGCTTTTACGCGCACCGATTGCCATACGTACGCCGATTTCTTTTGTCCGTTCGGTTACCGATACCAACATAATATTCATCACCCCGATACCGCCGACAATAAGGGAAATGAAAGCGATAGAGGAAATTAGCAGTTTCATGGTGCCCGTGGTGCTTTCAATGGTTTGCTTAATGGTATCACTATTCATAATAAAGAAATCTTTTTTACCATGACGTACGGTTAAATATTCCGTTAGACTTTTTTCAGCCACCGCCGTATTGACGTTATCGGCAATTTTCACTGTAATCGAATCGATTTTGGTGCCGCCGGTGACTTTGTTCATCACAGTTGTATAAGGGGCGTAAATATTCAATGAGCTACTGGCGGCGCCCATTTGGCGATCGGCAACCACGCCTATAATGCGGAACGGGCGTTTTGCAAACATCACGATTTTGTCGATAGGGTTGTCGTTCGGAAAAATTGATTTTTTCGAACTTTCGTCTAATAACGCCACTTGCGCGTTGTCTCTTACTTCTTGCGCGGTAATGGAACGCCCTTGTTTTAATGTCATTCCTTCCACGTCAAAATACTGTTCGCCGATACCTTTTAAATTAGTGGAGGTGAACGACTGATTGCCGTAAATTAACAACCCGCTGGAGGAGCTGTTTGGCGTCACGTTTTGCACATAACTTTGTTTAGCCAGCGCATTCGCATCGTTTACGGTGAGGTTCTGCATTTGTTCCGCACGTCGGTCACCAAAGCCGGTACCGTTAAAAATGGTCATGGTATTGGTACCAAGTCCGCTAATATTGGACAGAATTTTTTGTTGCGAACCGTTTCCCAGCGCCACCACGGAAACCACAGAGGTAATACCTATGATGATCCCAAGCATGGTCAGCAAGGAACGCATTTTATGGGCGATAATGGCACTGACCGACATTTGAAAGGCTTCCATCAACTGATCTTTGCTGAAACCAAAACGGGATTTCGCTTTAGACTGATTATTGACAGTATTTTGCACCGGATGCTTTTGTGTATCATCAATAATTTCGCCGTCTTTAATTTCAATAATACGGTTTGCACTGGCGGCAATGTTTTTATCATGGGTTACCATAATAATGGTGTGCCCTTCGCTGTGCAGTTGGCGGAGGATTTCCAATACGTTTTCACCGCTGTGAGAATCCAGCGCACCGGTCGGTTCATCGGCAAGGATGATTTCTCCACCGTTCATTAATGCGCGGGCGATACTGACCCGTTGCTGCTGACCGCCGGAAAGTTCGCTGGGTTTATTTTTTTCTTTGCCGTCCAAACCTAATTTTTTTAATAATTCTTCTGCTCGAGCAAGACGCTCACTTTGCGATTTTCCCGCATAAATGGCGGGTAGCGCTACATTTTCAGCCGCGGTTAAGGCGGATAGCAGGTTATAACGTTGAAAAATAAAACCGAATTTTTGGCTGCGCAAATCAGAAAGTTGATCGGAGGTTAATTCATTGGTTTCCTTACCGTCGATTTTATAAGAACCGCTGGTTGCGGTATCCAAACAACCGATGATATTCATCAGAGTGGATTTGCCCGAACCGGATTGACCGATAATTGCAACAAAATCGCCTTTTTCAATATTCACGGAAATATTTTTTAATACGTGAACGGTGTTTTCACCTTCACCGAAATAACGATTAAGTTCTTTAATTTCAATAATATTCATTAAAATTTCACCGCACTTTTAGCTAAAACATTCGAGGTCCGCGGCCTAAATTACCGACCTTTTCGCCGTCTTCTATTTGTGACAGGATAACTTTATCACTTTCCGTTAAACCGGATTTAATTTCAGTATGAAAATCGTCCTGTACACCAACTTGCACTTCGCGGCGTTCCGGCTGATTTTGAGCATTAAGGACATTCACATAATATTTGTTATCTTGCTTTTTTAACGCCATATTAGAGACGGTTAAGACGTTTTCCGCACGGGCAATTTTAATGGTGTTTTCGGTGGTCATGCCGATCCGTAATACGCGGTTAGGGTTATCTACCGCCATATTGGCATAATAATATACCGCCGAAGTAGAAGATGAAGAAGACGAACTGCTACTAGCGCTTGAAGTCGCACTTGCGTCCGTTGTGGTTGTGGTGGCGGGATCAACACTGTCGATGACGGCATCATAGGTTGTTGTGCTGTCGGATAAAATAGTAAAAGTTACCTGCTGACCGGCTTTAACCTTGGTGATATCACCTTCGGAAATTTCAGGTTTAATCAGCATTTTATCAAGATTGGCAACGGTGACGATAGTCGGGGTGGTTTGATTTGCGTTAACTGTTTGACCTTCGGAAACCGGCGTAGAAATCACCGTGCCGTCGATAGGCGAGGTGATTTTGGTGTAATCCACATTGGTTTCCGCCGTATTAACCTGAATTTCCGCTTGTTTGATGGATTCTTTTAAGGCGTCCACTTCCGCTTTTGCCGCATCTAAGGTATTTTTGGCACTGTTTAAATTATCTAAAGAAGTGGATTGTTGTGTATATAATTTGGATAATCGATTATAACTGGAAAGCGCAACATTATAGCCGGTTTGTTTGGCTTTTAACTGAGCCTGATAGCTGGCAAGCGCCGCTTTAGCAGTATTTAAGCTGTTAATCTGGGTTGTGGAGTCAATATCGGCAATTTTATCGCCTTTTTTCACCTCCTGACCTAAAGTTACATAAAGTTTGACGACTTTTCCCGAAACCTGCGCACCGACGTCAACTTCATTTGAGCTTTCGATAGAGCCGGATGCTACGACGGTTTTTTCAACATTGGAACGTTGCACGTCTTCAGTTAAATAGGTCGGCGCTTTTTTGCTTCCGTTCATAAAATAATAGGCACCGCCGGCAATTAACGCCGCAAGTACTGCAATGGCTAAAACTTTTTTCTTCATAATTTCCTATAATTTCTATTAGTTGGTTCGTCTGGAAAGTGTAGTAAACGATTATTAAGTATTTCTTAAGAACTAAGAATACAGATTGTCTGGTAAACAGCGGAAGATTTTATCACCAAAGTAAAAATAACTCTAATCTTAATGTATGAAAGGATAAACGACGGAACTCTTCATTTTGAATACGTTTGTCGCCGCTTTTGTTCTGCGCCCAAACAGTGTAGAATGAACGGAACTTTTAATCAAAAGACGATTAGTGAGAGATAGATGAATAATAACGAAATTCTTATCGAAGAAACCCGCCCGACAAACTTTATCCGTCAAATTATTGATGAAGATTTGGCTTCAGGTAAACATAATAACGTTTACACGCGTTTTCCGCCGGAACCGAACGGCTATTTGCATATCGGTCATGCGAAATCCATTTGTTTAAACTTTGGTATTGCGCAGGATTATCAGGGCAAATGTAATTTGCGTTTTGACGATACCAATCCGGTGAAAGAAGATGTGGAATATGTAGATTCAATCAAACAGGATGTGGAATGGTTAGGGTTCAAATGGGAAGGTGAGCCTCATTATGCGTCGGATTATTTTGACCAGCTTTACGGCTATGCCATCGAATTAATAGAGAAAGGCATGGCTTATGTGGATGAACTGTCGCCGGAACAAATGCGCGAATACCGCGGCACGTTAACCGAACCGGGCAAAAACAGCCCGTATCGTGACCGCAGTATTGAAGAAAATCTGAATTTGTTTGAAAAAATGAAAAACGGCGAATTTGCAGAAGGTGCGGCTTGTTTACGTGCAAAAATCGATATGGCGTCTCCGTTTATGGTAATGCGCGATCCCGTGCTTTATCGTGTGAAATTTGCCAGCCATCACCAAACCGGCGACAAATGGTGTATTTATCCGATGTACGATTTCACTCATTGCATTTCCGATGCTATTGAACGCATTACACATTCGTTATGTACACTGGAGTTCCAGGATAACCGCCGTTTATACGACTGGGTGTTGGAGCATATTTCAATTGAGCGTCCGCTGCCGCATCAATATGAATTTTCACGTTTAAATTTAGAAGGCACATTAACTTCTAAGCGCAAATTATTAAAATTGGTCGCGGAAGGTGCGGTGGACGGTTGGAACGATCCGCGTATGCCGACTATTTCCGGTTTGCGACGTCGCGGTTATACACCGGCCGCATTACGTGAATTCTGTCGCCGTATCGGGGTGACCAAGCAGGATAACGTAGTGGAGTTCAGCGCATTAGAAAGCTGCATTCGAGACGACTTAAATAGGAATGCGCCACGAGCCATGGCGGTGTTGAATCCGCTGCGTATCGTGATTGAAAACTTCACTGAAAAAGAAGTATTAACTGCGCCGAATCATCCTAATTATCCGGAATTAGGCACCCATGAAATGTCGTTTACGAAAGAAATTTATATTGATCAGGCGGATTTTCGTGAAGAGGCCAACAAACAATATAAACGCTTAGTATTAGGCAAAGAAGTGCGTTTACGTCATGCTTATGTCATTAAAGCGGAACGCGTGGAAAAAGACGAACAAGGCGGTATTACCACCGTTTATTGTTCTTATGATCCTGAAACGTTAGGCAAAAACCCGGCGGACGGCCGCAAAGTGAAAGGCGTGATCCATTGGGTGTCCGCAACGGAAAATTTACCTGCAGAATTCCGTGTCTACGGGCGTTTGTTCAATGTGCCGAATCCGGGGGCGGAAGAAGATATTTTAGCCGCTATGAATCCTGAATCTTTAGTTGTGAAACATGGCGTAGTTGAAATGAGTCTGGCTAACGCCGAGCCGGAAAAAGCGTATCAGTTTGAACGCGAAGGCTATTATTGTGCGGATAACAAAGATAGTAAAGCAGGCAATTTAGTATTTAATTTAACCGTAAGTTTAAAAGAAGGTTTTTAATGAAAAAATTGTTTCTCGTCATGCTCGCCGCAACTTTTGTAACGGCTTGTGCAAATAAAGACATCTATTTCAACGGTTCGGAAGGTTCTAATTCCGGTTTGAAATACGATCACAATACCGATTCGTTATCTATCAACAAATAATAAATAACGAATAATCGGTTCTAATATAAAGTGCGGTGGAAATTTTAAAAATTTTGACCGCACTTTTGTCGTTTTTTATTTTTCATTTAGTAAAAATTATGCAATTAGATCGGGAATTTTGGAAACATAAATCGCTCCTTGAAATGAACGAAAAAGAGTGGGAAGCCCTATGCGACGGCTGTGGTAAATGCTGTTATCGTAAATTTATTGAGGGCGGAGGCAGACGGGAACGTTTGTATTTTACTCGTGTTGCCTGCAATTTATTAGATTGTGAAACCGGAAAGTGCCGGGATTATGCCAACCGCTTTAAACTGGAGCGGGATTGTACGAAATTAACGAAGAAAAACCTGCCCGATTTCGGTTGGTTACCAAAAACCTGCGCTTATCGTTTATTATATGAAAATAAACCTTTATTTGACTGGCATCCGCTAATTTCAGGTAGAGCGGAATCCGTAATTGAAGCGGATATTTTAATTAAAAACGGTATTCATGAAAAAGAGGTTATTGATTGGTTTGAATTTGTCATTGATGAAGAATAACGCATTGTATTTAATTGAATTTGATAAATTAGCGATATTTAACTGCCTTTATTAAAATGTAATTTGAGTTAGATCACATAACCAACTAAAATAGATTGAGTTTATCGTTTGCTTGTATAAGATATAACTATATTGTCGAGTGAGTAAGCGGCAATGAGGTGGTATTATGAGCGAATTACAACAAGCGGCGCAATTAGGCATTGCCTTATCTTATTACGATATAGAGGGGCGCCTGATTCAGGCAAAAGAAGAAACATTGCAGTATTTTACCGCACTTTTTCAACCTTCGCCCGACGGCAAGAACAAAAGTACTAAGCAGTTTCATGATGTTTTTGTGATGAATGCGCAAGAGCGCGCAATCTATGAATTCCAACGTCTTGCTTTATCTCCCTCTGCCTGCGAATATCAACTATTCGATGAACAAAATAAACTTTGTGGCGTACAAACTCTCTCTGACCCAAAATCCCTTTCTTTGCCGCCCCTTGAAGCCGGCTATTATCTGTTAAAACTAAAATGTAATGATGCCGAATATCGTATTCGACTTTTAGTTCAACCCTCAACCGCGTATCAACCACCCTTGTTAGAACGTAAAAAAGCATGGGGGCTAAACGTTCAATTATATAGTTTGCGCTCAACCCGCAATTGGGGGATAGGCGATTTTGCCGATTTGCGTAATTTAATTAAAAGTGCGGTCAAATTCGGTGCGGATTTTATCGGTATTAACCCGCTACATTTGGTTTACCCTGCGGTACCCGAATGGGCTAGCCCTTACAGTTCGTCTTCTCGTCGCTGGTTAAACTGTATTTATCTTGATATTGAAAGCTTACCGGAATATACCTTATCTAAATTAGCTAAAAAGTGGCGAGTTGAACATAATGAGCAAATAGAACAATTGCGCAAAGCCGAATTAGTGGACTATGCGACAGTCAATCAATTAAAACAAAGCGCGCTTGCGTTACTATTTGATTTCTTTAATCGCAGTAAATCCGCACAAATTGCGGCACGGCGCACTGAATTTAACGTTTTTGTAGAAAATCAAGGCGAAGCCTTGTTATATCAAGGTTTATTCAATGTGCTGGATAGTATTGAACACGTTGATTTACCGGAAAATGAAAATCAAATCGGTTGGTTAGGTTGGCGAAAGGAATGGCAGCATTTAACGTCGAAAAAACGCAAAGCCTTGCTAAAAGAACACCAAAAACAAGTTTATTTTTATGCCTGGCAACAATGGTTGGCAGAACAACAGCTTGCCGAAGCGGAATCTCTTTGTTTAACCGAAGGTATGCAGTTAGGCATATACGGCGATTTAGCGGTCAATAGTTCAAGAGGCAGTTCCGATGTGTGGTCTGATCAAAAATTATATTGCATTAACGCTTCCGTCGGGGCTCCGCCGGATCCATTAGGCCCGGTAGGACAAAACTGGAATTTGCCGCCTTACAATCCGAATCAGTTAAAACGTCGTGGTTTCCAACCCGTTATTGATATGTTGCGCGCCAATATGCGACATTTCGGCGTTTTGCGCATTGATCATGTGATGGGTTTATTTCGCTTATGGTTGATCCCGGAAGGCAAAACCGCTGCAGACGGTGTTTATGTACATTATCCGTTCAATGAATTAATGGCGATTCTTGCT
The DNA here is from genome assembly GCF_000007745.1 of [Mannheimia] succiniciproducens MBEL55E. GTDB lineage: Bacteria > Pseudomonadota > Gammaproteobacteria > Enterobacterales > Pasteurellaceae > Basfia > Basfia succiniciproducens. The sequence goes on along the minus strand of NC_006300.1, from coordinate 1,113,482 downwards.
ATTGAAAGCCAACGCAATCAATGCCTTATTATCGGTGAAGATTTGGGTACCGTGCCTGACGAAGTGCGGTCGAAATTGAAAGAATTTCAAATTTTATCTTATTTTGTTGTTTATTTTTCCAATCAAAACGGTGAATTCCCGCAAGGTAAAGATTTTCCGGTTAACGCGTTTGCTACTATCGGCACTCATGATGTACCGTCTTTAGCCGGTTTTTGGCATTGTCGGGATTTAGCCCTTTTTGCACAGTTAGATGTGTTGAAAGATGATTTATTAAAAGCAAAATATGATCAGCGCCTCACCGATAAGCAAGCCTTGTTAGACCGTTTACGTTTAGATGGGTATTTGCCGGCGGATTATCAAGGCGACGCACTAAACATGGCAATGCACGATAATTTAAATTTAGTGATTCACCGTTATTTGGCGGAAAGCGCGAGCCAATTGGTCGGTGTCCAGCTAGAGAACTTATTAAACCAAGAAGTTTCTTTTAATTTGCCGGGTACGTCTACGGAATATCCCAACTGGCGTAAAAAATTAGCGGTAAATTTAGACGATATTTTTAATGATGAACGAATTATAGCTTTACTTAAAACAATTAATTATGCTCGTTCGCAACCAAAATCATAGGAGATAATATGAAAAAATTAGTTGCACAATCTGTGATTGATGCCTTCTTTGACGGCACGCATTCAGATCCTTTTGCTGTTTTAGGTATGCATGAAACCCATAACGGGATTGAAATCAGAGTATTATTACCTGAAGCGCATCGGGTAATTGTGATTGATAAGGAAACGCATAAAGCTGTTGTTGAATTGGAATTAGTTGATGAACGGGGGTTCTTCAATGCTATTGTGCCGAAAGCGAATCAATTTTTTGCTTATGAACTACAAGTTTATTGGGGCAAAGAGTCGCAAATTCTGGAAGATCCTTATCGTTTCCATCCTATGATTAATGAATTAGACAATTGGTTATTGGCGGAAGGTTCGCATTTGCGTCCTTATGAAGTACTCGGCGCTCATTTTGTTGAATATGATAATGTGGCAGGGGTAAATTTTAGAGTGTGGGCGCCTAATGCAAAACGGGTTTCCGTAGTAGGTGATTTTAACTATTGGGACGGTAGAAGACATCCGATGCGTTTTCACCCGGCGAGCGGAATCTGGGAATTATTTTTACCGAAAGTCGCCTTAGGTCAACTGTATAAATTCGAGCTTATCGACAGCAATAATCAGCTTAGATTAAAAGCCGACCCTTATGCCTTTGCCGCCCAATTACGTCCGGATACGGCATCACAGGTCAGTGCGCTTCCGGAAATCGTTGAAATGACGGAAAAACGCCGTGCGGCGAACCAATCCGACAAACCTATTTCCATTTATGAAGTGCATTTAGGTTCGTGGCGACGTAATTTAGAGAATAATTTCTGGTTGGATTATGATGAAATTGCGGACGAATTAATTCCTTATGTGAAAGAAATGGGATTTACTCATATCGAATTATTACCGATTTCCGAATATCCTTTTGACGGTTCCTGGGGTTATCAGCCTTTGGGGTTATATGCGCCGACAAGCCGTTTCGGTACGCCGGACGGTTTCAAACGCTTAATTGAAAAAGCTCACGAATCCGGTATTAATGTGATTTTAGACTGGGTACCAGGTCATTTCCCAAGCGATACCCACGGTTTAGCGGCATTTGACGGCACTTCGTTGTATGAATACGCCGATCCGAAAGAAGGTTATCATCAAGACTGGAATACCTTAATTTATAATTATGGCCGCCATGAAGTAAAAAATTATTTATCCGGCAACGCATTATATTGGGTGGAACGTTTCGGTTTAGATGGTTTACGGGTTGATGCGGTGGCATCTATGATTTATCGCGATTACAGTCGCCGGGACGGAGAATGGGTACCAAACCAATACGGCGGGCGTGAAAATCTTGAAGCTATTGAATTCTTAAAACATACCAATTACGTACTCGGCACGGAATTACCGGGTGTGGCGGCGATTGCCGAGGAATCCACTTCGTTTCCGGGCGTGACCTTACCGCCTGAACACGGCGGCTTAGGTTTCCATTATAAATGGAATATGGGCTGGATGAACGACACATTAGAATACATGAAACTGGATCCGGTGTATCGTCAATATCATCACGGTAAAATGACCTTTGCTATGTTGTATCAATATTCGGAAAACTTTGTGTTGCCGTTATCCCATGATGAAGTGGTGCACGGCAAAGGTTCGTTAATTACTAAAATGTCCGGTGACACTTGGCAAAAATTCGCCAATTTGCGTGCTTATTACGGTTACATGTGGGCGTTCCCAGGCAAAAAATTATTATTTATGGGTAATGAATTCGCTCAAGGTCGCGAATGGAATTATCAGGAAAGTTTAGATTGGTTCTTGTTGGATGACGGTCAGGGCGGCGGCTGGCATAGCGGCGTTCAACGCTTAGTGAAAGATTTGAACAAAACTTACCAAAATCAGACCGCACTTTTTGAATTGGATACCAATCCGCAAGGGTTTGAATGGCTTGTGGTTGACGATAACCAGAATTCGGTGTTTGCCTTTGAGCGCCGTAGCAAGTCCGGTGAAGTGATTATTGTGGTCAGTAATTTCACGCCGGTTCCGCGGGATAATTACCGTATCGGTGTCAACGAACCAGGTAAATATGAAGAAATTCTCAATACGGATTCGGCCTATTATAAAGGATCAAATTTAGGCAATTACGGCGAAGTGATAGCGGAAGAGATAGAAAATCATGGCAAAGCACAATCTATTTCCGTTATGGTCCCACCGTTGGCAACGGTGTATCTACGTTTGAAAAAATAATTTAACTTAGATGAAGGGTCTGTTTATGCGTATAAGCAGACCTGTCTTGAGGTGTTAAAATGTTGAAAAATCAAACAGGAAAGCCTTATCCCTTAGGGGCGACTTTAGTTGAAGTAAATGGAACAAAGGGCGTAAATTTTTCAATTTTTTCTGCCAGTGCGAGAGCTATAGAATTATGTTTGTTTGATAATTCCGGCAGAGAAGTACGTTTCCCTATTTTAGATAAAACAGACGATATTTTTCATATTTGGGTACCTAATGTGCCTTTAGGCACTAAATATGGTTTCCGCATTCATGGCGACGAACGACATAACCCGAAAAAGTTAATGCTGGACCCTTATGCCAAAATGGTCGTGGGTAAACCGGATTTAACCAGCAAAGAAAATCAGGCATGGTATTTATTATCCGATGAGCGGGATAACAGCAAAATTGCACCTAAATCTATTATTATTGACGGCGAATTTGATTGGGAACAGGATAAACCTCTCAATATTCCTTGGACGGAGACAATAATTTATGAATTGCATGTGAAAGGTTTCAGCAAATTACGTGCGGATTTACCGGAAGAAATTCGCGGTACTTACAGTGCCTTGGCTCATCCTTCCGTTATCGCCTACTTGAAGGAATTAGGGATTACGGCGGTTGAATTGCTGCCGATTAATTTTTCAATCAGTGAATCGCATTTGCAAGAGCGGGGAATTAGCAATTATTGGGGTTATAATCCGATGGCGATGTTTGCCGTTGAACCTCAATATGCAGCAACGGAAGATCCGGTGCATGAATTCAAAACTATGGTTAAAACTTTGCATCAAGCGGGTATAGAAGTGATTCTTGATATGGTTTTCAACCATAGCGCGGAATCGGAGCGTGACTTTCCGACTTTTTCATACCGGGGAATCGATGAACAAACCTATTATTGGTCCGATGCACAGGGTAATTATTTAAACTGGAGCGGTTGCGGAAATTTATTGCATTTAGCGCACCCTTATATGCGACGTTGGGCAATCGATTGCCTGCGCTATTGGGTTGAAGAATACCATATTGACGGATTTCGTTTTGATCTCGCCACTAATTTGGGACGCGAAACGCCGGCATATAAGGCTCATTCGGAATTGTTTAAGGCCATGAGATTAATTTCCGGCTTTAAAAATACGAAATTTATTGCCGAACCTTGGGATATGGGCGAAGACGGTTATCAAATGGGGAATTTCCCTCCGTTTTTTGCGGAATGGAATGATCGTTTTCGTGACGACATAAACCGTTTCTGGTTATGGCAAAGCGGTGAGCTGGGCGCTTTTGCCGAACGGTTTGCCGGTTCCGCCGATATTTTTAAACAAGAGGGAAAATATCCTCATAATTCAGTGAATTTTATTACTGCCCATGACGGTTTCACATTACGTGATTTAGTCAGTTATAACCATAAGCACAATAATGCAAACGGAGAAGACAATCGTGACGGGCGTAATGAAAACTATAGCCATAATCATGGCATAGAAGGCTCTACGGACGGGCTTGATGAACCTCAAAAAACTGCGGTAGAAAATGCCCGAATTTTGAGTAGTCAAAGTCTGCTTTGTAGCTTATTACTTTCCAATGGTACCCCGATGTTGTTAGCCGGGGACGAGTTCGGTAATACGCAATTCGGTAATAACAACGGTTATTGCCAGGATAGCGGATTAACCTGGCTTAAATGGAGTAATTTTAATTTAGATTTATTTGAGATTGTAAAGAAATTAATTATTGTTCGTAAAGGAATCCAAAGCCTGGTAAATGACAAGTGGTGGACGGAGGGGAACGTTCGTTGGTTTAACGAGTTTGGTTCTTTAATGAATGTATCCGATTGGCAAGAACGGGGGGCTAAAGCCTTGCAGGTCTTATTGGACGAGCAATGGCTGTGCGTGGTTAATGCTAAAACGGAACTTCAGGTTTTTTCTTTACCTGAAGGCGATTGGAACATGGAAATCTCCATGACAGGCTGTAAGAATCAAAATAATCAGTTAATTGTAGATAATTTGTCATTTTGTTTATTACGTAGAATTTTATAGACATTTATGTCATTGATATCGGACTTACCAGGAGCAAATTATGAATAATGCTGTTCTAAACCAACCAAATAAATATGATCTTGTTAAAGATACACTAGTGCTTATCCTTGCGGGCGGACGAGGTTCCCGTTTACATGAGTTAACCGATAAAAGAGCAAAACCTGCACTATATTTTGGCGGCAATCGTCGAATTATTGATTTTGCATTATCAAACTGTATTAATTCCGGTTTGAACCGAATCGGTGTTATTACCCAATATGCCGCGCATTCATTGCTCCGTCATTTACAAACCGGTTGGTCTTTCTTACCGCAAGAACGCGGTGAATTTGTCGATATGCTACCGGCGCGTCAACAAATTGATGATAATACTTGGTATCGCGGTACTGCGGATTCCGTATATCAAAACCTGGCGATTATCCGCGGGCATTATAAACCGAAATATGTGTTGATTTTAGCCGGTGACCATATCTATAAAATGGATTACAGCCAAATGTTATTGGATCATGTCAGCAGCGGTGCAAAATGTACGGTAGGCTGTATTGAAGTACCGCGCGAGGAAGCGAAAGAATTCGGCGTAATGGCGGTGAATGAAACCTTGAAAGTAAAAGCTTTCGTGGAAAAACCGCAAGATCCGCCGGCAATGATAGGTAAACCGAATTCATCTTTAGCTTCAATGGGGATCTACGTATTTAACGCGGATTATCTGTACGAAGCGTTAGACCGCATTAAAACGCCGAACACATCTCATGACTTTGGTAAAGACGTCATGCCGCTGGCGTTAAATGACGGCGTACTTTATGCCCATCCGTTTGATCGTTCGTGTAAAGGCAGAAATACCGAAGGGGCGATTTACTGGAAAGATGTCGGTACTTTAGATAGCTTCTGGCAAGCTAACATCGACTTGGTATCAGAAGAGCCGCAACTGGATATTTACGACCAAACCTGGCCGATTCGCGGTAACCCCGTTCAGGCGTATCCGTCAAAATTCTTCTATGATGAGCCAAACTGCAAGCAAGTGGATAATTCGCTGATAGCCGGCGGTTGTATGGTAAAAAACGCCTCAATCAGCTATTCGGTACTGTTTGATAACGTGAGCGTAAATGCGGGTTCGTCTATTGAACAATCCGTTATTTTGCCTCAAGTGAAGATCGGTAAGAACTGTATGCTAAGACGTTGTATTATTGACCGCCACGTTCAAATTCCGGACGGTATGCAGATCGGTGTTGATCTTGAATTAGACAGCAAACGTTTCCGTATCAGTAAAAATGGTATTGTGCTGGTAACCGAATCCATGTTGCATAAACTTAACGGCAAATCGGTGGCTTCCGAAGCGCATTTAGACTAATAATGATAAAGTGCGGTAAAAAATCCGGAAATTTTATATAGCAATCGCATACAAAACTTTCCAAAAAAATACCGCACTTTTAGTGAGAGATATAAATGAAAGTATTACATGTTTGTTCCGAACTTTATCCTTTGTTAAAAACCGGCGGGCTTGCAGATGTGCTGGGCGCATTACCTGCGGCACAAAAAGAAATAGGTCTTGACGCTCGAATTTTAATTCCTGCATATCCCGCGATTTCAGCCGGCATTCCCGATACCGGCGTAGTGGCGGAATTTCATAATTCCGCTGCCGGTCATGTAGTGTTGCGCTACGGTGAATTTAACGGTGTCGGCGTATATTTAATTGATGCGCCAAACTTATATGCCCGCGAAGGTAATCCTTATCATGACCAATGGTATAACGATTATGCCGACAACTATAAACGTTTTGCCTTATTAGGTTGGGTTGGAGCGGAGCTTGCCACCGGTTTAGACCCTTGGTGGATGGCGGAAGTGGTGCATGCTCATGACTGGCACGCCGGCTTAACCAGCGCTTATTTGGCGTATAAAGGCCGCCCGGCAAAATCGGTATTTACCATTCATAACCTGGCTTATCAGGGCTTGTTTGCTTATCATCATTTATTTGAAATCGGCTTGCCTACATCCATGTTCAACGTGAACGGCTTGGAGTTTTACGGTCAGATTTCTTATTTAAAAGCGGGGCTTTATTATTCTGATGCGGTCACAGCCGTCAGTCCGACTTACGCCAGAGAAATTACCACTCCCGAATTTGCTTACGGTTTTGAAGGTTTATTGTCAACCTTGCACAGTCAAGGCAAATTAGTGGGAATTTTAAACGGCGTGGATGACAACATTTGGAATCCGAATACGGACGGTTATATTCAGGATCATTACAAATTAAAATCCATGACCGGCAAAAAGAAAAACAAAGCCGCGTTGCAAGCGCATTTCAATTTGCCGGAAAAACCGGATGCGCTGTTGTTTGTGATGATCACGCGTTTAACCGAACAAAAAGGCGTGGATTTGCTTATTCAAAGTGCCGAAAATATTATCAAACAAGGCGGACAACTTGCCTTATTGGGTTCCGGTGCGCCTTCTCTTGAATCCGCTTTATTGGGGCTTGCCCACAAACATCCGAAAAATATTGCGGTGAAAATCGGTTATGATGAGCCTTTATCTCATTTAATGGTTGCAGGCGGCGATGTGATTCTGGTGCCTAGCCGTTTTGAACCTTGCGGATTAACCCAGCTTTACGGCTTGAAATACGGCACTCTGCCGTTGGTTCGCCAAACCGGCGGTTTAGCCGACACCGTAGTGGACAGCACGGCGGAAAATATTAAAGAACGTCGTGCAACGGGCTTTGTGTTTAATGAGGCAAACTCACAAGCATTAAGCCATGCTATTTCCCGCGCATTTTCCCTTTGGAAAAAACAACGTACCTGGTTTACCGTGCGGACGGTTGCCATGGAGCAGGATTTCAGCTGGCAAATTTCCGCCCGTCGTTACGAAGAACTATATCGACGTATTTAGGTAATTCGCACTTTTTCTGAAATATGTAAAAGAAAAAGTGCGGTTACTTTTTTTGAATTTTTTATATTAGGAGTAAAGCAAAATGTTAGATAAAGATTTTATCTATGAAAGTCCTAAGCTGACGGTTGAGGCATTAAAACAAGCCATTGTTAGTAAGCTTGTGTTTGATATCGGTCGTTCGGCTCAAGAAGCCACCACCCGCGACTGGTTAAATGCCACGGTTTATGCCGTTCGCGATTTTGTTGCTGAAGGCTGGATTCAAACCGTTAATCAGTTCCGTGAAGAGAAAACGCGCCGCGTGTATTATCTTTCAATGGAATTTTTAATGGGCCGCGTGCTTTCCAATGCCATGCTTTCCGAAGGTGTTTATGACACCGCTAAACAAGCCCTATCCGAATTAGGTTTAGTATTAGAAGATATTTTAGAAAAAGAAGCGGATCCAGGCTTAGGTAACGGCGGTTTAGGCCGTTTAGCCGCCTGCTTTATGGATTCTATCGCTACCTGTAATCTGCCGGGCATGGGTTACGGTATCCGTTACGAATACGGTATGTTCAAGCAAACTATTGAAGACGGCTCGCAAGTGGAAAAACCGGATGCCTGGATTGCCAAAGGCGCGCCTTGGGAATTTACCCGAGCTTCTAAACGTTATCGCGTACGTTTTGGCGGTAACCTTCATTTTGAAGGTGAAAAATGCATTTGGACACCAAGTGAAGAAATCACCGCATTAGCTTATGATAACATTGTACCGGGATATGAAACTAAATCCGCGGCCACATTGCGTTTATGGACGGCAAACGCCGGCGATATTTTCAATTTAGCTAACTTTAATAAAGGGGATTATTTCGGCGCTATTGAAGAACGATCATCCATTGAAAACGTATCCCGCGTACTTTACCCTGACGATTCCACTTGGGCCGGACGAGAATTACGCCTGCGTCAGGAATATTTCCTGGTTTCCGCTTCATTGCAGGATATCATCAAACGTCATAAAAAATTCCATGGCGGAAAAATCGCCAATCTTGCGGATAAAGTCGCCATTCATTTAAATGATACCCACCCTGCGCTGGCAATTCCCGAATTAATGCACATTTTAGTAGATCAAGAAGGAATCAGCTGGAAAAAAGCCTGGGATATGACCCGCCGTATTTTTTCTTATACTTGCCATACATTGATGTCGGAAGCTTTAGAAACCTGGCCGATTGAATTAATGGCGAAAGTGTTACCACGTCATTTGCAAATGATTTATGAAATTAATGCGGAATTTTTAGAATATGTCAGAACTTATGTATCGGCGGACGTTGATTTTATTCGCCGTGTTTCCTTAATTGAAGAAGGAAATCAACGTAAAGTCCGCATGGGTTGGTTGTCGGTAGTCGGTTCCCATAAAGTAAACGGCGTTGCCGAAATCCATTCGGACTTAATGGTGAGTTCTACTTTTGCGGATTTTGCTAAAATTTATCCGGAACGCTTTACCAATGTAACAAACGGGGTAACGCCTCGACGTTGGATTGGCGTCGCCAACCCGAAACTTGCCGCTTTATTTGATAAATATATCGGTACGGAATGGCGTAAGGATTTGTCTCAATTAAGCCTGTTAAAACCTTATATCGGCAAACCTGAAATAATCGGCGAATTAGCGAAAATCAAATTTGCCAATAAAAAACGTTTGGCAAGATATGTGAAAAATACTTTGGATATTGAAATCAACCCGAATGCAATATTCGATGTGCAGGTAAAACGTATTCACGAATATAAACGCCAAATTTTAAACGTATTACAGATTATTTCCCGCTATAACCAAATGATCGCAAATCCGGAAAAAAATTGGCAATCTCGTGTCTTTATTTTGGCGGGTAAAGCGGCTTCCGCTTATTATACGGCAAAACAGACAATTCGTTTGATTAACGATATTGCCGAAGTTATTAATAACGACGAACGTTTAAAAGGTCGTTTAAAAGTTGTATTCATTCCGAATTATAGCGTAAGTATTGCGGAAATCATTATTCCGGCCGCCGATATTTCGGAACAAATCTCGCTTGCAGGTACGGAAGCCTCCGGTACAAGTAACATGAAATTTGCCTTAAACGGAGCGTTAACGTTAGGTACGTTAGACGGCGCGAACGTAGAGATTTTAGAAAATGTCGGCGAAGACAATATCTTTATCTTTGGTAATACGGTGGAACAAGTAGAAGAGTTACGACGTAACGGATACAGCCCGGTAACTTTCTATCAACAGGATGAAGAGTTGCGTCAAGCTGTTGATCAAATTGCGTTAGGCCATTTCTCTCCAAAAGAACCGACCCGTTATCAAGGTCTTATTGATTCATTACGCAATTATGACTATTATCAATCCTTTGCTGATTTCCGCAGTTATGCGGATATGCAGGCAAAAGTGGATGAAAAATATCAAGATCAAGCGGCATGGTTTAATAGCACGTTGGAAAATATTGCCAATATGGGATTCTTCTCATCAGACCGAACTATTCTTGAATATGCGGAACGTATCTGGAAGATCAAACCTTTAAAACTGGAAAACTAAAATTAGTTTAATCAAATTATTAACAAAAAAGTGCGGTAAATTTTACCGCACTTTTTCATTACAACATAGACGAATATTACAGACTGCTGACAAACCTAAAGATTTATTAAAAATTTATAGGGCACACTTTATGTCTGTCCATAACATATTGAATTATCAGTGTTATTATATAAAGGGCGGGAATAAATTCCGCCCCTACGAAAGACTTTCGTCAATAACCTGATTAGTTAGTTTTATCCGCTTTTGCTTTTTTCGATTTATATACTTTCCAGCCGACAAAAATAACAACAATCGCTAAAACGGCATAAATACCCATTTGCCCTTTACGGATTTGCGCTTCAATCCACTCATGATTATTACCACCGTGATAACCGAGATAAACCCAAATCGGTACGGAAATAATTGCCGCTAAGAAATCAAGAAAAATAAAACGAGGGTAGCTGACCCGGCGGGTAATGCCGGATACCGTATAAATCGGCGCCCGCAACCCCGGTAAAAAGCGCGCAACGAATAAAACCCGGTTGCCGTATTGTTCAAATTTATCTCTGACCATTCTTAATCGCTGTAAGGTCATAATTTTACGGATTGGGCGGAAACGCAAAATTCTTACACCGTAAATACGCCCCAACCAATACATTACACTGTCACCGGCTAATACCCCAAACATACTTACGAAGACCATGATATGCGGATTTGCATAACCTAAGCCGGCGATAATACCGCCTGAAACCAAAGTAATATCTTCCGGAATCGGCACACCAAAACCGCAAATAATTAATACGAGCAATACGGCTAAATAGCCGTAATTAATGAAAAAATCAATTAAAATGTCCATTTGGAGTTATTCTCTTTTTTCCGTAAATTCATCTATAAAATATGATTATATTTTGCCTTTTTTAGGGCAAAATAGCCAGCTCATTTTATGTAAATAATTGTCTATATTATGGTGATTTAATTTGATTTTTCTCTGTCGATTACGTATAATCCTCGGGCTCAAAGAAAGCCTTTGGGTCAGATTATGGAAATTGCTGGGTCGCCTGCAGTTTTTGAATATTAATTATTAATTTAAGAGAACATTAAAATGGCATTTAAATTTAACGCTGAAGTTCGTTCTGCGCAAGGTAAGGGTGCGAGCCGCCGCCTTCGTCACAATGGTCAAATTCCCGCTATCGTTTACGGTGGTAATGAAGATGCGGTTTCAATCGTATTAAACCACGATGAGTTAAACAACGCACAAGCACATGATTCTTTCTATTCGGAAGTGATCACTTTGGTTATTAACGGCAAAGAAGTTGCGGTTAAAGTACAGGCTATGCAACGTCACCCGTTCAAACCAAAACTAGTTCATATTGACTTCAAACGTGCTTAATTTCTAGTTTGTTTAATTAAGAACACCAATAGCCTAAGGTTATTGGTGTTTTTTTATGGCGGTAGAGTCCTACCTGATAATACCGAAAACAAACAATAGTTTTTATTAAAAGTGCGGTTGATTTTCGGTAAATTTTAGAAATTTCAAAAATTTTGACCGCACTTTTACGTATTGCTTAAAACGGTTAGTAAACTTAAAGATAAAGCCGTATTTTCGAAACAAAACAACGAGTCGTTCCGATTCAATAAAATTTAAATATCATCAATCATATTTATAATAATGGAAATATTCCTAATTTTATAAATAAAGCATTAATTTAAATTAATAATATACATTTATTTACATAAATATATATTAATTTTCAATTATATTCTCACCTATAGAAATAAAATAATTTATCTAAATTAATTTAGTTTTAAATATAAAATATTATTAATATTTAAGCTGTTTTTTTAAATTAATTGTCTAAGAAATGTTAACATTCACCAATTTATAATTTAAATTGAGGTTTATTAATGAATAAGGTTAGTTTACTGACACTTCTTATTGGAGGCGCTTTAGCCGTTCAATATGCGAACGGTTCTCCTATTGATGAGCGGCGGGAAAATATTATTAAATATTCCCGATTGGGTGATGGTCAGTTAGTTGAAGGAACTAAACAACTTATTGATTTATACAATAAAACCAAAGATAAAAAAGTTAGAGACGATCTAATTACATTGTTGGTCCGACAAAACCGTGATGCTGAAGCTTTATCTATTAGTGAAACTTATAAATTAACTGATTTTTCATCAAATGAATTGGAATATTTGGCAAGAGCGGCAAGAAACGAACGCCAATTCAGCAAATCCTTGGCTTTTTATAATCAATTAAATAACCTTGATACTAAAAATCCTAACGGCTTGCTCGGATTAGCTTTGGTCAGTACCGATATGGCTAAATTCGAGCAGTCAAAATTATATTTATCCCGATATAAGCATCGATTCGGAACGGATGAACAATATAATCAAGCCAATGCCTATTTTCTTGATAGCAGCGAACCTTTAATTACCCGTTTTCATCGCTGGAATTCCGAATTAGATACAAATCCAAATGATATTGAGTTAGTAAAAAAATTATACCGTTTAGCCGCTCAATTGAATATTTCTCCCGTTCAAGAACAACTTATCGCAAAATACCCCGAAGTATTCACTGATAACGATAAATCGTGGTTATTACATGACCAAGCTGTTCGTATATCAAAAAATTCACCGAATAAACAACAGTTAAATACTGCTTATTCTATGTTGGATAAGGTCTACATCAAAGTACCTGAAGATAATTCACTCAAACAACAATCGTTGCAGGATATGGTTGTTGTGGGTTCAAAATTAAAAAATGACGATAGCAACCGAGCCAAAAACTCTTATGAACTATTAACGGAAAGCAATCAGCCGATTCCTAATTATGTAAAAGAAGCTTATGCGGATTATTTAGTTGCTTCGGGCTCGCCGTTTGCCGCGTTGTCTCTATATAAAGAAGTTGAGCAATCACATCTTGCAGAAGGTGGAGAAGTACCTTTTACATTAGGAATTAAAATTGTTCAGGCACTAAATGATGCGGCTAAATATCCGGAAGCTCGGGATTATTTAGAGAATAATATCGGTGAACCCAGTTTAATGGTTCTTGATTTTACCCGTTCAAGAAAAATTGAAAATCCGGATTACGGCAATTACTTTTCGACAAAAGTCAGTTCATTGGTTGCACAGGGTGATTTATCTTCCGCAATGCAGTTAATCGATGAGCGATTATCCGTAACTCCGGGGGACGGTTGGATTATGCTTACTAAAGCGGAACTGGAAGCCGCAAGAGCCAGAACAGATGATGCGGCGGATTGGGTTCATAAAGCACAGGCATTTTTACCTGAAGATACGGCTTGGGCGGAAGTCGCGCAAGCAAATTTGGCTTTATCTGTGAATGATTGGCGTACCGCAAGCCGGCTTGTCAATACGTGGACAACAGAAGAAAAAGACAACGCGAATTGGTTTATGGAGCAATATGATCAAGCCAAATCTGCCCGTTTGGTTGCAAGCGGTGGAATTTCTCATCGTACATCGCCGGCCGGTGAGAATGAAAGTAATCAAGAATATTATCTTTATTCGCCGAAAACAGATGATGGTCATGATGTTTATATTCATTATTTGACGACAAAATCCCCCGATGACGGTTTACCTTTTGAGCAACAGCGTGTTGGGGCGGGGGTTGAAGCAAACTTTTACCCGTTCATGGTGAATGCGGAAGCGGGCAAAGGGATCAAATTAAATGATAAAGCTTATTTTGCGGCAACTATTCAATATCAGTTAAATCAGCATTGGCAATTTAGTTTAAATGGCGGTTTAAATAGCGCTAATACGCCTATTAAAGCTATTTATCAGGATACCTATGCAAAGGATCTCGGTTTTTCGGTGAATTATAAATATTCGGATCGATTTGAAGCCGGTGCGGGTATTACGGCAATGAAATTTGATGATGAAAACTTACGTAAAAATCTTTCGTTCTGGTCAAATTTCAATCTGTTTAAACATAATCGCTGGAATTTAAACGGCAGTTTATATGGTTCCTATGAACGAAATAAAGCAATACCCGGTGCCTATTATTACAATCCGTTAAAGAGCCGTTCTTTAGAGGATAACTTCGATCTGTCTTATTATCAGCCTTTTGATCACAGTATTACCCTCACTCATCATTTTAAAGCAGGCGGCGGTTATTATTGGCAAGACAGTTTCGCAAGCAGTAAAACCTGGTCTGTTGCTTATGGTCAGGAATGGCGTTTAGGTAAGAAACTAAATATCTCTTACGATGTCGGGCGAAAACGTTCAATTTATGACGGTTCGCCGGAGTTTAATAATTTTATTAATTTAACATTATCGGTTTCTTTTTAATTATTTATTTTATGGGATTATTTATGTTTAAACATTGTATGAGATTGGTTACGTATTTAAGTACCTCGTTATTATTTGCCGTGCAGGCATTGGCTGCAAATAATCATTTTGGCATTTTGTGTTATCACAATATTATTGATGAGAGTGTGCAGAGCGAGAAATATTACCCTCAAACCATATCCGCGCAAAAATTAATTTCTCAATTTAATTGGTTGCGCACTAACGGTTATATTCCGGTAAGCATGCAGCAAATACTTGATGCAAGAAATGGTGGCAAGGCCTTACCGGAAAAATCAGTTTTATTGACTTTTGATGACGGTTACCAAAGTTTTTATACTGTTATTTACCCATTGCTGAAAGCTTATAATTACCCCGCGGTATATGCGATTGTAACGGATTGGATTGAGACGCCGGCAAATAAAAAAGTGACTTACGGTGATGAAAAATTAGATCGTAAAGAATTTGTTACTTGGCAACAATTACGCGAAATGAAAGACAGCGGTTTAGTCGAAATTGCCTCACATACGCATGACTTGCATCACGGTGTTAAAGCAAATCCGGCAGGGAGTAATGTGCCGGCAGTTATTACTCCGGCATACATAAATGGTAAATATGAGACGGAAAGCCAATATGAAGCAAGATTACGTAAAGATTTCCAACGTTCTTTTTCTTTGCTTAAACAGCATTTGGGCGCTGCGCCTGCCGCAATGATTTGGCCCTACGGTCGATTTAATGAAAAAGCCGCTGCTATTGCAGAAGAAGCCGGTTTTAAAGTGCATATGTCACTTGTTGATACAATAAATAATACACCGGATCAATTTCATTTAGGGCGTCTGTTACTCGATAACGAAACATCAATTAATACTATTGAAAATTATTTAAAAAATAAAAATAAAGATGTTTTAGTCCAGCGTTCTTTACGTATCAAATTAGATGATGTGTATGATCCGAATCCGGCTCAACAAAGCAAAAATCTGGATGCGTTAATTGAACGCATTTACCGCCAAGATATTGAGCGCGTTTACATTCAGGCATTTTCCGATACCGATAATGATGGTGTTGCGGATGCGTTGTATTTTTATAATCAGCAATTACCGGTTCGTGCGGATTTATTCAGCCGAGTCGTATGGATTATCAAAACAAGACTGGGTAAGGCCGTTTACGCCTGGATGCCGATTTCCGCCTTTAAGGGTAAAAACAATACGCAACAAATTAAGTCTATTTATCGTGATTTAGCACTTTATAGTAAAATTAACGGCATTTTATTTGATGACAATTTATCAAGTGATAACAAATTTACGGATTTAAAACCGCTTGATGCGGCATCGCTTCGATTAACGGATGAATTAAAAGATATTGTTTATCCTTATCCATTAGGCGGTAGAGAAGATTTCGCTACAATGCGAATGATTTCCGCACCGGTAAATATGTCGGACGAATCCGAAAAACAATTTAACCAAAATCTGGCTGAATTGAATCGGCATTATGATGCCGTTATTGTTTCAGCCGCACCTTATGTGAAAGGTTCGGAACTGACTCAAAGCGGCGCGCGTAATTGGTTGGGTAATATCATTAAAAAAACAGTACCGCAAGTAGCAAAAGACCGCTTAGCTTTTGAATTACAAACAGTGGATTGGCGTACTCAGCAAGCTATTACCGATGATGAGTTAATTGATTGGATGCGGGATATTCAGACAAAATATCACTTTTATAACTTCGGTTACTATCCGGATAATTTCCAAGAAAATCAGCCGAAATTAAACGAAATCAGACCGCACTTTTCAATAAATACTAATCTTGGATTGAAATAAGGGGTACATGATGTCTTGGTATTATATTTTTAATGCAATGTTATTTATGTATCCGGCTTTAATGGCGGTGTACTGCATTATCTCGGCGTCTTATTACTACTTTTTTATTGAAGGAAAGCTCAAGAAACCCAAATATTCGAAAATGAAATTGGAAGATGTGCCGTTAGTCTCAATTATGGTTCCTTGCTACAACGAAGCGGATAATTTAGACGATGCGATTCCTTATTTGCTGAAATTAAAATATCCCAAATTCGAGCTTATTTTCATTAATGACGGCAGCAAAGACGATACGGGTAAAATTATCGACCGATGGGCACAAAAAGATAGTCGCATTGTTGCCTTACATCAAGAAAATGCAGGTAAAGCCAGTGCTTTAAACCATGGCTTAACCGTAGCGAAAGGTAAATATGTCGGCTGTATCGACGGCGATGCGGTGCTGGATTATAAAGCGGTGGATTATATGGTTCAGGCTTTAGAGTCAAATCCGCAATTCGGTGCGGTAACCGGCAACCCGCGCGTGCGTAATCGAAGTACGATTCTTGGCTGCCTGCAAACCTCGGAATTCAGTTCAATTATCGGGCTGATCAAACGCGCGCAAAGCGTGATGGGGACAATTTTCACCGTATCCGGTGTTTGCTGTTTATTTAGAGTGGAAGCCATGCAAAAAATAGGTGGCTGGAGTACTAACATGATCACCGAAGATATTGACGTGAGCTGGAAACTGCAAACTTCGGGATACAACATCGTGTATGAGCCGCGTGCTTTATGCTGGACATTAATGCCGGAAACTATAAGAGGATTATTCAAACAGCGTTTGCGTTGGGCGCAAGGCGGCGCGGAAACCATCATAAAATATTTTCCTCAGGTTTGGCGCTTGAAAAATCGCCGTTTATGGCCGATGTACATTGAATATTTTTTAACCGCATTTTGGGCATATTCCCTTATTATCGTTTTATGTATAAACACATATCTTCAGATCACAGAGGAAACATTTGAAATCTCTATTTTCAGACCGTTGATGACGGTGTTATTCCTGACATTCTTTCTGCAGTATATGTTCAGTTTATTTCTGGATAGTCGCTATGAAAAAGGGCTACTCAGATATTCCTTATATTGTATTTGGTACCCTTATGTGTATTGGTTACTGAATATGGTAACGCTCGTTTTCGGTATTCCGAAAGCGATTTTTAGAAATAAGTCCAAGTTAGCGGTATGGACGAGTCCGGATAGAGGAGTGTAAGTTGGATCTTCAGAAATTGATGATTATTAAAAAAAGTATGAGAGAATTACCCTTAAAGTTAGTTCTTAAAAGTATGTTTTTAAGCTTGATTACCTGGTCTTTGTGGGGATATACATGCTATGTGGTAGCCAGTTATTCTACGAAGATTTTCGTAAATCCCGTTTATGAACAGTATTTCTTCTCAGATATTATGATCTTTATGTTCGCTGTTTCAGTGGCATTGGTTGTGATTGCAATTATCTGGTCATTTATTGCAAAACCGTCGAAGCGATTAATTTTGAGCCATTAAGAACTAATCAATTAATGAAAAGCACAAGAAATTGTGCTTTTTTTGTGGCGGAAAGTGACATGATTGCCAAGTAAATGTAAGGTGGAATTTATCCTATCTTTTATTACCCATTAATTTTTATGATTGGTGGGACAAGCCCCACCTTACAAAATTTCATCAAAACCGACCGCACGTTGTCTTTATTGCTCGGTGATATTGTCGTCAAGCCAAAGAATGTTGTCTTGATATTTATAAGCCGTATAAGACTTGCCGTTACGTTTCTCATTCAAACCCGTTTTCTGCCACTGAGGTTCAAGCCGTATTTTATGTACATGCGAGCCACTGACCCAGAGGACACGTTTTTTACCTGAAAGTGCGTTGGTTTGTAGTAAATGAACAGTTTGCGGATAATTTTCCAATGTGACGGATTCATTATTTCTTACTTGCATCAGGTCAATATAAGAGTTTGCATTTATTTGAGCAAAATCCAGCTGTTGTAATTTTCTGCTTATTGTCCCGGTACTATCGCCGGCTGCGTTGGTTTTATAAATAATAGCCTTGAGTAAATTTTCGGTGGCTTTATGAATGGAATCGCCTTTTAGTGAGCCGGCATATTCACCCCAAATAGCTAAAGCGGAACCTGAAATTTTATTGGGTTCAGCCACTTTATTTTGGGTATTTTTTTCATCCCAAATGCTTAAATCCCAATTTTTAATCACATCCCGCATAGCAAAATCGCTATCTTTTGATATATTCGGACTTTCTTTGGGATTAAAATACAAGTAATAAGAATTATAGTTTAGTACGGAGAACCCGCGTTCAATTAATTCCGGCATACTGATACGCATTGTCCGCCGTTGCCGAGCAGCCTGTTTATTTTGCGTATTGCCGTCATAACTCCAATAAGTTACCTGAATATTCGGATCCAATTGGTCAATGGTGCTTTTAATTAAACCGTCATTCCAAATGCGGGTTTTTAAACCTTTTTCTTTTAAAAAAGCTGATAATTTATTGGCATAGTTAATAAATTCATGATTATTCTCCTCACTATAGCCAAATTCATCGCCACCTATATGAAAATGTTTGGTGGAATTGCCGAAAATCCAGACGACTTCTTCAATTAAAGACGTCATAAAAGCTATTGAATCGGGATTGGTGATATCAATTTCTTCATTTGTCCATTTTGAACGTAATTTTTGTACATAATCCTTACCGTTTTTTTCCGCTAACAAATTAAAAATTGCCGTCATGTGATTCGGACTATCTAATTCGGGAATTAGTTCTACATTTTTCTGCTTGGCATAATCCATAATATCCTTTAACTGCTCATAGGTTAAAAAGGGTTTGCCGGTTTTAGGATTGACGTAAAAGCCGTTTTCATCACGACGCGCATTTTCAGCGCGTTGATCTAGAATAGTACTTTCGATTGCATAATTTTCATGATCGGAAAAATGTAAATGTAAAAAAGTACCGCCGTTTTTATGAATGGTATCAATAAAATTTTTAATTGTTTCAGCAGAATAAAAATGACGAGCAATATCCAGTGCCAGTCCTGATTCTTTTTTTTCCGACACTTCGGCAGAGGAGAACGCTTTTTGAAATTGTTGAGTGACCGTTTCGGCGTACGTTTGCGGAATATTCAATCCAAATCCGATAAAAATTGCGCAAAGAAAATGATTAGGGGTTTTACATGAAGAAAAAATCATCAATAATTCTCCTTGATTTTTTTACTTGTTATTGATAATTGAAAGTTTTTCCTCAAAATAGTTCAATTTATTAGTAATAATGAGTAAAAAATCTAAAAAAACAACCGCACTTTTAATACCTTAAACTAATCAATATCCTGAAAAATCAGGCATTAGATTAGATTACGGGGCGGGCAAAAGTGCGGTCGATTTTGCGCAAATTTTATCCGGTAACGACGGAAAGCCGCGGTTACGGTTTAAACTGTTTCTATAAATAAGAAACAAAATTTTCCGTTTTCACGGTTTTTGGTTCACGGGTTATTTTTTCCTGTGAGGTACCGAGAATAATAAAGCCGATAACTTTATCTTTCGGCGCGCAACCTAACGCTTCGCGTAAATCCGAACCGTCAACCCAAGGGCCGGTTACCCAAACGTTATCAAAACCTTGTGCATTGGCGGCGAGCTGCATGGCATAAGCGGAACAACCTGCGCTTAACATTTGTTCCCAGGCCGGCACTTTTGCAATATCCGTATTGATTTTTGCCACCACTGCGATCATCATCGGTGCGGTAGAAGCGATTTTTTCTGCTTTTTGCAAGCGTTTTTCATCCAGCTTTAGTTCGGTAACGGCGGATTTTAATAAGGTTTCTAATTTTTTTAGTCCGTCGTTTTCAATCACAATAAAATGGTAAGGCTGTAATTTTCCATGATCCGGCACATGAGTTGCCGCTTGAAAAATAAGTTCTAATTGTTCGTTATTCGGAACGGGAGCCGAAAGTTTTTTCTCCGAACGACGGGTGGTAAGCAGGGTAAGCGCATCCATAATTTATCCTTTCATTATCGTACATTTTATATAGACGGTATTTTACAATAATTTGTCAATGAATAAACGAAAGACAAGGAATTTAAATTAAATCTTTATAGAAAAAGCATTGAAAGGTAAACTAATCACTTTCAATGTTTTTTATGAATCGAAATTCTTAACGGAAGAAGGCGGTTATACAAATGATAATGAAATTTTTAAAGTGTTGCTGGAAAGGGCTTAACTTTATTCGTGATGTCGTCATGAATATCGTTTTTCTCTTTTTTGTTCTTTTATTAGCAGCAATTGTCAGTTTAACGACAATGGTTAAAGAGAAACCTAATTTAACCGGCGATCAGGGCGCATTATTAGTTAATTTAAACGGTTATCTCGCCGATGAACGTGAAGACGGTTTAAATTGGCGTAACGCATTAAAAAAACTCAATGATGAACAGGTGGCAAGCCAGTATTCTACCTTTGATGTGGTTTACGCTATCGAAAATGCCGCCAATGACGAACGTATTAAAGGCTTGGTTCTGGATTTAAATTATTTAGACGGCGGCGATTTGCCCGCTTTAGACTATGTGGGTAAGGCGATCCGGGATTTTCAGAAATCAGGTAAAAAAGTCATTGCCTATGCGGACAATTACAGCCAATCGCAATATTTTCTGGCCAGTTATGCCGATGAAATTTATCTTAATCCTATTGGTGAAGTAGGAATTGAAGGTTTATCGGCGCAAAATCTCTATTTTAAATCTATGTTGGAAAAATTAGAGATAACTCCTCATGTTTTTCGTGTCGGCACATATAAATCGGCGGTGGAACCTTTACTGCGCGACGATATGTCACCGGAAGCAAAAGCTAATACAGAGCAATGGTTAGGAACCATGTGGTCGAATTATCAGGAACGTATTGCCGAAAACAGAAATATTGCCAAAAACAGTGTATTGCCGGAGGCAGGCGTTTATGTGGATGAGTTAAAAGCCTTAAACGGGGACATCACCGCTTATGCGAAAAAACATAAATTTGTGACTCAAGTGGCAAGCCGATTAAAATTATCGCAAAATCTGACCGCACTTTTTGGTGAAAATGAACAAAATGAGCCTAAAACGGTAGATTTTGATACTTATCTTGCCGCTTTACCGGATCGCTTGAAAGGTGATAGTTCGGATTTTGTACAGGCAAAAAATAAAATTGCCGTAATAAATATAGAAGGAACCATTGTTGACGGTGAGACCAATGAACAAGGTGTGGGCGGTGATTCAATCGCGCAATTATTACGTAAAGCCTATAAGGACAAAAATGTAAAAGCCGTCGTGTTGCGGGTGAACAGCCCGGGCGGTAGTGCTTTTGCCTCGGAAGTGATTCGTCAGGAAGCGGAAAATTTGCAAACTGCAGGTAAGCCGGTTGTGGTGTCTATGGGGGCTATGGCGGCATCGGGCGGTTATTGGATTTCCAGTACGGCGGATTATATTGTAGCGGATAAAAACACCTTAACGGGTTCTATCGGTATTTTTGCCGTATTACCGACTTTAGAAAATACCATTAAAAAAGCGGGGATTTCGGCGGACGGCGTTACCACTTCGGCGTTAGTGTCGCCTTCCGGATTCAGCCCGTTAACAGCGGAATTAAAAGATTCCCTTCAGCTGCAAATCGAACATGGTTATGAGCGGTTTTTATCGGTAGTGAGCAAGGGGCGCAGTCTGACCAAACAGCAAGTGGATAACGTGGCGCAAGGTCGTGTATGGTTAGGTGAAGATGCCTATAAAATGAAATTGGTTGACGAATTGGGTGATTTTGATACGGCGGTCAGAAAAGCGCAGGAATTGGCAAACGGCAAATTAGCTGAGAGTGAAAAAACCGATACCTTTAGCGTTGAATGGATTACCGATGAAAATACCGGATTATTAGGCGGTTTGATGAAAAATATTACACAAAGCAGCCAAAATGTCATCCAAAATGCGGTGCTGAAAACAATGGGTTTGCCAAAAGAGGTGAAACAACTACAAAAACAATTAGGCATTCTGACACAGTTTAATGATCCGAAAGGGCAATATTTATATTGTTTAAATTGCAGTGAAGTGAAATAATTTACTGAGTCTGATAAAAGTGCGGTGAAAATTCCTGAAATTTCACCGCACTTTTTTGCGATGTCTTTTGTCTAAGCGAAATGTTTTTGCAGATACGCAACTACCGCATCGCCCACATCGGCGGTTTTTGCCGTACCGCCTAAATCCGGCGTTAAGGTTTTTTGCTCAACCAGCAAATATTCAATAGCGTCGATTAAACGTGCCGCCCATTCTTTATAACCGAAAAATTCTAATAATTGACTGGCAGACCAAACTGTCGCCAACGGGTTGGCAAGTTGTTTACCGGCTATATCCGGTGCGGAGCCGTGAATAGGTTCAAACATAGAAGGAAAATTTCCTTCCGGGTTCAAATTCGCCCCGGCGGCAAGCCCCATACCGCCGGCAATTGCCGCTCCCAAGTCGGTTAAAATGTCACCGAATAAATTGCTGGTAACTACAATTTCAAAACGCTCTGGTTTGGTTATCATCAGCATTGCCGCGGCATCCACCAAATAGCTGTGGGTTTCAACATCCGGATATTCTTGGCTAAGTTGTTGGAAAATCTGATCCCAAAAAACCATGGAATAATTAAGCGCATTGCCTTTGCTGATACTGGTTAAAGATTTTTTCTCCGTTCGGGCAAGTTCGAAAGCATAGCGAATGATGCGCTCGCAACCTACACGGGAAAATACGCCGTCCTGAATTACTACCTCATTAGGTTTGTCTCTATAAAGCCAGCTGCCTGATCCCGCGTATTCGCCCTCGCTGTTTTCTCGAATAAAAATCATATTAATATCTTTGGGCGATTTTTCTTTCAACGGACAAGGCGCACCTTTTAGTAATTTCACCGGTCGCACATTCACATATTGATCAAAGCTTTTACGAATGCGCAGTAATAACCCCCACAACGATATATGGTCGGGTACGCCGGGGTAACCTACCGCGCCAAGAAAAATGCCGTCAAACTTACTTAACCGTTCGATTCCGTCGTCATCCATCATCCTCCCTGTTTTGCTGTAAAATTCACAACCCCAAGGGAAATGGGTAAATTCAAATTGAATTTTAGGATCTAATTGAGAAACGCAATTTAAAACTTTAACTCCTTCATTGATTACTTCAATACCGATCCCGTCGCCGGGAATTACCGCAATTTTATGAGTCATAATTACCACCTTTGATTTACTTATAGCGTTTTCATACTAACCTAAAATGTGTAAAACAAAAGCGGCATTTAGTAGAAATATGATTTATCACAGTTTTTAACGGAAAAATATTAAAATTTACATCTTATGGTTGAATTATTATTTTTTATAATGTAATGTATTTCTTACACTTAATGTACATATAAATTTACATAATTTAATTACCAATCAGGAAAGCAAAATGAAAGATAGTATCCATAATGTTCATATCATTGATGAAAAAGTATTAATTACACCTGCCGAATTAAAACAAAAGCTCCCGCTCCCAATCGCACTGCGTACACAAATTGAAACACATCGCCGTGAAATTGCCGATATAGTACACAAAAAAGACGATCGCTTACTGGTGGTCATTGGGCCTTGTTCCGTACATGACACCAAAGCGGCAATCGATTATGCCAAACGTCTGAAAGCGCTTTCAGATGAATTAAAGGATCAGCTTTATATCGTTATGCGGGTTTATTTTGAAAAACCGCGTACCACGGTAGGCTGGAAAGGGCTCATTAATGACCCGCGTATCGACGGCACATTTAATGTGGAAGAAGGGCTGCATATCGGTCGTAAATTATTGCTGGATTTAGCTGAAATGGGCTTGCCGTTGGCAACGGAAGCGTTGGATCCGATGACGCCGCAATATCTCGCCGATTTATTCAGTTGGTCGGCTATCGGCGCGCGTACTACCGAATCGCAAACTCACCGTGAACTGGCTTCCGGATTATCTATGGCAGTCGGCTTTAAAAACGGCACCGACGGTAGTCTGGCTACCGCCATTAATGCCATGAAAGCCGCCTCAATGGGACACAGTTTTATCGGTATTAACCAGCAAGGACAGGTCAATTTATTACATACGGAGGGCAATCCTGACGGTCATGTTATCCTGCGTGGCGGCAAAAAACCGAATTACCAACAGGAATTTGTCAACCAATGCGAAGAAGAATTAGCCAAAGCAGGTCTGGAAACGGCGATTATGATCGATTGCAGCCACGGTAATTCAAATAAAGATTATAAACGCCAGCCTTCAGTTGCGAAAGATGCGGTAAATCAAATTGTGGCGGGGAATAAATCCATTATCGGTTTAATGATTGAAAGCAACATCAATGCGGGTAACCAAAGCTCGGAACAAAAGGTTTCCGAGATGAAATACGGTGTTTCCATTACCGATGCCTGTATTGATTGGGAAACAACGGATAATTTATTACGTAAAATTGCCGCCGCATTGAAAAATAGAGCGGAGTAATTCTTAAATTCCTCTATAATATTGCTACAGCCTGGGCGTTAAGCCCGGGATTTCTTTTTATAAAAAGTGCGGTCAATTTTTTGAAAATTTTGCTTAATTACCGCCGACATTAAAGGATATTTCCGTGGAAGCACTCAAAGAAATCAGAGCCGAAATCGATCAATTGGATCGAGAGTTGTTAGAAGTTTTTGCCAAACGTTTAGCGTTAGTCAAAAAGGTCGGAGAAATTAAACATCAACAAGGTTTGCCGATTTATGTACCGGAACGCGAAGCAGATATGCTGGCGGCTCGGCGTTCAGAAGCGGAAAAAATGGGCATACCTGCGGATTTAATTGAAGATGTGTTACGTCGTGTTATGCGGGAGTCTTACGCTAACGAACATGAACACGGTTTTAAAACCGTTAATCCGGCGATTAAAAAAATTGTTATTGTAGGCGGTAAAGGCAAATTAGGCGGCTTATTCGGGCGTTTTCTGACGGCTTCAGGCTACTTTGTGGAAGCGTTGGGAAGCAAAGATTGGGACAACGCAAAGGCTATTTTGGCCGGTGCAAATGCGGTAATCGTTTGTGTGCCTATCGTAAAAACCTTGGAAACCATTGAACGCTTAAAACCTTATTTAACGGAAGATATGTTATTGACGGATCTAACCTCCGTAAAACGCCGCCCGTTGGAAAAAATGCTGGAAATTCATCAAGGCGCGGTCGTAGGCTTGCATCCGATGTTTGGGCCCGATATCGCAAGCATGGCAAAACAGGTGGTTGTACGTTGCGACGGGCGTTATCCGGAGCGTTATCAATGGCTGTTGGAACAAATTCAAATGTGGGGCGCGCGAATTTATCAGGCGGATGCCGCCGAGCATGACCACAGCATGACCTATATTCAAGCATTACGTCATTTTGCCACCTTTGCCAACGGTTTACATCTTTCAAGACAACCGGTGAAATTAGCTAATTTATTAGCCTTATCTTCACCGATTTATCGTCTGGAACTTGCGATGATCGGGCGTTTGTTTGCGCAAGACGGTAGTTTATATGCCGATATTATTATGGATAAGCCGGAAAACCTGGAAGTAATCGAAAGTTTAAAACAAAGCTATGAAGACAGCTTAAAATTCTTTGAAAACGGTGATAGAGAAGGCTTTATTAAAACCTTTAACAAAGTGAGAGAATGGTTCGGCGATTATTCGGAACAATTTATGAAAGAAAGCCGTCAACTGCTGCAACAAGCTAACGATTATCGTCATAATAGTCTCTGATTTTTATCGTTTTTCAATAAAAGTGCGGTTGAGTTTTTGGCAATTTTATTTTTACTTTTTCACGATTTTCTACCGCCATATTTTCTTTTACAGCTAAAAATCTGTAGAATAGAACGCCTTTTTATAGCGGAGAGAATAATGAGTACAAGCTTAAATATTGCAATAGCGGCAAATTTCGATTTATGTGAAAAAATTGCAAGCTATTTAGAAGAAAGTTTATTGGAAGTGGAAAAACTTTCGATTGTAGAAATTTATCCTTTTTCAGAAGAACAGGGAATTCGTTTTAACGGTAAAGCCGTAGCTCAATTACCCGTTGATGAAGTGGAATGGTCCGATTTTAACTACTTGTTCTTTGCGGGTGATTTAGCTCATATTCCGTTATTGGCAAAAGCATCGGAAGCCGGTTGCCTGACTATTGAAATGAACGGCGTTTGTTCGGCATTGGCGGATGTACCGGTGGTCATCCCCGGTGTGAACGAAGAGCAATTAAGAGATTTACGCCAACGTAATATTGTATCCTTACCCGATGCTCAGGTTACTCAGTTTGCTTTGTCCGTTCGTTCCTTATTGAATAACGCATCCAATGCGCAAATCGTGGTCAGCTCGTTATTGCCCGCATCTTATTATGATGCCGACGGCGTACATAAATTAGTAGGACAAACGGCTAAATTATTAAACGGCATTCCGCCGGATGAAGAAGAAATGCGTTTTGCATTCGACGTATTTCCTGCCAAATCGTTGAATTTAAACGCTCAATTACAGCGCGTCTTTCCGCAATTAGAGAATGTGGTGTTCCACCAAATCCATGTACCTGTATTTTACGGGCTCGCCCAAATGGTTACGGTAAAAGCTGAATTTGAACCGGAACAAGACTCGATCTTAGCCGAATGGAGTACGAATGATCTTATTCGTTATCATCAGGATAAAGTGATGACGCCGGTACTAAACGGTGAAGCGGAAAATAACGAAGATGAAGTACATTTACAAATCAGCGCGTTAGAATCCGTTGAAGGCGGTATTCAATACTGGCTGGTTGCGGATAATCAGCGTTTTTCCCAGGCGTTTTTAGCCGTTAAATTACTGGAATCCATTTACCGGCAAGGTTATTAACCATATTGAGGTGAGTTTAACGGCTCACCTTTTGTTTTTCTCACGTTTTTTTCGCTAAAATAGACCGCACTTTAGGGCTTGTGGATGTCTTGATAAAAATATTAGAATGATATTAGAGTCCGTTTATCTTTTATAACCTGTTGCGTTGTCGCCTAAAATAGCCGCCGGCCAGCCGTAAAATACTGTGAATAGCACAAACCCTATTAACAAAATTTACAACGACGCATATGGCTACTTTAGGCGCAACCCGAAGGGACGAGCTTATTTTTCCGATTTTTAATGATTTGAAAAAATGCAAAAACTTACCGCACTTGATCCGATTTCAACGCCCTTGAATTCAACCCTGTTAATTGAAGCTTCCGCAGGTACGGGGAAAACCTTTACCATGGCTTCCTTGTATTTGCGTTTATTACTGCAAGCCGGTGAAAACTGCTTTTTTAAGCCTTTAGAAGTGGAACAAATCTTAGTGGTCACCTTTACGGAAGCCGCAACTCAAGAGCTACGGGAACGAATTCGTCACCGCATTCATTTAGCAAAAAAACAATTAACGCAATATGCTGAAAATAAAAATAAGCAGGTTTTTTACGGGACGGAAAATGAGATTTTAGCGGATTTAGTTGATAGCTTAGAATTACCCGTTGCCATTCAACGACTGAAAATTGCCGAGCAAAATATGGATCTCGCCGCAATTTACACCATTCACGGTTTTTGCCGCCGAATGTTAGTACAATATGCCTTTAATTCGGGCATTCATTTTAATTTGCAGTTAGTAAAAGATGAAACCGAATTATTAACCCGTTTTAGCAATGAATTATGGCGGGAACATTTTTACAACTTATCCTTTAGTCTCACAAATTTTATTCACCGGAATCTTAAATCACCAACGGATGTGCTGCAAAAAATCAGAAAATTCGTCACCAGTGAAAATTTAAACGTCGAACTCAACGAACCTCACTTATTACAGCTTGAGTTCAACCGCTTTCTTTCTCAATATATTGAAAAAAACATCAATGAAATCAAACAATTGAAAACAGCATGGATAGAGTCCGAAAATGAAATTCAGCGGTTAATCGAAAAAGCGAAAACGCAAAAATTAATTAAAGGCGCTTCTTACAAAGCGAATCATTTGCCCGGCAGGTATGAAAAAATCCGCCAATGGGCACAGGATGAAACGGATTTTTCTATCCCCGAACCTTTAAGCAAGTATTTTTCTCAATCCGCCGTTGATTCTTATCTCACTAAAAACGAACCTGTCAATCACGCCGTTTTTAAACAGGCGGATAGTGCGGTAGAACGGGCACAATCTACGGAATTATACGTCAAAGTCATTTTGTATCACTATATTCAGTGGATGCGTGATAAATTAGATCGCTATAAGGCTTCGCACCAAGAGAAAAGTTTTGACGATTTATTGCGTTTACTGAAAGAAGCCGTCGTTTCTCCGGAACATGGAAATGAATTGGTTAAGCTGATTCGTTATCAATATCCTTTTGCCATGATTGATGAGTTTCAGGATACGGATGCACAGCAATACCAAATTTTTTCTAAAATTTATATCGAATCAGCGCAAGCCGAAACCGGCTTTATTATGATTGGTGACCCGAAACAGGCTATTTATCAATTTCGCGGCGCGGATATTTTTACTTATTTAAAAGCTGCACAACAGGCAAAATACCATTTTACCTTGGGTAAAAATTATCGTTCTGAAGGTAATTTAATTCATGCGGTGAATCAACTTTTTAATTTTTCTTCAGCACAACCTTTTTTATACGAAAATATTGAGTTTTCTTCCGTCGAACCAGGAAAAGCTCAAGGGCGTTTTATATTAAACGAGCAACAAGAAGCACCGCTTGGCGTTTATCTAGGTGAAGAACCGAGCGATGAACAACTGGCGGAAACTTGCGCTAATTGCATTTCTCAATGGTTACAACTTGCCCTGCGGGAACGTGCCGGTATTCAAACCGCGGAAAAATTTTTACCGCTAGAACCGAAAGATATCGCCGTTCTGGTACGTAACGCAAAAGAAGCCGAATTAATTAAAAATGCATTGCAGGCACGGCAGATTTCATCCGTTTATTTATCGGATAAAAGCAATGTGTTTGATTGTAATGAAGCAAAAGAATTATTGCTGATCTTGCAAGCCTGTTTAAACCCTTTTAGCGAACGTAATATAGTAAATGCCATAGCTACCGCTATTTTTTGCCTAACCGGCGCGGACATTCAACATATTAAACAACATGAAACGGATTGGGAAAAGTGGATTGATCGCTTTGTCGGCTATCAACGCAGCTGGCGGCAACAAGGTGTACTTGCTATGCTGCATCAACTTTTTTTAGCCGAACAGATTCCGCAAAAACTGATTAATATGCCAAACGGCGAACGCCGGGTGACTGATTTATTCCATTTAGCGGAATTATTGCAGGAAGCTACAACGCTTAATGAAAGTGATGCGGCGCTGTTGCGTTGGTTTGAACGTCAAATTCGCGGCGAAAATACTCAAGACGAAAATATCATTCGTTTGGAGAGCGAACAGCAATTAGTCAAAATCGTCACTATTCATAAATCCAAAGGGTTGGAATATAACCTGGTTTGGCTACCGTTTATCAGTGCTAAAGCTAAAGTGAACCCGCAACATATCTCCACTTATTACAATGCGCAAGCGCAGGCTGTGCAATGGGATATGGATGCCTGCCATAATGACGAAGTGATAAAAGAACGTTTGGCGGAAGAAATGCGCTTACTTTATGTGGCGCTGACTAGAGCAAAATATCATTTAGCGATGGCGTTGCCTGATAACTTTACTAAAAACTGGAACGCTTTGCTTTATGCTCTGACTCGCGGAGAAATCGGCACACAAGCGAAATTAACCGACGAATACCAAACCAAGCCCCTTTTAGACGACTTTGCACAACGTATTTCGCCGGCAAATATACATTATTATCAAACGGATGAAATCCAAGGAGGGGGTTATCAGCAAAAAGATAATCATGCCCAATATGTAGCCCAAGAATTCCACGGAAAAATTGAGCGGGACTGGACTATAAGCAGTTTTACCTCTTTAACTCAAATGCACGAATGGAACAGTCAAAAAGGCAGACATGAAGCCTTTAGTCCTATTGTAACGACAGAAAGTGCGGTCAATTTTTCTCTAATTTTAGATGAAGCCAAAGATATTGATTTAACTTTTTTACCTAAAATAAACGAGGACAAAAATAATTTTAGTGACATTGTAACGGGATATCGGCAAGGTTATTCGCCTTTTGATTTTCCCCATGGTATTAATGTGGGGACGGCATTGCACCGTTTTTTTGAAAAAAATGAATTTAATCAACCAATTATTGACGAATATGTAAAAAATTTATGCCAAACCATACAATTAAGCGAAGAATGGAAACAACCTTTAATTCAATGGATTGAAGCAATTCTTACCACGCCGCTATTTAATGGGGAGCCTTTAAATCTGGCTCAATTAGATAAAAAAGACTGCATAAAAGAAATGCAATTCTATTTAAAACTGGAAGGACGGTTTAAGTTGCATTCTTTCAATCGGTTGCTGCAAAAATATCATACAATCAAACGAGAGCCTTATTTATTTGATGAAATTCAAGGCATGTTGAGAGGATTTATCGATTTGGTTTTTCGTCATGAGAGCAAATATTATGTGCTGGATTACAAATCAAATTTCTTAGGAAAAGACATGGCGTTTTATGCGCGGTCGCAATTAACCGACGTAATGAAAAATCATCATTATGATTTGCAATATTTGCTTTATACCTTAGCAATTCACCGCTATTTAAAACAGCGTGTGACGGATTACGATTATGACAGCCATTTCGGCGGCGTAATTTATTGTTTTTTACGGGGTATGAACGGGCGTAATCCGGATTACGGCATTTATTCCGCAAAACCTGCGCGGGAACTAATCGAAGGGTTGGATAATTTATTTTAGTCGGTAATGTTATGTTAGAAATTTTAGCAAAATTACAACAGGAAAATGTGATCACCGCAGGGGATTATCATTTTGCCAAAATGATTGCGGAAAAATGCGAAGAAGGAACGGATAAAAGTTCAAGGACAAAAAATAATTTAACGGCTTTACTTGCCGCACTTTGTAATTACAGTCATCAGCAAGGAAATACTTGTTTATTCCTTGAAGAACAGATTAAATCGAATTTATTCGGGCTGGCTTATCGCGCTTTAGAGCAGGATTATTTACAACAAATTGATGAAAAAATCGGATATTTACCTGTAGCTCAATGGCAGCAAATATTAAAATCCCATATCGCCTTTACAACAGAACCGAAAACGAAAATTGCACCTTTCGTTTTTCAATTCAATGCGTTATATTTTTATCGTGTTTGGCAGGATGAATATTTGGTAGCTCGTTACCTGAAAAGTGCGGTCAAAAATAGTAAAGTTTTGGCAGAACAACCGGATACGAAAATAATCCATCAGCTAATCGGTGAAAATACCGGCTTAAACCAAGGGCAAAAGATTGCTATTGCAACCGCACTCCGTCAACAATTTTGCCTGATTTCGGGCGGACCGGGAACCGGAAAAACCTATACGGTGGCGAGATTATTGGTTGCTCTACAACAACTACATCAAGGCAAATTACAGATAAAATTAGCCGCACCCACCGGAAAAGCCGCCGCACGTTTAACGGAAAGTATTGAAAACGCCCTACAGCAAATGACGTTGTCTGCAAAATTAAAGCATTGCATTCCAACTGAGGCAATGACAATTCATCGTTTACTTGGCGGACGGAGCTTTAAATTCAATGCTCAAAATCCTTTGCCGTTAGATGTACTGGTAATAGACGAGGCCTCAATGATAGATTTAGCATTGATGTCAAACTTACTGCAGGCCTTGCCAAGCCATGCGCGACTGATTTTATTAGGTGATAAAGACCAACTGGCGTCAGTAGAGGCCGGAGCGATTTTAGGCGAGTTAGGGCAGTTTTTAGAACAGGGTTACAGTGCTTCCTTTATCGATTATTTAAACCGGGTAACGGATTCGCATTTGGCGTTCAACTCGGTTCAAGGCGATGAAATCCGGGATTATTTATCTCACTTGACGGAAAGTCGGCGTTTTGATGAAAAATCTGCAATCGGACATTTGGCAAAAGCAATAAATTCCGCAGAAATTGACCGCAGTTTGCAGTTGTTTTCCCAATTAGATGATATTGAATATGTTGATTTTAACCGTTATTTTGCTAACGGCATTCAGCCCGAATCCTCCGCTGAGTATTTAGCTTATTGCGTTAACCTAGTCGTTGAACGTGCGGTACGGGAATATCGGGATTATCTACTGGAAATTGAAACCCGATCAGCAAAAAGCGAATTAACGGAGCAGGATATCGAAAAAATCTTTGCCGGTTTCAAAAAAGTGCGTTTTTTATCCGCACTTCGGCTTGGTGAATTAGGCGTTGAAAAGCTGAATCTGTCTATTGCGGAAGGTTTGCGCCGACAAAATTTAATTCAATTTAAAAACAGTAGGGATTGGTATCAGGGAAAACCGGTGATGATCATTCAAAATGATGCCAACGTAGGGCTTTTCAATGGCGATATCGGGTTGTTTATTCAGGGGAAAGTTTGGTTTGAATTAGGCGAAAATCATTATCGTCGCATTTCGCCAAGCCGGATACCGAGCCATGAAACCGCATTTGTAATGACGGTGCATAAATCTCAGGGGTCGGAATTCAATCACGCATTTTTAGTATTGCCGACGGAAAACGTACCGGTCTTATCCAGAGAGCTTGTTTATACCGCGGTGACTCGCGCAAAACAGCGATTCACTTTGTTTGCTACGGATAATATCTGGAAAAGTGCGGTCAGAAAACAGGTAAAAAGACAAAGCGGTTTAGGCCGCTTATTGATTGAAAATATTTAACAATCAATGTGTTAACATCAAAAAAATTTGACGCATTAAGTTTCGCTACCTAAATTCAGCCCGCTTAAAAATTCTACAAAAGCTTTCACCTTGGCCGCCAGATGACGGCGATGCGGATAAACCGCATGAATATCGAGCAATTGTTGTTTGAATTCGGGCAATACTTCGATCAATTCACCGGAAGCCAATTCTTCTTCCACTAAAAAACGGGGCGAATTAATAATGCCTAAATCCGCTTTGGCTAACTGTACTAAGGTCAATCCGTTATTGCACACCATTTTTGAACGCATTTTCACCCGTTGGATTTTCCCTTTGTTGGCAAATTCCCAATAAATCTGATTACCGATAGCTTTATAAAGCAGGCACTGATGATATTGCAAGTCCTCAGGTTTTCTTGGGGTACCGTAGCGACGTAAATATTCCGCGGATGCCGCAAAGTGCATACTGGTAGTGGCAAGTTTTTTTGCAACTAAGGTGCTGTCTTGCAGGGAACCGATACGTAGTGCTAAATCATAGCCTTCCGCCATTAAATCCACGCGACGATCGCTAAATTCCATTTCGACGTGTAAATTAGGATTTGCACTAATAAAGGCGGGGAGGGTAGGCGTAATAAATTTCAAGCCGAAATCCATCGGGACGGATACCACCAAATTGCCCTGTAATGAGGTAGAAAGATCACTAATACTTGAATCCGCTTCTTTAAGCTCTAATAAAATAGGCTGGCAACGCTGATAATAAACCAATCCGGCCTCCGTAGGCACGATTTTACGGGTGGTACGTTGCAACAAACGAGTTTTCAGATGTTCTTCTAACTGGGCAACTAATTTACTTGCCATCGCCACGGAAATATTTTCCAGCGCAGCGGCTTGAGTAAAGCTTTGGCTTTCGATAATACGACAAAAAACCGAAATTGCATTGAGTTTATCCATTTATTTCACCTTTTTTAAAAAAGTTGTTGACCAATTAATAGTTCGTTGGGCAATATAGCGGCGAGATTTGAAATGCCCGCAACAAAGTCATTAGTTTATGATAGTATAAACCGTTCACAAACAACCTTTCTTGATAATTTTTTCTAAAAGTTGTGATTATTTCAAATATAAGTGTTAATTTAAAACTTATGCGCATCTCGGTAACATGCCGTACAATTTAAAATGTGCACAAGTTCCAATAGAATTTTATATAAAAACAACAATTCAGGTAATAAAAAATGAGCAAATCCTTGGTTATTGTGGAGTCGCCGGCTAAAGCGAAAACCATTAATAAATATTTAGGTAGTGATTATGTAGTGAAATCAAGTGTGGGACATATACGCGATTTACCGACTGCGGGCGCATCAACAGGAGAAAAAGCCAAGCCGGTCTCTACCAAAGGATTAACTGCAGAAGAAAAACAGGCGCTAAAAACGGAAAAAGAAAAAAATGCGCTTGTTAAACGGATGGGCATTGACCCTTACCACGGCTGGAAAGCAAATTATCAGATTTTGCCCGGCAAAGAAAAAGTGGTTGCCGACCTCAAATCTCTAGCCAAAAAAGCCGACCATATTTATCTCGCAACCGACTTGGATAGAGAAGGGGAAGCGATCGCGTGGCATTTGCGAGAAGTAATTGGCGGTGATGACAATCGTTTCAGCCGGGTGGTTTTTAACGAAATCACTAAAAATGCCATTAAACAGGCATTTGAAAAGCCGGAACATTTGAATTTAGACCGCGTAAACGCCCAGCAGACACGCCGTTTTTTAGACCGCGTTGTGGGATTTATGGTGTCGCCGCTATTATGGAAAAAAGTCGCCCGCGGATTATCCGCCGGCCGTGTTCAGTCTGTTGCGGTAAAATTAGTGGTAGAACGTGAACGCGAAATTAAAGCTTTTCAACCACAGGAATATTGGGAAGTCGCCGTTGTCACAAAAACTGCGGACAATCAAAAAATTACTCTTGATGTAGCGGAATATAAAGGAAAAAGATTTGATCCTAAAAATGAAACCGAGGCGCAAAGTGCGGTAGATTTTTTAGCAAAATCCGATTACATCGTCTCTGCGCTTGAAACAAAACCGACAACTTCAAGACCGCGAGCACCTTTTATTACCTCAACTTTGCAACAAACCGCCAGCACGAGATTAAATTTCAGCGTAAAGAAAACCATGATGTTGGCACAGCGTTTGTATGAAGCCGGCTACATTACCTACATGCGTACCGATTCGACAAACCTGAGCCGGGATGCGTTAAATATGGCTCGAAGTTATATTGAACGCAATTTCGGCGAAAAATATTTACCTGAAAAACCGAATTTTTACTCAAGCAAAGAAAATGCCCAGGAAGCCCACGAAGCTATCCGCCCGTCGGATGTTAATATTTCCATGAATGATTTGCAGGGCATGGAAAAAGACGCTGTCCGTTTATATGATTTAATTTGGCGCCAGTTTGTCGCTTGTCAAATGCCGGCGGCACAATACGACAGCACCACATTGACGGTAAAAGCGGGGGATTACGAGCTAAAAGCTAAAGGCAGAATCCTACGTTTCGACGGTTGGACAAAAGTATTGCCACAGCTTGGCAAATCTGCGGAAGATCAAGAATTGCCGGCATTGAATGTACATAATAAATTGGCATTAGATGAAATTCAGCCAAGCCAGCATTTTACCAAACCGCCTGCACGTTTTACCGAAGCGGCATTAGTAAAAGAACTGGAAAAACGTGGAATCGGGCGCCCTTCAACCTATGCGGCAATTATTTCAACCATTCAGGAACGCGGTTATGTGAGAACGGAAAACCGCCGTTTCTATGCGGAAAAAATGGGTGAAATTGTTACAGATCGTTTAAATCAGTCTTTTGCCCATCTTATGAGCTATGATTTTACCGCAAGCATGGAAGATATGCTGGATCAAATTGCCACTGGTAAAAAAGACTGGAAAACGGAATTAAACCAATTTTTTAAAGATTTTTCCGGTCAATTAACCACCGCGGAACTGGATGAATTGGAAGGCGGCATGAAGCCGAACAGCTTAGTACTAACGGATATTCAATGTCCGACCTGTGGTCGCCCTATGGCAATCCGCACAGCAAGTACCGGTGTCTTCCTCGGTTGTTCCGGTTACGCTTTAGCGCCGAAAGATCGTTGTAAGACGACCATTAATTTGATTCCCGAAGCGGAATTATTAAACGTATTGGATGATGCTTCGGAAACTAAAGCCTTGATGGAACGCAAACGCTGTCCGAAATGCGATACCGCAATGGACAGTTATATTATTGATCCGCATCGTAAAATTCATATTTGCGGGAATAACCCGAACTGTGAGGGTTATCTCATTGAACAAGGTACTTTCAAAATCAAAGGCTACGATGGGCCGATTGTGGAATGTGATAAGTGCGGCTCGGATATGCACTTAAAATTAGGTCGTTTCGGCAAATATATGGCTTGTACCGCTTGCGATAATACGCGCCGAATTCTGGCTAACGGCGAGGTAGCGCCGCCAAAAGAAGAGCCGATTGCGTTCCCTGAATTAAAATGTGAAAAAGCCGATGCTTATTTTGTATTAAGAAACAGTGCCGTTGGCGTCTTTATGTCGGCGCATAATTTCCCACGGGTTCGCGAAAGCCGCCCGGCAAAAGTGGCCGAGCTGGCTCAATATCGCGAACGTTTGCCGGAAAAATTACAATATCTGGCGGATGCGCCGCAGCAGGATCCTGAAGGCAACCCGGCGATTATCAGTTTTAGTCGTAAAGAAAAACATCAATACGTCACTTCTGAAAAAAACGGTAAGAAAACCAAATGGATTGTTGACTATATTGACGGCAATTGGATTGAACGTAAAAAATAATCAGTAATGGTGTAAAAGTGCGGTAGAATTTCTCAAAATTTCTACCGCACTTTTTTATGTATAAATGAACTTTTTTACTTAACTAAAATAAAAATTTATCTTCTTTACAAAATTTTTGTGATCTCCGTTAAATTTTCAAATATTGCTTATTGATAAATAAGCGGGATTTATTAACATAAAGAGCGTTTAGGAAATAAGGCACAAGTCTTATTATATGTAGTAAGTTGTCTGTAAGGACTAGCCGATAGGGGTAATTCTATGGAAGTTGGTGTTGTAAAATGGTTCAATAATGCTAAGGGATTTGGATTCATTAATGCGGAAGGAAGTGATGCGGATATTTTTGCACACTATTCAGTCATCGAAATGGATGGTTACCGTTCATTAAAAGCCGGACAAAAAGTGAATTTTGAAGTTGTACATGGTGAAAAAGGCTCACACGCAACTAAAATTATTCCTATTTTAGAATAATTCGCTAAACACTCTTTTTATTTGTCATCTTATTTAAAAATAATTAAAGGCGGGATGTGAACCTGCCTTTCGTTATTTTAAACATTGAAAAAATCTTTTATATATTTAAATAGCCGTCTATGGACGAATCCAAAATGGATTCGATGTCGGTTTTAATTTCTTCTTCGCTTTTCTTAATATCATAATGGCTTTGCAAATTCAGCCAGCTTTCCGCATCCGTACCGAAAAATAGCGCTAATCGCACAGCGACATCCGCAGTAATCGGGCGTTTGCCCGTTGCAATTTCACTGATTTTGCGAGGAGAAAGCAAAATTCCCTGGGCTAATTCAAATTGTGTAATGCCTAATGGTTTCAGCTATTCTTCGTAAAGAATTTCACCGGGATGAACTAAATGAAAACAGGTGTAATTGCTATTACTCATACTAAACCTCTTTCATATCCACTAATTTCACATCTGTCGGGCTATTATGATCCCATAAAAATAATAAACTCCATTGTTCATTGATTTTCAGATTGTAATAGGAAACATGATTGTACAGAGTGGTTTCCAGCTTGTTATTAGGCAATTTGGTTAGAAACTCCAAAGAAGTTGCAGCATTAAGCTGCTGTAATTTCCGAATGGCTAATCTTTCGCAAGAAATAAAGCGAACGAATCTTTCTCCGTTAAAAAATCTTTTTGTATCCGGGCAGGCAAAATGCATTATCATAAAGTCTATAACCTCAATAAAAATTAATTATCTAAATAACTTTTAAATATAGAAACCTAAGGGGAAGTCTTTATAAATTAAATAATTTTTAAAAACATCATCCCCGTGTTAATTTTGTGATCTATATCACAAAATTAACGTTTGCGTAGATATTATTTAAACAAATTGGTTAAAAAATAGATTGTGTTTATTCATGAATATTACTATGCTTGATAACGAGAATTTATTCTCAATTCAAATAATTATGGTCAATCTATTTATTAAAGGAGATAGAAAATGGCATTAGGTTGGTATGAACTCAAATTAGCGAAAGACGGACAATTTATGTTCAATTTAAAAGCTGCTAATAGCCAAGTTATCTTGACAAGCGAACTTTATCGCTCCCGTGCGGCGGCGGAAAACGGTATTGCCTCCGTACAAAAAAATGGTGGTGATGAAAAAAATTTTGAATTCAGAGAAAATAAAAATGGCGAACCTTATTTCATCTTAAAAGCGCAAAATCATCAGGAAATCGGGCGTAGCGAATATTATTCATCAAAAGCGGCGGCGCAAAACGGGGTAAACTCAGTGATGAACAACGCGGCAACTACAGTGATAAAAGACATAACCAAATCATAGAAAGTTAATTAAAAAAAGAAAGGGTGAGCCAGTTTGTGCTCACCTTTTTTTCTAATCCATAAAAATTTTTCTATCGACAAAAAGTGCGGTCAAAAATATTAATTTTTTAAATTAGTTAGAACAATACTTTAAAAGCAATAACAATTTATATAATAGATTGTGATAATTTTTTGCAAATTTCGCTCAAAAACATAATAAAACGTGATTTTTTAATGAGTTAGTATTATTATAACAAACATTTTATCAAATAAGACAAATACATAGAGGACAGGTATGCAAAACCTAAAAGAAATTACGGAACAAGCCCGTGCAGCTCTGGACGAATTGCATGATAAAGGGTTAGACGCATTAGAAGCGTTTCGTGTTGAATACTTTGGTAAAAAAGGTCATTTTACCCAATTAATGCAAAGTTTACGTAATGTTGCGGCGGAAGAACGTCCTGCCGTAGGTGCTAAAATTAACGAAGCGAAACAAGCGGTTTTAGATATTTTAAACGCTAAAAAAGAAGCGTTTGAAAAAGCGGCATTAAATGCACAGTTAGAAAAAGAACGTATTGATGTGAGCTTACCGGGACGTAAAGTAGAGCTTGGCGGTTTGCATCCGGTTTCGTTAACTATCGAACGGGTAACAAAATTTTTCTCTGAATTAGGGTTTAGCGTAGAGAGCGGTCCTGAAATCGAAAGCGATTATTACAATTTCGATGCGTTAAATATTCCGAAACATCACCCGGCTCGTGCCGACCACGATACGTTCTGGTTCAATCCGGAATTATTACTTCGTACCCAAACCTCCGGCGTGCAAATCCGCACCATGGAGAAAAAACAGCCGCCTATCCGTATTATGGTTCCGGGTAAAGTTTATCGTAACGATTACGACCAAACGCATACGCCGATGTTCCACCAAATCGAATTACTGTATGAAGATAAAAAAGTAAACTTTACCGAGTTAAAAGGTGTACTTTACGATTTCTTACGCGCGTTTTTTGAAGAAGATTTGCAAGTACGTTTCCGTCCTTCTTATTTTCCGTTCACAGAGCCTTCCGCCGAAGTGGATATTATGGGCAAAAACGGAAAATGGCTGGAAGTACTTGGTTGCGGTATGGTGCACCCTAACGTATTGCGTAGCGTAGGTATCGATCCTAATGAATATTCCGGTTTTGCCGCCGGTATGGGGGTTGAACGTTTAACCATGTTACGCTACAACGTCACGGATTTACGTTCGTTCTTCGAAAACGACCTACGTTTCTTAAAACAATTCAAATAATTTAGAGTGAGAGATAATAATGAAATTCAGTGAACAATGGGTACGCGAGTGGGTCAATCCTGCCGTTAATACGGAACAATTATGCGATCAAATCACCATGCTTGGTTTGGAAGTCGACGGCGTTGAAGCTGTTGCCGGCGAGTTCAATGGTGTTGTAGTCGGCGAAGTAGTCGAATGCGCGCAGCATCCCGATGCGGATAAATTACGCGTGACCAAAGTCAATGTAGGCGGCGAACGTTTATTAGATATCGTGTGCGGTGCGCCAAACTGCCGTCAAGGTTTAAAAGTTGCCTGTGCGATTGAAGGCGCCGTATTACCGGGCGATTTTAAAATTAAGAAAACCAAATTACGCGGCCAACCTTCCGAAGGTATGCTTTGTTCTTATCGCGAATTAGGCATGTCGGAAGATCACAGCGGTATTATAGAATTACCGGCTGATGCGCCTGTAGGTAAAGATTTCCGCGAATATTTAATATTAGACGATAAAGAAATTGAAATCAGTTTAACTCCGAACCGCGCCGATTGTTTAAGTATTGCCGGTGTTGCTCGTGAAATCGGTGTCGTTAATCAATTAGCGGTAACTGAACCTGCGATTAATCCGGTTCCTGTTACTTCTGACGAAAAAGTGGCAATTAACGTATTGGCGCCTGAAGCTTGCCCGCGTTATTTATTACGTTCGGTTAAAAATGTGAACGTAAATGCCGAAACGCCGGTCTGGATGAAAGAAAAATTGCGGCGCTGCGGTATTCGTTCAATTGATCCGATTGTGGATATTACTAATTTCGTATTACTTGAATTAGGTCAACCAATGCATGCTTTCGATGCGGCAAAATTAGCGCAACCGGTTCAAGTACGTTTTGCTGCGGACGGTGAAGAACTGGTTTTATTAGACGGTACCACCGCAAAATTACAATCGAACACGCTGGTGATTGCAGACCAAACAGGTCCGCTCGCTATGGCAGGGATTTTTGGCGGCCAGGCAAGCGGTGTAAACGCACAAACCAAAGATGTAATTCTTGAAGCGGCGTTTTTCGCACCTTTAGCTATTACAGGTCGTGCCCGTCAATACGGTTTACATACGGATTCCTCTCATCGTTTTGAACGGGGAGTGGATTTTGAATTGCAACATAAAGCAATGGAAAGAGCCACCTCACTTTTAGTGGAAATCTGCGGCGGTGAAGTCGGTGAGATCTGTGAAGTTGTCAGCGAAACCCATTTGCCTAAACTGAATAAAGTTCAGTTACGCCGTAGCAAATTAGATGCGCTTTTAGGTCATCATATTGAAACGGAAACCGTAACGGAAATTTTCCACCGCTTAGGTTTGCCGGTAAGTTATGAAAATGAGGTATGGACGGTAACATCGGCAAGCTGGCGTTTCGATATTGAAATCGAAGAAGATTTGATTGAAGAAATCGCTCGTATTTATGGTTATAACAGCATTCCGAATAATGCGCCGTTAGCGCATTTAAGTATGCGCGAACACCATGAATCCGACCTTGAATTATCAAGAATCAAGCTAGCGCTGGTCGGTAATGATTTCCACGAGGCTATTACTTATAGTTTTGTTGATCCTAAACTTCAATCGATTTTGCATCCTGAGCAAGCCGTCTGGATTCTGCCTAACCCGATTTCCAGCGAAATGTCGGCAATGCGCGTTTCATTATTAACGGGCTTGTTAGGTGCGGTAGTTTATAACCAAAACCGTCAACAAAACCGTGTTCGTTTGTTTGAAACGGGCTTACGTTTTATCCCGGATGAAAGCGCCGAATTCGGTATTCGTCAGGAATTGGTATTTGCCGCCGTTATGACCGGTTCCCGCCTAAGCGAGCATTGGGCGAGCAAAGCCGAACCCGCCGATTTCTTTGATTTAAAAGGTTATATTGAAAATCTTTTATCATTAACAAAGGCCGGTCCTTATATTAAATTTGTCGCCAAAGAATTCCCGGCATTCCATCCGGGACAATCTGCAGCTATTGTTTTAGACGGTGAAGAAATCGGTTATATTGGTCAACTCCATCCGATGGCGGCACAAAAACTCGGAATTAACGGTAAAGCCTTTGCTTGTGAACTAATTGTTGATAAAGTTGCCGAACGCAATGTAGCAAATGCTAAAGAAATTTCTAAATTCCCGGCTAACAAGCGTGATTTAGCGCTTGTGGTTGCAGAAAATATTGCGGCAAGTGATATCCTTGACGCTTGTCGTGAAGTAGCGGGAAGTAAATTAACTCAAGTGAATTTATTTGATGTTTATCAAGGTCAAGGCGTGCCTGAAGGTCATAAGAGCCTGGCTATCAGCCTGACTATTCAAGATACTGAAAAAACTCTTGAAGAAGACGATATCAATGCGGTAATTTCTGTTGTATTATCTGAGTTAAAAGATCGTTTTAATGCTTACTTAAGAGATTAAATTTATGACTTTAACTAAAGTAGAACTTGCGGACAACCTGATTGAAAAACACGGTTTAAATAAATCTGAAGCGAAGGCTTTAGTAGAGGATTTTTTCGAAGAAATTCGAGTTGCTTTAGAAAAAGGTAATGATGTTAAATTATCAGGTTTCGGCAATTTTGAATTACGCGAGAAAGCATCCAGACCCGGACGTAACCCGAAAACAGGTGAAAGCGTTCCTGTTTCGGCCCGCCGGGTGGTTGTTTTCAAACCGGGTCAAAAATTACGGGCTCGCGTTGAAAAAACTAAACCTAAAAGCTAATTAGTTGTTTTTACATTAGTTATTTAATATTCGGCTATCTGCAAACTTTTGTAGATAGCCTGTCTTGTTTGAGGGAATGCCATGAGAACTAAGATAAAAACATTTTGTTTAACAATATCAGTGGCTATTTTGTCTGCTTGTTCCTCTAATATATCCTCAATTACCTATAAAGGGCGAATCGACGACCCGATTATGGCAATAGTTCTGCTAAGCGAACAACAGCGGGAATGGGCCGGAGCACCTTATGTATTGGGTGGTGTCAGTAGAAGCGGAGTAGATTGTTCGGGATTTGTGCAAACCACATTTATGGACAGATTTAATATCGCGCTACCAAGAACAACCGCCGCGCAATCGGGCTATGGTCAGAAAATCAGTCTGTCCGATATTCAAACCGGTGATCTTGTTTTCTTTAAAACCGGGCGTGGTCCTAACGGCTATCATGTGGGCATTTATGTGAAAAATGATAAATTCCTGCATGCATCTACAAAAGGCGGCGTGATTTATTCTTCAATGAATAGCCCTTATTGGAAAAATGCCTACTGGCAAACAAGACGAATTTAATCCTTTATACAAAAAAGTGCGGTAAAATTTACCGCACTTTTTGTCTTAATTCACTTCTTTAAATCGAATCAATTGCCCGTTATTTACAAAATCTTCCGTATCTTCATCAATGATTGGTGTTTGCGGCAATTCTTCCTTATCAAAAGCAATATCGCCTTCAACGCCTTTCGGTAGCTGTCCCCGTTTTATATTTTTGAAATCAAATAAATTCGGGTCGCATAAATGAGACGGCGTGATATTTTGAATCGCACTGAACATGGTTTCAATTCGTCCCGGATAGCGGCGATCCCAAGTTTGCAGCATTTCCTTAATAACCTGGCGCTGTAAATTAGGTTGAGAACCGCATAAATTGCAAGGAATAATCGGGAATTGTTTCGCGACGGCATATTTCTCAATATCTTTTTCTTTACAGTAAGCCAACGGACGAATAACAATCTGTTTGCCGTCGTCACTGACTAATTTAGGCGGCATGGATTTTAATTTTCCGCCATAAAACATATTTAAAAATAAGGTTTCAAGCATATCGTCACGATGATGACCCAGCGCGATTTTAGTTGCGCCTAATTCTGTTGCCGTACGATATAAAATACCGCGACGTAAACGAGAGCAGAGCGAACAGGTTGTTTTTCCTTCAGGGATTTTTTCTTTTACGATGCCATAGGTATTTTCTTCGACAATTTTATATTCCACACCGATGGAACTTAAATACTCAGGCAAAATATGTTCGGGAAAGCCAGGTTGTTTCTGGTCCAGATTTACCGCCACAATATCGAAATGAACCGGTGCGTTGTGACGAAGATTTAACAGAATATCCAGCAGCGTATAGCTGTCTTTACCGCCGGAAAGACAAACCATCACTTTATCACCGTCTTCAATCATATTGAAATCGGCAATGGCATTACCTACGTTACGACGTAACCTTTTTTGTAATTTATTAAAATTATAAATCTGTTTTTTATTTTCTTTTGTTTCTAATTCGGTCATTTATTTATCTTAATTTTTTAGGTTAAACATAAAAGCCCGCGTATAGTACGGCTTTCTTTTGAAATTTCCAATAAAAATTATTTAAAACAGCCGCAAGCCCGTTAAATTGCTTAATTTTTGTTGCAATTTCAAGCTGAAAGATCCTTCAAAATAGGCTATAATCTTGAACAATTTTTTATATTTCAAAAATAGATTGTGAGAAATCTTTAATGCTTGAAACATCACAAACCATTCCCGAATTGGTATCTTGGGCAAAAGAACGTGAATTTTCCCTGAACTTACCGACAGAACGTCTTGCCTTTTTACTTGCTATCGCCATTTACAACGCCGAACGTTTTGACGGTGAAATGGTCGAATCTGATCTTGTGGATATTTTCCGTCATGTGTCTAATGAGTTTGAACAATCCAAAGAAACCATTGCAACCCGGGCCAACAATGCGATTAACGAATTGGTTAA
The DNA here is from genome assembly GCF_000007745.1 of [Mannheimia] succiniciproducens MBEL55E. GTDB lineage: Bacteria > Pseudomonadota > Gammaproteobacteria > Enterobacterales > Pasteurellaceae > Basfia > Basfia succiniciproducens. The sequence goes on along the minus strand of NC_006300.1, from coordinate 1,068,761 downwards.
ACAGCGCTTTTTAAACCGTTTTAGCAGTGAATTCACGGAGAGTTTATCCATTTACCGCTTAACGCCTTTAGGCGTAGGCGTTTCGGACTATTATATTCGTCAACGGGAATTTTCCGCCTTACGTCTTTCCGTGCAGTTAGCCATTGTCGCCAATGAAATCCAACGCGCCTCAGAGCTTGCGGAAGAAGGTACCGCCAAACAGGAAGACGAATATTATTGGCGCCGCAACGTATTTGCGCCATTGAAATATTCCGTAGCGGAAATCTTTGACAGCATTGATTTATCGCAACGTATTATGGATGAAAATCAGCAGAGCATTAAAGAGGAAATTGCCGAACTTTTAACCAAAGATTGGCAGGCCGCGATTGCAAGTTGTGAGCGTCTGTTAGACGAAACCTCGGGCAATTTGCGGGAATTACAAGATACCTTAAATGCCGCCGGCGATAAATTGCAGGAACAATTATTACGTATTCAGGATTGTGTTATCGGGCGTGATGACCTGTATTTTATCGATCAATTGATTACCGACCTGCAGGCAAAATTAGACCGGATTATCAGTTGGGGGCAACAAGCCATCGACTTATGGATTGGCTACGATCGTCATGTACATAAATTTATCCGTACCGCTATTGATATGGATAAAAACCGGGTATTTTCACAACGTTTGCGCCAATCTATCCATAATTATTTCGATATGCCTTGGTATCTGTGGACTGCGCAGGCGGAGCGCTTGATTGACCTGCGGGATGAAGAATTAGCCTTGCGTGATGAAGATGCTCTCGGCGAATTACCGGAAGAATTAGAATACGAACAACTCTCCGATTTACATGATCAAATTGTCGATTATATGCAAAATCTGCTAATTGCACAGCGTGAACGTAATCAACCTATCGACTTAAGCCTCGTATTAAAAGAACAGCTGGAAGGGTATCCGTTGGCCCGTCATTTTGACGTGGCGAGAATTATTGTGGATCAGGCGGTACGCCTCGGTATGGCAAGCGCGGATTTATCCGGTACTTATCCGCAGTGGCAGGAAATAAACAATCGGGGAGCCGAAGTTCAGGCTCATGTGATTGATGAGTATAAATAATTTGAAAAAAACGACCGCACTTTTGTAAAAATCGAATATTTCACCGAAAACATAATGTGAAAGGCGGAAAATAACTTCCGCCCGACAAAGAGAACAATAATATGAACGAAAACCTTCAAGAACTTATTCCGACTAAACTTGCAGCGGCAATTGCAAACCCGTTGTTTCCGGCAGTGGACAGCCAATTACGTTCAGGCAGACATATCGGGCAAGAATATTTAGATAATTTTGCTTTTTTAGCTGATTTTCAAAACGAATTAGATATGTTTTATCGTCGTTATAACGTAGAACTTATTCGTGCCCCCGAAGGTTTCTTCTATTTAAGACCGAAAGCAACCACATTAATCGCCCGCTCCGTGCTGAGCGAGTTGGAAATGCTGGTTGGTAAAGTGCTTTGTTATTTATACTTAAGTCCGGAACGGTTAGCGCAGCAAGGTATCTTCAGCGTACAGGAAGTGTATGACGAATTGCTCAATCTGGCGGATGAAAGTAAATTGCTTAAAGCGGTTAACCAACGTTCTTCAGGTTCCGACCTGGATAAACAGAAACTGGCGGAAAAAGTGCGGGCTGCGGTGAACCGTTTACGCCGTCTTGGTATGATTCATACCGTCGGCGAACAAAACAGTGGTAAATTTACCATTTCCGAATCGGTATTCCGTTTCGGGGCGGAAGTGCGCAGCGGCGATGATCCTCGCGAAGCGCAATTACGTCTGATTCGCGATGGGGAAGCGGCAACGCCGGATTCTTTATCACAGGAAAAAAGTGCGGTCAAAAATGATGAAGAAATTGAAGATGAATTAGACGAAGGGTTAGGAGAAGAAGAATAATGTCAGAAGAATTAGAACTAGAAAGTGAATTCCTGCCGGAAGAAAAGAGCGAAACCATTGTTCCGGCAACGGTTCTTACACAATCCGCCGGCATTGAACGCGGTAAATTCCGTTCTTTAACCCTGATTAACTGGAACGGTTTTTTTGCCCGTACTTTCGATTTGGACGAATTGGTCACAACCCTTTCGGGCGGTAACGGTGCGGGTAAATCCACAACCATGGCGGGCTTTGTGACGGCATTAATTCCGGATCTCACTCTTTTGCATTTCCGCAATACCACGGAAGCCGGCGCAAGCGGCGGTTCCCGTGATAAAGGTCTGCATGGCAAATTACGCCCGGGCGTATGTTATGCCGTGTTGGATGCGGTAAATTCCCGTCAACAGCGAATCTTAGCCGGTGTGCGTTTGCAGCAGGTTGCCGGTCGGGACAAAAAAGTCGATATTAAAACTTTTTCAATTCAAGGTTTGGAAATTTCTCAAAATCCGACCGCAGTTTTAACGGAAACCGTCTCCCAACGTCAGGCGCGCGTATTAAGCCTGACGGAATTAAAAGACCGCATTGAAGAACAGGGCGCGCAATTCAAGCAATATCATTCCGTTGCCGATTATCACGCCATGATGTTTGAACTGGGTATGATTCCGCGCCGTCTGCGTTCGTCTTCCGATCGCAGCAAATTCTATAAATTAATCGAGGCATCCCTTTACGGCGGTATTTCAAGTGCTATTACCAAATCGTTGCGTGATTATTTATTGCCTGAAAACCTAGGCGTTCGTAAAGCATTCCAGGATATGGAATCGGCGTTGCGCGAGAACCGCATGACCCTTGAAGCCATTAAAATGACTCAATCCGATCGTGATTTATTCAAGCATTTAATCACCGAAACCACTAATTATGTGGCCTCCGATTATATGCGCAATGCCAATGAACGTCAGGGAAATATCGAAACCGCACTTAGTTTCCGCAAAGAATGGTATGCGGCGAAGTCGGAGCAGGATTTATCTCAACACCGTCTAATTGATTTAAGCCGTGAAGCCGCCGAATTAACCGAAAATGAGAAAGCCTTAGAGATAGATCATCAAAGCGCTTCCGATCATTTAAATCTGGTATTGAATGCATTACGTCACCAGGAACGTATTGAACGCTATCAAGAAGATGTAAACGAATTAACGGAAAAACTGGAAGAACAAAAAATTGTGGTTGAAAACGCTAACGAACAGTTAGAAGAAAGCCAACTACAATTTGAAACTTTAGAAACGGAAGTTGACCAAATCCGAGGACAGTTGGCGGACTATCAACAAGCTTTAGATGCACAGCAAACCCGCGCATTGCAATACCAACAGGCGATTCAGGCTTTAGAGAAGGCAAAAGCGCTTTGCGGGCTGGCGGATTTATCCGTTAAAAATGCCGAAGTCTATCATGAAGAATTTGAAGCTCAGGTTGAAACCTTAACGGATCGCGTGTTGCAATTAGAGCAAAAAATGTCTATTTCCGAAGCGGCAAAAACGCAGTTTGACAAAGCTTATCAATTGGTTTGCAAAATTGCCGGTGAAATTCCCCGCTCTGCGGCATGGGACAGTGCAAAAGAATTATTACGCGAGTATCCGACACAAAAATTACAGGCACAACAAACACCGCAATTAAGAGCAAAGTTACATGAACTTGAACAGCGTTATCAACAACAGCAAAGTGCGGTCAAAATTTTAAAAGATTTCAATCAACGTGCCGGGTTATCATTAGAAACTGCTGATGAATTAGAAGATTATCATGCGGAACAAGAGGCGTTAATTGAAAACCTAACGGCCGAATTCTCGGAACAGGTGGAAACCCGTTCGACCTTACGCCAAAAACTGGAACAATTAACCGCACTTTTTGAAGAAAAAGCACGTTCGGCGCCCGCCTGGATTACGGCGAAATCCGCATTGGAACGTTTAACGGAACAAAGCGGCGAACAATTTGAAGACAATCAGGATGTAATGAATTTCATGCAGGCTCAATTGGAGAAAGAGCGTGAATTCACCATGCAGCGGGATCAACTGGAGCATAAACGTCAGCAGCTGGACGAACAGATTTCACGTTTAAGCCAGCCGGACGGCTCGGAAGATGCCCGTTTAAATGTGCTGGCCGAACGTTTTGGCGGCGTATTGCTTTCCGAATTATATGATGATGTGGCGATTGAAGACGCACCGTATTTTTCGGCGCTTTACGGCCCGGCACGTCATGCCATCGTGGTACGGGATCTGAATGCGGTGAAAGAGCAATTAGCCCATTTGGATGATTGCCCCGATGATCTATATTTAATCGAAGGTGACCCGGCCGCCTTTGACGATAGCGTACATTCCGCACAAGAACTCGCGCAAGGCGTTGTAGTTCAAGTTTCAGAGCGTGAATTACGTTATTCTAAATTCCCTGAAATCCCGTTATTCGGCCGTGCCGCCCGTGAAAAATATTTAACGGAACTGGAAGCGGAACGGGACAAAATCGTCGAGCAATATGCGCAACGAGCCTTTGACGTGCAAAAGTGTCAACGTTTGCACCAACAATTCAGCCAGTTCGTCGGTTTGCATTTAGCACTGGCGTTTCAGCCAGACCCCGAACAGCAAATGCGCGAAATTAACCAACAACGCAATGAAATTAATCGGGAATTGACCGCACTTTCAACGGATGAACAGCAACTGCGGATTAAATTGGACAATGCCAAAGAGCAAATGCAATTGCTTAATAAGCTGATTCCGCAATTAAATGTGATTGCCGACGAAAGTTTATCGGATAAAGTGGAAGAGTGCCGCGAGCAATTGGATATCGCGGAGCAAGACGAAATCTTTATCCGTCAACACGGCATGACACTGTCACAATTAGAACCTATTGCGAATACGCTGCAAAGCGATCCTGAAAATTATGAACGTCTGAAAGATGATTTATATCAGGCTATCGATATGCAAAAACAAGCGCAACAAAAAGCCTTTGCATTAGCGGATGTCATTCATCGACAAGCGCATTTCAGTTATGAAGATACAGTGAAAACCGAAACCAATGATTTAAACGAAAAATTGCGCGTTCGTTTAGAACAGGTTCAGGCGAAACGCGAGCAACAACGGGATCAAGTCCGTCAAAAACAACAGCAATTCGCCCAATACAATCAGGTTTACATCCAATTGCAAAGTTCATTTGAAACTAAAAATCAAATGTTAAAAGAATTAATGGATGAAGTGGGCGAGTTGGGATTAACGGTTGACGAAAATTCCGAACAGCGTGCCCGCGTTCGTAAAGACGAATTACATCATCAACTTTCAACCAGCCGCCAACGCCGTTCGTTTGTGGAAAAACAATTGACTTTAATTGAAAGCGAAGCGGAAAATTTAACCCGTCGCATTCGTAAAGCAGAACGCGATTATAAGCAACAGCGGGAACTGGTGGTTGCGGCAAAAGTAAGCTGGTGTGTCGTATTGCGTTTATCCCGTAATTCCGATGTGGAAAAACGTTTAACCCGCCGCGAATTTGCTTATTTAAGTGCGGATGAGTTACGTTCAATGTCCGATAAGGCCTTAGGTTCCTTAAGAACGGCGGTGGCGGATAACGAATATTTACGCGATGCTTTACGTATTTCGGAAGATAGCCGTAAACCTGAAAATAAGGTCCGTTTCTTTATTGCGGTATATCAACATTTACGCGAGCGTATTCGTCAGGATATTATCAAAACCGATGATCCGATTGACGCTATCGAACAAATGGAAATCGAACTTTCCCGCTTAACCGACGAATTAACCGGTCGTGAGCAAAAATTAGCCATCAGTTCGGAATCCGTTGCCAATATTATGCGTAAAACCATTCAACGGGAACAAAACCGTATCCGTATGTTGAATCAGGGATTGCAGAATATTTCCTTCGGTCAGGTAAAATCCGTTCGTTTAGTGGTAAATATCCGGGATACCCATGCAATGCTGCTTGATGCCTTATCCGGTAATCAGGAAGAATACCAGGACTTATTCAACGACAACAGAATGACGTTCTCGGAAGCCATCGCAAAACTGTATCAACGCTTAAATCCGCATATCGATATGGGACAACGTACTGCGCAAACCATTGGTGAAGAATTATTGGATTACCGCAATTACTTAGACCTTCAAGTGGAGGTATATCGTGGCGCGGACGGTTGGTTGCAGGCGGAAAGCGGTGCGCTTTCAACCGGTGAAGCTATCGGTACGGGTATGTCAATTCTGCTTATGGTTGTCCAAAGCTGGGAAGAGGAAAGCCGCCGAATCCGCGGTAAAGATATTATTCCTTGCCGTTTATTATTCCTTGATGAAGCGGCGCGTCTAGACGGCAAATCGATTTCCACCTTGTTCGAACTTTGCGAACGTTTGGATATGCAGTTGCTTATCGCGGCACCGGAAAATATCAGCCCGGAAAAAGGCACCACCTATAAACTAGTACGTAAAATCTCCGGAAACCAGGAACATGTTCATGTAGTCGGATTACGGGGCTTCGGTGCAAAAGAATAAATAGTAAATTAATGGAAAAGTGCGGTCAAAAATTTCAAAGTTTTTTACCGCACTTTGTTTATATTTTAAACTAAAGAAAATTTATAAGGACATGCGTTATGCATTTTCTCATTTTTGCAATTTTTTGCAGTGTTTCCGTTTCAGTTTTATTCAAACTAAGTAAAAAATTTAATGTTGTAACCGAACAAATGATCGCGTTCGGTTACATCACCGCATTAAGTTTAAGCTATTTTTTATTAGCACCGGATTTTAAAGGATTGAGTTTTACGGAATATTTTATCCAGAGCGAAGCCAAACCTATTTTCCTTACCTTGGGGTTACTGCTGCCAATCGGCTTTATCGTTATGTCGAAAGCAGTGGAATACGGTGGAATTGTCAGAACCGACGCAGCTCAACGGCTGGCGTTATTCCTGCAAATTATTGCAGCGGTTATTCTTTTTGGCGAAACCCTGAATAATATGCGAGTCGGCGGGGTAATTGTTGCCTTTTTTGCCTTGTTCTGTTTATTGACTAAACCGACAAAATCAATAGAAAATGCACTAAAAGCGGTGTTCGCTTTAGCCGCTGTCTGGTTGATTTGGGGGGTAACCGGTATTTTGTTCAAGAAAATCGCCTTAATGGGCGGTGCATTCCCAACCACATTATTTGTTACATTCAGCATTGCCGCAGTACTGATGTTCACTTATTTGCTTATCAAACGCACATTTTGGAACGCCTCGAGTTTAGTCGGCGGTATTATTTTAGGTTGTCTGAATTTTGGTAATATTTTATTTTATATCTATGCGCATCAATATTTTAAAGAAAATCCAACGATTGTTTTTGCAACTATGGATATTGGCGTTATTTGCCTCGGTATGATTGTCGGCGCATTGGTTTTTAAAGAAAAAATCAGCAAAATTAATATGTTAGGTATTGTACTGGGAATCACCGCAATTTTATTATTACGGGTATAACTTAATAAGTTGAGAAATTGTAATGACGGATTTTAGCTTTTTTATTTATGATTTTGAAAGTTTCGGGGTAAATCCCGCCGATGATCGCCCGGCACAATTTGCCGGTATTCGTACGGATAAGGATTTCAATATTATTAGTGACCCTGTCATGTTTTATTGCAAACAAACCAATGATTATTTACCTGCACCGGAAGCGGTCATGGTGACGGGGATTACTCCGCAAGAATGTAATGAAAAGGGGATTAGCGAACCTGAATTTGCCGCTCGGATTTTAGCGGAATTCAGCCAACCTAATACCTGTATAATGGGATTTAACAACATCCGTTACGATGATGAAATGACCCGTTATACCTTTTATCGAAACTTTATTGATCCTTATGAATACAGCTGGAAAAACGGCAATTCCCGCTGGGACTTGTTGGATTTGGTGCGTGCCTGCTATGCACTACGCCCCGAAGGCATTAACTGGCCCTTAGATGAAGAGGGAATGCCGAGTTTCCGCCTTGAAAAATTAACCAAGGCAAACGGCATTGAACATGAAAACGCTCATGACGCTATGGCGGATGTTTATGCAACAATCGCAATGGCAAAGTTAATTAAAGAAAAACAACCTAAATTATTTCAGTTCTTCTTTGAAAATCGAGGAAAAAAAGAAATAGAGAAGTGGATTGATACGGCTGAAATGACCCCGTTGGTACATGTTTCAGGAATGCTGGGCAATTACCGAGGGAACTGTACCTGGATAGCGCCATTAGCCTGGCATCCAATCAATCAAAATGCGGTTATTGCATGTGATTTAGCACAAAATATTGATGATTTACTCAATAAAAGTGCGGTGGAATTACGGGAAAATTTATACACCCAAAAAACAGAGCTAGAAAATGACGGTGTGCTACCGGTTCCTTTAAAGCTTGTCCATATAAATAAATGTCCGATTATTGCGCCGGCAAAAACCTTATTACCGGAAAATGCGCAGCGATTGGGGATAGACCGACAGTTTTGCCTGGATAACCTGAAAAAGCTGCAAAAATCCCTGGATATTCGCGACAAAGTAATAGAAGTATTCAATGAAGAAAGAAAATTTGACGATTCGGATAATGTAGAAACCGAACTTTATAGCGGATTTTTCAGCAAAGCCGATAAAAATAACATGACAATCCTGAGAACATTAGAACCGGAAAAATTGGCGGATTCCGGCTTACAGTTCGAAGATAAACGAATTCCTGACTTATTATTTCATTATAGAGCCAGACACTTTTATAAAACATTAAATCGCGGCGAACAAATAAAATGGCAAAAATACCGTCGGCAAAAATTAGAAAAAAGTGCGGTGCAATTTATGGAAAGTTTACAGCATCTCGGTGAAGAAAATAGTAATCATCCGGACAAATTAAAACTGCTGCAACAAATTTATGATTATGGAATTAAATTGTTAGCATAATATTATTTCTTCACATTATTTAATAAGTAAAGCTATTGGAAAGTTAAATCCAATGGCTTTATTTTTTACCTAAATTTATTAAATGAACATCTTGAAAATCTCTTTACAAATCATTTTAAAATTTAATAAATCATCTTTTTTATTCAAACAAACTGTTCAAAACCCCTTGATTTGTCTTGCTTAACCAGTATTTACACCTTGTGTATAAGTCTGTGATTTATTTAATCCGTAGTATTTCCTAACCAGATAACTAATTTCGCATAATGTATATTATGTTAAATAAAGAGTTAATGTAAGTCACATTTCAATACTCTTCTTTAGTCTATAGACGATTTGTAAAAATGAGGTTTAGTTTTGAGATTTTTATTAGGAAATAACCGATAAGAATATTTTTATTTCTAAATTAAAAACCGGTTTGAGTTCCAATAAATATTGGTAAATTAGTTTGGTAACGCTACGTAAAAATTATTATGTGATGTGAATAATCCCTATGTAGATTTTATCCAGCGTTATTTGTTGTTTCTTTAGTCAAATTTACCTTATTTGATTGGTTAGAATTTATTTAAATATTTATTATTAGATATGTATTGCTACTGTGATGTTGTCACAAATTTTATCAACCTATTTTATTTAGGACTTTTATTTCTCAAGATATTCAGCAGTAATTTAATAAATATTAGATAATCAGAATAAGAATGGTTATTATTAAAATAATTAATAAAATTAATAACTTAGGTAAATATCGCTTGCATAACCACTAAATGTGTTTAGAATACTTACTGATTTTTTGATCACTTTTGATATTTTATTAAAGAGGAATTTTTATGTTGAAGAAAGCTATCATTGATAAATTAAATGAACAGATTAATTTAGAGTTCTATTCATCAAATATTTATCTACAAATGAGCGCATGGTGCTCAAACCACGGTTATGAAGGCGCCGCTGCATTCCTGCTTCGTCATGCGGATGAAGAAATGGAACATATGCATAAATTATTTACTTATGTGAGCGAAACAGGCGGATTACCGCTTTTAGGTAAAATTGACGCGCCACAAAATGAATTTAAGTCATTACGTGACGTATTTGAAATAACGCTAAAACACGAGAACTTAGTTACCGCAAAAATCAACGAATTGGTTGAAGTTACTTTTGCCAATAAAGACTACTCTACATTTAACTTCTTACAATGGTATGTTGCCGAACAACATGAAGAAGAAAAATTATTCAACAGCATTATTGATAAATTCAATCTTCTGGGTGAAGACGGTCGTTCGCTTTATTTTATCGATAAAGAATTAGCAACTTTAGATTTAGCATAATTTAGGAGTCGGAAATGTTATCAGCAAACGTAGTTAAACTATTAAACGAACAAATGAATTTAGAGTTCTACTCTTCTAATCTTTATCTACAAATGAGTGCCTGGTGCGATCAAAAAGGTTACACCGGCGCAGCAGCATTTTTGTCCGCTCATGCGGCTGAAGAAATGGAACATATGCGCAAACTCTTTACTTATTTAAATGAAACCGGTTCTACAGCCGTAATTGAAGAGATTGAAGCACCGACACACGAATTTAAATCATTAAAAGAAGTGATGGAATTAACTTATCAGCACGAGCTACACATAACTAGTAAAATTAATGAATTAGTGGGTAAAACATTTGAAGAAAAAGATTATTCAGCCTTTAATTTCCTGCAATGGTATGTTGCCGAACAACATGAAGAAGAAAAATTATTCAACGGTATTCTTGATAAATTTAATCTTGTCGGCAATGAAGGCAAATCTTTATTCTTTATTGATCAGGAATTAGCAAAATTAGCTGCGGATCATTAATAAATGCGTGATCAAATCAAAGCCGATGCAAAAATCATCGGCTTTTTTGTTCTTGTATTTGATTACTCGAATCCATATTTTTATAGCTACAAGTCTTATAACTAAACGCCGCAATTAATATGCACAGTATAATGACGATTTGAATCAGGCGCTTTTTAGTGAGTTTTTCTGCCGGCATTTCACTCTCCTATTTCTATATTTAGTTCTTCTTAATTTGAATAAATAATGGTATGATTATTGAGTTAGATCAATTTTACATGATTTTTATGTAGTATGCCGAAATTTATTGAGAAACAAATGAAAGTGTTAACTCCTGATGCAGCAAAAACAGGTCGTCGTATTCAATCTGGCGGATGTGCCATTCATTGTCAAGATTGCAGTATTAGTCAACTTTGTATTCCATTTACGCTTAACGAGCATGAATTAGATCAACTCGACAATATTATTGAGCGTAAAAAACCTATTCAAAAATCTCAGATTCTCTTCAAAGCCGGTGATGAATTAACCTCACTTTATGCAATTCGTTCAGGTACAATCAAATCTTATACCATCAGCGAAACCGGTGAAGAACAAATTACCTCATTCCACCTTCCCGGTGATTTAGTCGGTTTTGACGCTATTACAAACATGAGCCATCCGAGTTTTGCCCAAGCATTAGAAACGGCAATGGTATGTGAAATTCCATTTGATATTCTTGATGATTTAACGGGTAAAATGCCTAAACTGCGCCAGCAAATGCTACGTTTAATGAGCAGTGAAATAAAATCTGATCAGGAAATGATTCTTTTGCTTTCTAAAATGAATGCTGAAGAACGTTTAGCCGCCTTCATTTATAATTTATCAAAACGTTATGCTGCCAGAGGTTTTTCCGCTCGCGAATTTCGTTTGACTATGACCCGCGGTGATATTGGCAATTATTTAGGCTTAACGGTGGAAACTATCAGCCGCTTATTGGGGCGTTTTCAAAAGCTCGGTATTCTTTCCGTGCAAGGAAAATACATTACTATCAATGATATGGTTCAACTTGTTGAATTATCAGGTACAAATCGAACTAAAATAAAACTTGTCGATTAATAATGAATCCGGTTTAGTCCAACTAAACCGGATTTTTTGTCTCTATATGACCCTAAATAAAAGTTGTCCTAAATCACACTTTTAAAGATTGCTCCTTGTTATTAATAATAATCCGTTCTATGCTTATTAATAATTTTTGGAAAAAATGGAGGTAGTTATGAAGTTTAATAATATACTTGTTATCCTGAATCCTGAGAATGATAAACAGTATGCACTGGCGCGGGCAATACGTTTAGTGAAAGAACAAAAAAGTGATAAACCTGTAAAAGTAACGCTTTTCCTTCCTGTTTATGATTTATCTTATGAAATGTCTGCATTGCTTTCATCTGAGGAACGGGAAGAAATGCATAAAGGCGTTATTGAACAACGTTATCAACAAGACGTTCTTCCTTATATTGAAAAATATCAGGATGCGACAATGATTGAGTTTTCTTCTAAAGTGGTATGGAATAGCAACGAAGCGGAAGCTTTAGTTGCCGAATTAGATGAAAATACCTACGATCTTGTGGTGAAGTACACAAAAGAAGAAGAAAGCTTAACTTCTATCCTCTTCACGCCGATTGACTGGCAATTGCTACGTAAATGCCCGGCACCTATACTAATGGTGCGTGACGGTGATTGGAAACATCAGCGACGCATTCTTGTTGCAGTGAATGTTTCCGGTGATGCCGATTATCATGAAGCATTCAACCAACAACTTGTTGAATTAAGTATGGATTTAGCGGATAACCTGGAACGCGGTAATGTCCATTTGGTCGGAGCCTACCCTCCAACCCCGATTAATATGGCCATTGATCTGCCGGAATTTCATACAAGTGAATATACAAGCGGTGTGCGAGGACAACATCTTATCAATATGAAAGCGTTGCGCCAACGTTTTGGAATTGATGAAGACCATACCCATGTATTAGAAGGTTTCCCTGAAGAAGTGATTCCTGAAGTTGCCGATAAAATCGGCGCGGAATTAGTGGTGTTAGGTACAGTCGGCCGAACCGGCTTGTCCGCAGCATTATTAGGTAATACGGCGGAACATGTTATCAGTAAATTAAAATGTAATTTGCTGGCGATTAAGCCGAATAAAATAGAAGATTAATCGTCTCTCTAAGCGATAAAAGCAAAAGTGCGGTCTATTTTTCCGCACTTTTTGTTTTTTCGCTATTTATTTTTTCATTGTCGTGAGCTTCACGTAATTCTTTCGCGACCAACGCAATCGCCTCTCCGCTGCTCATCCCCCGCTGCATTAGGACTTGAATTTTTTCTACCGCCTGCTGCTGTTGTTCATGGCTTAAGCTTAATAATGCGTTATCAAACATAGATTTTACCTTTAATAAATGATCAGAAACGGGTAATATTACCAACAAATTTGAAATTCTTAAACATAATTATAACAGGAGCGACACAATGCCTTTTAATTTAAAAAATCGTCATTTATTGAGTCTGGTTAATCATAGTCCCCGTGAAATTAAATATTTGCTTGATCTTGCCCGTGACTTAAAGCGAGCTAAATATGCCGGTACTGAACAACCCCGTTTAAAAGGTAAAAATATCGCTTTAATTTTTGAGAAAACCTCAACACGTACGCGCTGTTCCTTTGAAATTGCCGCTTATGATCAAGGGGCTAATGTCACTTATATCGACCCGACTTCTTCCCAAATCGGTCATAAAGAAAGTATGAAAGATACGGCACGTGTTTTAGGGCGCTTGTACGATGCTATTGAATACCGCGGTTATAAACAGGAAACCGTCGAAGAGTTGGCAAAATTTTCCGGCGTACCTGTGTTTAACGGTTTAACCGATGAGTTTCACCCGACACAAATGCTGGCCGACGTTTTAACGATGATTGAACATTCAACCAAGCCGCTAAATGAAATTAAATATGTCTATATCGGTGATGCCCGTAATAACATGGGTAATTCCCTGCTACTAATCGGTGCTAAATTAGGTATGGACGTGCGTATTTGCGGGCCGAAATCATTATTGCCTGAAGAGAATTTCGTTTCGATATGTGAAGAAATCTCAAAAGAAACTGGTGCCCGTTTAACTGTAACGGATGATATTGATCTTGCTGTTAAAGATGCGGATTTCGTACATACGGACGTTTGGGTTTCGATGGGCGAACCTATTGAAGCCTGGGGCGAGCGAATCAATTTATTAATGCCGTATCAAGTGAACACGGATTTAATGAAACGCACGGGAAATCCGAATGTGAAATTTATGCACTGCTTGCCGGCATTTCATAACTGTGAAACCAAAGTGGGGCGTGAAATTGCAGCCGCCTACCCTAATCTGGCAAACGGCATTGAAGTTACCGAAGATGTGTTTGAATCGCCAATGAATATTGCCTTTGAACAGGCGGAAAACCGTATGCATACTATCAAAGCCGTGATGGTTGCTTCACTGGCTTAATATAAATTTACGGGTGCCAATATGGCACCCTATTTTTTGAAACTATAGAATTTAATCTTTATTAAGTTCCTTCGCCTTTCAGGCTCTTCCCGGCTTGCTGCGGAAAGAAAAGCGAATTTATCCCCTACATCAAAATTTTCAATTTTTTAACCGCACTTTTATCTTTCTTACCATTCAAACAATGCCATCAATTTTTTCCATTGTTCGTCAAGTCCGGCGGTTATTTCAGTTCGTTGCCGTTTTATCGGATGAATAAAACTCAGTTTTTCAGCATGCAGCATTAACCGGCTTACTTCCGTGTGTTCCGTCAACGTTCTGTTCTGGTGCAAATCGCCATATTGAGTATCACCTAAAATAGGATGAAAAATATGTTTCATGTGACGACGTAACTGATGTTTACGCCCAGTATGCGGTACAAGCCGCACCAAAGCATAACGGGATGTGGCATAACGTGGTGTTGCATAAGGTTTTTCAACGGTTTTTAAACCTTCATAATCCGTCACGGCAGGTTGCGGAGCTTTATCTTCCTGAGCAAATTTATCCGCAATCTTGTCTAATTGGATTTTTAACGGATAATCGATACGTTCGCTACCCGTCAAATAACCCCGAACAACGGCTAAATAGCTTTTTTCAACCTGCTTGGTTTCAAATTGCTGACATAAAAGATTCGCCGTTTCACTACTTAAAGCGAATAACAGTACGCCTGATGTAGGACGATCCAAACGGTGAATAGGATAAACCAACCGCCCTATCTGATCCCGCAACGTTTGCATGACGAACTGCGTTTCATGGCGGTCTAACCAACTTCGATGAACCAGCATACCCGCCGGTTTATTAACCGCTACGATATGTTCATCCTGATACAAAATCTCTAACATGAATCAGCTCTTTTGCAATAACTGCTCAATTTCAATGATCGGGCTTAATAACAAACTCAGATTGTCCGTTTCCTTTAAAGCTTCTTCAATATAAGGGGAAATGGCAATCTGAGCGGGCAATTCTGTGCCGCTTTCCAACAATGCATACATTCTCGGAATAAAAATCCACTGTAACCATTCCGTAGCGGTCATTCTGTCAATAGCAAAGGGTTCCGTGCTAAGAAACGCCTCCTCCGCAGGCGGTACGGTTTGCCATAAATCCAAGGATTGCATCGCAAATTGAAGTTGTTGCAGATGTTTTTTCGTTTGAAGATGAATTGTCAAAATAGACCTCTAGTTGGTTATAGGTTATGATGGCGATTATTTTAAACAAATCTTGGCATAAACACGAAGAAAAATGTATTTAGTTGAAGTTTTTTTCAAAAATATTAATGAAGACAATCTTCCTCAACAAATTCCTTTAATAAATCAACTCATTGATCAATGGCGTTATAACGGGCAAATTATCGGTAGGGAAATTCCCGTTTTTGTTGCCAATCAGGAAAACGAACGGGGGCTTGCAACTCGTGTAATTTGTCCCGAACAGCAAAGTTTATTGCCTGAATACAATAATGCGGAAGTCAATCGCTGTTTGGCAAATATCGAAAACTGCGGTCTGATTTTGCATAGTTTTCAGATTGTCGGTGAAGATTTAAATTCCGATATTACCTACGAAGATAAAAAACCTGACTGGCAAATTCTTTACACCACCTATTTACAAGTTTGTTCGCCGTTACACAGCGGAGACCGGCTCGCCCCTATTCCACTTTATAAGCAATTAAAAGATGTGCCGCATTTAAGTATGGATGTGATTAAATGGCAGGAAAACTGGCAAGCCTGTGATCAGTTGCAAATGAATGCAGTTGCTTTGGAATCGCAGGCTTTACGGGAAATTTCCGATATTAACAGCCGGATTTTTAAGCACGGTTATTCTCTGACTAAGGAAATTGAAGAACATACGGGCGTGCCGACCTACTATTATCTTTATCGTGTAGGCGGCAAAAACTTAGCCTCAGAAAGTGCGCGCCACTGCCCTATTTGCCATGGCGATTGGAAATTAGCCCAACCGCTTTTTGACCAGTTTCATTTTAAATGCGATCACTGCCGCTTAGTATCGAATATCTCATGGAATTTTTTATAAATATTTTATAAAGTTAAGGAAAAACAATGGATTATAAAGATAACAGTTTAAAAACATTAAAACTTGGGCAAAAAACCGATTATATCGCTAATTATGACCGCACTTTGCTACAACCCGTTCCCCGCGCATTGAATCGTGACGGTTTAGGTATTACGAAGCAACAACCTTTTTCCGTTGGAGCGGATATTTGGACCGCTTATGAAATTTCATGGTTAAATATCAAAGGATTACCGCAGGTTGCTA
The DNA here is from genome assembly GCF_000007745.1 of [Mannheimia] succiniciproducens MBEL55E. Lineage (GTDB taxonomy): Bacteria > Pseudomonadota > Gammaproteobacteria > Enterobacterales > Pasteurellaceae > Basfia > Basfia succiniciproducens. The sequence continues at coordinate 1,052,339 of NC_006300.1, read as the reverse complement.
TTGCCGATGTGGAAATTGATTACCGCTCAACCAATTTAATTGAATCCAAAAGTTTTAAGCTTTACTTAAACAGCTTTAATCAAACAAAATTTAGCGATATGAGCGAAGTTCAGCGCACGATATCCGAAGATTTAAGCATTTGCGCCGAAGGAAATGTTCGCGTTCAATTGCATTCGCTAAGTAATTATAGCCATGAGCGCATTGCTGATTTTGCAGGAGAATGCCTTGATGAGCTGGATATTGAAATTAGCGATTACGGTTTTAATGCGGAAATTCTGCAAAATTGTACCGCACTTTCAACAGAGATTGTCGAAGAAACCTTAGTGAGCCATTTACTGAAGTCAAATTGTTTAATCACCAGCCAACCTGACTGGGGTTCCGTGCAAATTCATTATCAGGGTAAACGGATTGATCATGAAAAATTATTGCGCTATCTGGTTTCCTTCCGTCAGCATAATGAATTTCATGAACAATGCGTGGAACGGATTTATTGCGACATTATGAAATACGCACGCCCTGAAAAATTAACGGTTTATGCTCGTTATACTCGTCGTGGCGGATTGGATATTAATCCTTTCCGTTCTAATTTTGAGGCGATTCCGCAAAATTTACGCCTGGCAAGACAATAAAAATATAGGAGATATTATGTCAACCAGCCATTATGTCAGCCCGAAAGGCAGCATGGATCAACTTTCCCATATGGAAATTGATCTCCTTACAAAAAGAGCGCAAAGCGATTTGTATAAGCTGTTTCGCAACAGTTCTCTTGCCGTATTAAATTCAGGCGCAATTAACGATGATAGCCGGGCGTTACTAAATAAATACCCGAATTTTGAAATCAGCATAATTTGCAAAGAGCGGGGAGTGACCTTAAAGCTGGATAATTCGCCGGAAAGCGCATTTGTTGATGACAAAATTATCCGCAACATTCAATACAACCTATTTGCCGTGTTGCGCGATATTTTATTTGTGAACGCATTGATGCAACGGTTCGGCTTAGATGCGGAACGAGGCAATAGCTTTATTACAAATCAAGTGTTTTCTATTTTACGTAATGCCAAAGCACTCAGTTTAAATGAAGATCCAAACCTGGTAGTTTGCTGGGGCGGACATTCCATTAATCAAACGGAATATGCTTATTGTCGTGCTGTTGGCTTGGAATTAGGTTTACGTGAATTAAACATTGTGACGGGTTGCGGCCCCGGCGTTATGGAAGCGCCTATGAAAGGAGCGGCAATCGGTCATGCTAATCAGCGATATAAACAAAGCCGTTTTATCGGTATCACCGAACCCTCGATTATCGCATCGGAGCCGCCAAACCCGATTGTAAATGAATTAATCATTATGCCGGATATTGAAAAACGTCTTGAAGCTTTTGTACGAATGGGACACGGCATCGTAATTTTCCCGGGCGGCCCCGGCACATTTGAAGAATTCATGTTTATTTTAGGAATTAAATTAAACCCTGAAAATCGGGCGCAAAAATTACCTTTGATTTTAACGGGGCCAAAAGAAAGCGCCGATTATTTTGCCACGATCGATCGTTTTGTATTGGATACTTTAGGCGAAGAAGCACAATCGCTTTATACCATCATTATTGATGATGCAGTTGCCGTTGCTCGCCATATGAAAGCGGAGATGGTTGAAATTAGAGACTTCCGTTGTAAAATTTCCGACAGTTTTAGTTTTAACTGGTCATTAAAAATCGAACATCAGTTTCAACAACCGTTTTTACCAACCCACGAAAACATGGCGAATTTAAATCTGCATTTAAATCAGTCTACGGTAGATTTGGCGGCAAATTTACGTTGTGTATTTTCGGGCATTGTAGCGGGTAACATCAAACCGGCGACACAGGATCAAATTGCCGAAAAAGGGAAATTCCAACTCTACGGCGAACCGCGTTTAATGGAAAAAGTAGATAATCTGTTACAGGATTTTATTGTTCAACATAGAATGAAATTGCCGACGGATGAGGCCTATGAGCCTTGCTATGAAATCTGTAAATAAAAGTGCGGTCAAAAAAATAATATTTTTTATCCGTAAAATGATAAGGACGCTTTTTTAGCGTCCTTAATTTTATGTTTTCAAAAACCTAACTGCGCAATCCTACTCCATGGCTAATCAGATAATACACGAAACCATATAACGCAGTGATAAAAGTGATAAGGACAGCGAAAGTATAACCTAATCCCACATCACTGATACCTAAAAAGCCATAGCGGAAACCGTTAATCATATAAACAATCGGATTTAATTTCGATACGCCTTGCCAGAATGCAGGTAATAAAGAAATAGAATAAAAAACCCCGCCTAAATAGGTTAACGGCGTCAGTACAAAAGTCGGAATAATACTGATATCGTCAAATGAACGAGCAAATACCGCGTTAATCAGTCCGCCAAGAGAAAAAGTTGCCGTTGTCAATAACACGGTGATGAAAATAATCGTCCACGAATGAATATTGAATTCGACAAAAAATAATGACACAACAGTCACCAATGTACCGACAAACAAACCGCGCGCCATACCGCCTGCCATATAGCCTAAAATAATTACATGAGTCGAAGTCGGCGAAATAAGCAGTTCTTCCACATTGCGGGCGAATTTCGTGCTATAAAATGACGATGCCACATTACCGAAAGAATTAGTAATGCACGACATCATAATTAATCCCGGTACGATAAACTGCATATAACTGAAACCGTTCATTGCACCGATACGTCCGCCGATTAATTGCCCGAAAATAACGAAATATAAGGTCATGGTAATCACCGGCGGAACCAGTGTTTGTACCCAAATCCGGGTAAAACGGCGGATTTCTTTGTGCAAAATCGTATTAAATGCAACCCAAGCTAATCTCATTTTACTTCACCTCATCCGTCGGTTTGTTTAGCGACATGCTCACGAACAATTCTTCCAGGCGGTTCGCCTTATTACGCATACTTAATACCTGAATGCCCTGATTCGATAATTGCTCAAATAAATGGTTTAATCCCTTTTCCCGGGGCATTTCCACCTCAATGCTGTCCACATCAATTTGCTTTAGGCGATAATCCCGGATTATCGGTTTTGGGCTATTAGGGGCAAAATCAAAAATAAAGGTCTCCGTTTCCAATTTTGCCAACAGGTCTTTCATCGGCATATCCACCACTAACCGTCCTTGTTGAATAATACCGATGTGGCGGCACAACATTTCCGCTTCTTCCAAGTAATGGGTAGTCAGAATAATCGTGGTACCCTGCTCGTTTAACTCACGTAAAAATGTCCACATAGTACGGCGCAATTCAATATCGACGCCCGCCGTAGGTTCGTCCAAAATTAATAAACGGGGTTTATGCATTAAAGCGCGGGCTATCATTAAACGACGTTTCATTCCACCGGATAATCGCATTGCCTGTTGGTTTCGCTTGTCCCATAAATCCAGTTTTTTTAACCAAACTTCCGCACGTTTTTCCGCCTCTGAGCGCTCAATACCATAATAGCCCGCCTGATTTGCCAGAATATCCAGCACTTTTTCAAATTGATTGAAATTAAACTCCTGAGGAACCAAACCGATTTGTTGTTTTAATAAGCCTAATTGACTATCAAGATCATAACCAAATACCTTAACCTGCCCGGAGGTTTTGTTGATTAACGAACTGATAATACCGATGGTGGTTGATTTTCCGGCGCCGTTGTGCCCTAAAAGTGCGTAAAAATCCCCTTCTTTCACACATAAATCAATACCATGTAAGGCTTTAAAACCATTTTTATATTGCTTTGTTAAGCCTTTAATTTCTAACGCGTACATATAAATTCTCATAAAAAGTTTAAAGATATAACCTATTCGGCTATACTGCATCCCTTGTTTAGGAAATTATAGCAGAACTTTAGGAGTATCCACAGAATGAAAAAAATCGAGCAGTTATTTGCCAACAATCATAGTTGGGCATTGCGCATGAAAGAAGAAAACTCCTCTTATTTCAAGGAACTGGCGGATCACCAAACACCGCATTATTTATGGATTGGTTGTTCCGACAGCCGTGTTCCCGCAGAAAAATTAACCAATCTGGAGCCGGGCGAATTATTCGTTCATCGTAACGTTGCCAACCAAGTCATTCATACGGATTTAAACTGTCTGTCCGTGGTGCAATATGCCATTGACGTACTCAACATCGAACATATTATTATCTGCGGACATACCAATTGCGGCGGTATCAAAGCGGCGATGGCCAATCAAGATCTCGGGCTAATTAATAACTGGCTGCTGCATATCCGCGATATCTGGTATAAACACAGCCACTTATTAGGTAATCTTTCCCCGGAAAAACGGGCGGATATGCTGACCAAAATCAATGTTGCGGAACAGGTGTATAATTTAGGTCGTGCATCTATCGTACAGGATGCCTGGAAACGCGGTAAAAAATTATCACTACACGGTTGGGTATATGATGTAAGCGACGGTTTTTTAATTGACCAGGGCGTATTAGCCACAAGTCGCGAAAGTTTAGAGATTTCGTATAGAAATTCCATTGCCCGTTTAAAAACGTTGGATGAAGAAGATATTTTCCGTAAAGGTAATAAAGAAAATAACGACGAAATAATCGGCTAACTACGAGCAACAAAAATTACATAAAAAATAACCGCACTTTTTACCGTGCGGTTATTTTATCAAATGAGATTTAAAAAATCGCCACCGCTAAACCGACTACGATTACTAATGAAAGCACAACCATCATCATTGCATAACCAAAATCACTCATTGCTACTCTCCTAATCAAAAAAACTGGTCCGCAATATTAGCAGGAAAATTGATATAAATCTATTTTTACCTTTTTATCATTGTAAATTTGTGACTTACTGCAAAGTTTTATAATTATTTTCGATAAAAGTTTAACAAACGCTCTTCAATCCTTATAATAAGCGCAACATTTAGGAGATAAAAGATTATGGCAACAATTAAAGACGTCGCAAAAATGGCAGGCGTATCAACCACCACCGTATCACACGTAATTAACAAAACCCGCCATGTTGCCGACGAAACTAAACAAACCGTATTAGATGCCATCAAAGCATTAAATTATTCGCCGAGTGCCGTTGCGCGTAGTTTAAAAGTCAATACGACAAAATCTATAGGCATGGTGGTTACCACCAGTGAAACGCCCTATTTTGCCGAAATTATTCATGCGGTTGAAGAACAATGCTATCGCCAAGGCTATTCGCTCTTTTTGTGCAATACGCAAAATGATCCGGATAAATTAAAAAACCATCTTGAAATGCTGGCAAAAAAACGGGTGGACGGCGTGCTGGTAATGTGCTCCGAATATAAAGATGACAGCCGCGATTTATTAAAAAGCTTCAGCTATTTGCCTATCGTAATTATGGACTGGGGCCCGGTAAACCCGGATACGGATTTAATCTTAGATAACAGTTTTGAAGGCGGCTATTTAGCAGGCAAGCATCTTGTCGATAACGGGCATAAAAAAATCGGTTATTTAAGTGCCGAACTCACCAAAGTAACGGCGAAACAACGTTACCAAGGTTTTATTAAAGCATTAAGCGAAGCCAACGTGGAAATGAAATCCGAATGGTTATTTGAAGGCTCGTTTGAACCGGAAGACGGCTATGAATGTATGAACCGTCTGTTAGCCTTGGAAGACCGCCCTACCGCTGTTTTTTGCTGTAACGACATCATGGCGTTAGGTGCAATTTCCGCCATTACGGAAAAAGGTTATCGGGTTCCCGACGATTTTTCGGTGATCGGGTATGATAATGTACATTCATCCCGCTTTTTCGCGCCGCCGCTGACTACCATTCACCAATCGAAAGCGCGTTTGGGAGAAAGAGCGTTAAGACTACTGTTTGAGCGTATCGCACACAAAGACGCCAAACGCGAAACCATTGAAATCCATCCGGAATTGGTGATTCGTAAATCGGTGAAAAAAATCGCTTAAAAAAGTTTATACAAAACTTTCGATTTTTTAACCGCACTTTAAAACAAAGGCATAGAATTTTAATCTATGCCTTTTCGTTATTTAATTTATGTTACCATGCGCAAAAACCCGCACGTTTGCAAACCCGTTTTCTTTTAAGTAAAGGGCTTGCAATTTGCTCATTACGCCTCGCTCACAATAAAGTACATAATTCTTGCTTTGATCTAAATCGCCAAATTGCGAAGACAATTTATAGAAAGGCAAATGCTTCACTTCATGACCGGCTAATTCAAAAGGGCGCTCATCATGTTCTTCGGGACTACGAATATCTAAAATTACGTCATTGGCCGACAGCACGGAAACGGTATCCACTTTAACCACATCCTTTTCCGTTTGTTCCGCAATTTGACGAATATCTAAATATTGCGCATTTTGTACCGCACTTTCTAGTACATCAAAATTAAAATTCAGCTCTTCTTTTTCAATTTTTTCTTTGATCGCTTTAACGGTCGGATTTTTCGAAATTACCCCGCAGAATTCCGGCATTGATTTTGCAATATCATCGGTGCCAATCTGTTTTGCCATGGCAATAATGGCCTCTTTGTCATGGGTAATTAACGGACGCAACACCAACGCGCTTGCCGCTTCGTCAATTAAACGTAAGTTTGTTAAGGTTTGGCTTGAAACCTGCCCTAACGCTTCTCCGGTTACAATCGCCTGAATACCGAAACGTTCCGCCACTTTACTGGCCGCACGAACCATCATACGTTTCAGCACCACCCCCATTTGCCCGTTATCAATTTTTTCTAAAATCTCACCGACCACATTTTCAAAATTAATCGCCACGAAACGTACTTTATGGGAACCGCTATAACGGTTCCAAATGTGATAGGCCATTTGTTTCACGCCGATTTCATGAGCGGCACCGCCAAGATTAAAAAAGCAATAATGTACTCGCGAACCGCGACGGATAAACATATAACTTGATACGCCCGAATCAAAACCGCCGGAAATAAGCGATAACACGTCTTCCTGAGTACCGATCGGATAACCACCAATCCCTTCGTGGCGAGCTTTAATCAACATCATGTGATCGTTTTCAATATCAATACGTACCGTTACATCGGGATTACTCAGTTTTACCTTGGCGGTTTCGATGGCTTGATTCAAGCCTCCCCCCACATATCGTTCCACGTCTAACGAACTGAATTCGTGTTTACCTTTACGTTTCACCCGAACGCAGAAAGTCTTGTTTTCAAGCGATGCGCCCACGTCTGCAAGGGTTTGTTCGAAAATATCGTGCATATCGGTAAACGGCTTTTCGTCCACTTCCAAAAAATGATGAATGCCCGGAATACGTCCTAATACATCAATCAGAATCGCCCGATTTTCCTCATTTTTTGACCGCACTTCGATATAATCCCAATGCTTAACCACAGCGACGCCGTCATCATATTTATTTAATACGTTACGAATATTACCCGTTAAAATTTTCACGAAACGTTTACGCACGCTTTCGCTTTTAATCATGATTTCAGGGAAAAGTTTAATTACAAATTTCATAGTTATCTTTGTCGTTTAATCGGTTTATTTAAAAAAGTGCGTTATTGTAGCAGACTTTTCCGTAAATCTCTAAGTAAGCAGAGCTATTCCCGTTGATTTCCGGCGAATAAATCGATGATTTTTATAAAAATCCGTCGGTTATGATTAGGGTCTGTTCATCTTGCTTCATATAAAATTCTAAAGAATTGATTTTAAGGATTTTATTTTTTAACATCGCCTTAAAAATACAGTACAATACGGCATTCGACGTTTCATCAGAAGGAGAGGAATATGGCTCGCAAGCCAAAAGAAAGTTCAACGGTAGATTTTGAGACTACATTAAATCAGCTGGAAACCATCGTTACTCGCTTGGAAGCCGGCGATTTACCTCTTGAAGAAGCGCTAAAAGAATTTGAAAACGGAATAAAATTAGCTAAATTAGGGCAAGAACGCCTGCAACAAGCGGAACAACGGATTCAGATTTTATTGCAAAAAAGCGATACCGCAGAATTAACGGATTATCAACCTACTGATGAATAAGTGATGAGACTTATGTATCAATTTTCAAATGATTTACAACAAGCGCAACAACGCATTAACCGATTTCTAGAAGCTCAATTCGATGAAATAAATACCCGTCCCTCGCCGCTGGCCGATGCAATGAAATACGGATTATTATTAGGCGGCAAACGCATTCGTCCGTTTTTGGTTTATGCCACCGGCCGTATGTTGGGCGCGGATACGGCACAACTGGATTATGCCGCCGCCGCTATCGAAGCTATTCATGCTTATTCCTTAATTCATGACGATTTACCGGCGATGGATAATGACAGTTTACGCCGCGGACAGCCGACCTGCCATATTGCCTTTGATCATGCCACCGCTATTTTAGCCGGTGACGCGCTACAGGCTTTTGCTTTCGAAATTCTGACAAAATCCACCGCACTTTCCGCCGAACAAAAACTCCGTTTAATTCAGGTTTTAAGTCATAATTCCGGTGTCTTCGGTATGTGCCTGGGGCAAAGCCTTGATCTTATTTCTGAACATAAACAGATTTCACTGAGCGAACTGGAACAAATTCATCGCAACAAAACAGGCGCTTTACTTTCCGCCGCGTTAAAAATGGGCTTTATTTGTTCGTCGCATTTTGCCGACAACGCATTGGAAGCCAAACTGGATCGCTATGCCGCCGCTATCGGTCTGGCATTTCAGGTTCAGGACGATATTTTAGACATCGAGGGCGATCTGGCGGCAATCGGTAAGAATGTCGGCTCGGATTTAGAGTCGGATAAAAGCACTTATCCTAAATTACTGGGTTTAGCCGGTGCAAAACAAAAAGCACGAGAACTTTATGTTGCGGCGGTCGGTGAATTAGAACATTTACCTTTTGATACAACGGCACTTCGTGCTTTAGCCGAATTTATTATTAATCGAAAAAATTAATTATTGTGGGACTGACTAACAACCATGCAAAACTATCCACTTCTCTCCCTAATTAATTCGCCTGAGGATTTACGCCTTTTAAACAAAGATCAACTTCCTCAAGTATGCAATGAATTACGTGAATATTTATTAGAAAGCGTTAGTCGAACAAGCGGGCATTTAGCTTCGGGCTTAGGCACCGTAGAATTGACCGTTGCGCTGCATTATATTTTTAAAACGCCTTTTGACCAATTAATTTGGGATGTCGGTCACCAGGCCTATCCGCATAAAATTTTAACCGGTCGTCGCGAACGCATGACCACAATCCGTCAAAAAGACGGCATTCATCCTTTCCCTTGGCGTGAAGAAAGCGAATTCGACGTATTAAGTGTCGGACATTCCTCCACCTCAATCAGCGCAGGACTAGGCATCGCTATCGCCGCAGAAAAGGAAAACGCCGGGCGTAAAATCATTTGTGTAATCGGGGACGGTGCGATCACAGCCGGAATGGCATTTGAAGCTATGAATCATGCGGGTGCATTACATACCGATATGCTCGTTATCTTAAACGATAATGAAATGTCTATTTCCGAAAATGTAGGCGGTTTGAATAATCACCTTGCCCGAATTTTTTCCGGTTCCATTTATTCTTCTTTACGCGACAGCAGTAAAAAAATTCTTGATACCATGCCGCCGATTAAGAATTTTATGAAGAAAACCGAGGAACACATGAAAGGCGTAATTTCGCCGATCAGCACGCTTTTTGAAGAGCTGGGTTTTAACTATATCGGACCTATTGACGGACATAATATCGAAGAATTAATCGCTACTTTAAGCAATATGAAAACCTTAAAAGGTCCGCAATTTCTACATATCCGCACCAAAAAAGGCAAAGGCTACACACCGGCGGAACAAGATCCTATCGGTTTCCACGGTGTACCTAAGTTTGACTATCATACCGGGCAGTTACCGAAATCTACCGCTACGCCCACTTATTCGCAAATTTTCGGCGAATGGTTATGTGAGACTGCCGAGCAAGACGAAAAACTTATCGGTATAACGCCGGCAATGCGTGAAGGTTCCGGCATGGTTGAGTTTTCCAATCGTTTCCCGGATCAGTATTTTGATGTGGCAATCGCCGAACAGCATGCGGTAACTTTAGCAGCCGGTTTAGCCATTGGCGGTTATAAACCTGTTGTGGCGATTTACTCCACTTTTCTGCAACGCGCCTATGACCAAGTAATTCATGATGTGGCAATTCAAAACTTGCCGGTTTTATTTGCTATCGACCGCGCAGGTATTGTAGGAGCCGATGGTCCAACCCACCAAGGTGCCTTTGATTTAAGCTTCTTACGTTGCATTCCAAATCTGATTATTATGGCGCCGAGCAATGAGAACGAATGCCGCCTCATGCTGCACACAGGTTATTGTTGCGGAAAACCTGCGGCAGTACGTTATCCTCGCGGTAATGCTATCGGTGTAGAATTAGAACCGTTACGAAAATTGGAAATCGGTAAATCGAACTTAGTGCGCCAAGGGCAAGATATTGCCATTCTCAACTTCGGTACTCTGCTTCCAAACGCATTGGATGTTGCCGAAAAATTAAATGCCACTGTGGTCGATATGCGTTTTGTTAAACCATTGGATCATGAGCGTATCAATGAACTGGCGAAAACGCATCGTACTTTAGTAACTTTGGAAGAAAATACCATCCAAGGCGGCGCAGGTAGCGCGGTATCGGAAGTGGTTAATATTCAGCAACATCATGTAAATATATTGCATTTGGGCTTGCCAGACGAATTCGTTGCGCAAGGTACGCAACAAGAAGTATTGAAAGAATTAAAATTAGATGCGACGGGTATCGAAGAACAAATCAAAAATTTTTTAAGAATTGCTTAATTTTTGATAAATTTTTGAACTTTTGTCAATTAGACCAGTCATAGTAAGTGCTAGTGCGCTGCATTGCAGTCGTCTTTTTTAATCTTTCTTATATTTTTTAAGAATCCGCCGCTATCTATTTGGATAGCGGTTTTTTTATGCTCTTTTTGTTAATGCTTGTTCTAATCATTATTTGCGACTATATTAATCAAAAAATAATTTCATGAGAAAAATCATTATGTATTTCATTGATAATAAAGAGATTACGGATGCCGGTATTAATATTGCGCTGGAAACCTATTTAGTTGAAAATCGTTTGGTGAATGAGCCTATTTTGCTCTTTTATATCAATTCTCCCTCAATCATTATTGGTCGCAACCAAAATACCATCGCAGAAGTTAACCAACCTTATTTAGATGAAAAAAACATCCGCGTAGTGCGTCGCATGTCCGGCGGCGGTGCGGTTTATCATGATTTGGGCAATCTTAGTTTTTGCTTTATCAAAGATGATGACGGTTCTATAGGTGATTTCGCCGGTTTTACTCGGCCGGTAATTGAAGCGCTCCATCAGCTAGGCGCCAAAAACGCAAAATTAGAAGGACGAAACGATTTACTGATTGACGGCAAGAAATTCTCCGGCAACGCAATGTATGCTAAAGGAGGACGAATGACAGCCCACGGTACTATTTTGTTCGACTCGGATTTAGAAGAAGTTAGCAAAGCCTTAAAATCCCGCAAGGAAAAAATTGAATCAAAAGGCATTCGATCTATTCGCAAACGGGTGACGAATATTAAACCTTATCTTTCACTAGAATATCAACATTTAACTACTCGGCAATTTCGGGATATTTTACTGCTGAAAATATTCAATGTAACCTCTCGGGAACAGGTGCCCGAATATCGTCTCACCGAAGAAGACTGGCAAAAGGTTTACGCACTTCGCGAGCAGCGCTTTGCCAACTGGGACTGGAATTACGGACGCTCCCCGCAATTCACTCTTGAGTATTACCATAAATTTCCCGCAGGATTAGTGGAATACAAACTCAATGTTGAGCAAGGAAAAATTCAAAATATCCGCATTTTCGGTGATTTTTTCGGGTTGGCCGAAATTGCCGAATTAGAAAAGGCGCTTATAGGCATAAAATATGAAAAACAGGCTATTTCGCAAATTTTCAATCATTTTAATATTAAGCAATATTTCGGCAACATCGAACCTGAAGCCTTAACGGAATTACTGGTTAACGGCATATATGAAGAATAAAAGTGCGGTCAATTTTTGGAAAAATTTTTATGCGTCAACAAATAAATAAATGGAAATATCACTTTAATTGGATAAAGCATTATATTTCGCCTTCATTAGTCGTTATAATCACGGTTTTTTCCGCTTATCTTGTTTATCAGCAAAATTATCTGATGAAAGAAAGTAAACGCCCTTTCCTGGCTTTCACGCCCAAAATTATAGTATTGCCAAATAATCCTCAGATGATAGAAGCGAAAATTGTCGTTGGAAATTACGGCGAAGGTTCGGCAATTATTGATGAATTTAAAGTTCAAATAAACGGACAAACATATCAATCGAATTATTCGTCTAAATGGCGAGAAATTTTATCTCACAATCAGATTTCTCATAGCTGTCCGCTTTCCGAAGGATGGTTAATTAAAAATGCCGTTCTAAAAGCGGGTGACGAAGAGGATAACTTCCTCAGATTGCTTTATCCAATGGCTGAAGTACCAAATGGAAAAGAGCCGTGTATTACGCCATTTATTGATTTAATAAAAGCAGGTAAGCTTACATTATCAGTTAAATATCATTCTATTTATAATATTTCTTATTCACAGGAAAACATTATCGAATATGATTTTTCTGCACTTCAAGAGCAATTTAAATCACCGTAAAACAAAAAAGGACACCAAACGGTGCCCTAATATCTATGCTTCAAAAAATTAAAGCGCAGATTTTGCTTTTTCAACTAAAGCGGCAAATGCAACTTTGTCGAATACTGCGATGTCAGCAAGAATCTTACGATCGATTTCAACAGAGGCTTTTTTCAAGCCGTTGATGAATTTGCTGTAAGATAAGCCGTTTTGACGTGCCGCAGCGTTGATACGAGCAATCCATAATTGACGGAATTGACGTTTACGTTGACGACGGTCACGGTAAGCATATTGACCTGCTTTAATTACAGCTTGGAACGCAACACGATAAACACGTGAACGAGCACCATAATAACCTTTAGCAGCCTTAAGAACTTTCTTATGGCGTGCTCTTGCAATAACACCACGTTTTACACGAGCCATTATTTAATCTCCTAATTGTCTATTTGATTTCGGACGCAATATACTGCATCCCTACTAAAAATTCACTAAAGTACGTTTAACTTACTTAACGGCTTATACGTATGGTAAGCACGCTACTACTAATACTTGGTCTGCTTTCGCTACCATTGATTTGTGACGTAAGTGACGTTTACGTTTAGTTGTTTTCTTAGTCAAAATATGACGTAAGTGAGATTGTTTACGTTTGAAACCGCCGGAAGCCGTTTTTTTGAAACGCTTCGCAGCACCACGTACTGTTTTAATTTTAGGCATTGTTAAAAAAACTCCGCATTGTTTTGTTTGATACACAATAATCAGGCGAAAAATACCGCCATTTCTGACCGCACTTTTACTTGGAAAGCACTAATTATCTCTGATTGAGCGTTACCGCCCATAAGCCTTTTACGGCAAAAAGCAAATCAGGCTGCGAAATGTGCCTGTAGATTGCTTTTGTTTCTCTTTAATAAAAGAGAAAACGGACGGATTCTATAGGATCCGCCCGTTTTATGCAAGAATAAAATTATTTTTTCTTCGGTGCAATAACCATTACCGCCTGACGACCTTCCAACTTACCCGGTGCAGACTCAACCATTGCAATTTCAGCCGTATCTTGTTTTACACGATCTAATACGTCTAACCCGATATCTTGGTGTGCCATTTCGCGTCCACGGAAACGAACTGTAATTTTAACCTTATCACCGTCTTCCAAGAAACGTACAATGTTACGAAGCTTAACTTGATAGTCGCCCTCATCAGTCCCCGGACGGAATTTAATTTCCTTCACTTGTACGACTTTTTGTTTTTTCTTTTGTTCTTTTGCCGCTTTCTCTTTTTCGTAAATAAACTTACCGTAGTTCATAATACGACAAACCGGCGGTTCGGCATTCGGACTGATTTCCACTAAGTCTAACTCAACTTCTTCAGCACGGCTCAATGCCTCTTGAATTGATACGATACCAACTTGCTCGCCGTTTTCATCAGTTAAGCGAACTTCTTTTACGCCACGGATTTCATCATTAAGACGATGTGCACGATTTGTTTGAACGCGTTTTACAGGTTTAATAGTCTTATTCCTTCTTGTTTTTTTTGTTAATTAACATCCACTGCAATGCAATGGATTAAAATTCTCTTTCTCCCTAGGAACTTAGGAAGTCAAACGTAAGAATTCTAAAAGATATTCAAAAATTATGCAATAGCCACATTACCAAATTCATTACCGCTTTAGGAAAGCAATAAAAAAACGCCCAAACCTGAATGATTTGGGCGTTTCTAATATTATCATTTAAGTGAGAAGACTACTCTTCACCAAGTAATTTCAATTCTCTTGATCTTACCTGATTTTTCAGAATTTCTACAAATTCCTCTACGCTGTAAGTGCCTAAATCCGCACCTCTACGGGTACGTACCGAGACTTTACCCTCACTGATTTCTTTGTCACCGCAAACCAGCATATAAGGTACGCGGCGTAAAGTATGTTCGCGAACTTTGAAGCCTACTTTTTCGTTACGTAAATCCGATTTCACGCGTAAACCGGCATCGGATAAGGTTTTTGTAACTTTTTGTACGTATTCCGCCTGGCTGTCGGTGATATTCATCACTACCGCCTGCACCGGCGCCAGCCAGCTTGGGAAGAAACCGGCGTATTCTTCGGTAATGATACCGATGAAGCGTTCAATCGAACCTAAAATTGCGCGGTGAATCATTACCGGTGTACGGCGGTCGTTATCTTCCGCTACGTAAGAGGCGTTTAAGCGACCCGGTAAGGCGAAGTCTAACTGTACCGTACCGCATTGCCATTCGCGGTCTAAACAGTCGCGCAATGCAAACTCGATTTTCGGACCGTAGAACGCACCTTCGCCTTCCTGAATTTCATATTGCAAACCGTTGTGGGCCAATGCGTTGGCTAAGCCCTGTTCCGCACGGTCCCACATCGCATCGTCACCGATACGGTTTTCCGGACGGGTAGAAAGTTTCACCGCAATATTAGTGAAGCCAAAAGTACTATAAATATCGTAAACCATGCGGATACATGAAGTCACTTCACTTTCGATTTGGTCTTCGGTACAGAAAATATGGGCGTCATCCTGAGTAAAACCGCGTACACGCATTAAACCGTGCAGAGAACCGGACGGTTCGTTACGGTGGCAGGAACCGAATTCCGCCATACGAATCGGTAAATCACGGTATGATTTTAAGCCCTGATTAAAAATTTGTACGTGGCCCGGACAGTTCATCGGTTTAATGGCGTATTCGCGGTTTTCAGATTGCGTGGTGAACATCAAATCGCCGTAATTTTGCCAGTGACCGGTTTTTTCCCAAAGCACGCGGTCCATCATAAACGGACCTTTAACTTCCTGATAATCGTATTCTTTTAATTTGGTGCGCACAAAGGTTTCCAATTCACGGAAAATCGTCCAGCCGTCATTGTGCCAGAACACCATACCCGGCGCTTCTTCCTGCATATGGTAAAGATCTAGAGCCTTACCGATTTTGCGATGGTCGCGTTTTGCCGCTTCTTCCAAACGGGTTAAATATTCGTTTAATTGTTTTTTATCCGCCCAAGCGGTACCGTAAATGCGTTGCAACATTTTGTTTTTGCTGTCGCCGCGCCAGTACGCGCCTGCCACTTTTTGCAGTTTAAAATGATGGCAGAAACGCATATTTGGTACGTGCGGACCGCGACACATATCAATATATTCTTCATGATGATACAACGCCGGGTGATCGTCTTTCGCAATATTTTCGTCTAAAATCGCCATTTTGTACGGCTCGCCGCGTTTTTCAAAAGTATCGCGAGCTTCCTGCCAGCTTACTCGTCGTTTCACTACGTCGTAATTCGTTTTCGCCAGTTCCAGCATGCGTTTTTCCAAGGCATCTAAATCTTCCTGGCTTAATGAGTGCTCTAAATCCACGTCATAATAAAAACCGTTATCGATAGTCGGACCGATAGCCATTTTCACATCGGGGAAAAGTTGTTTAATCGCGTGACCAAGCAAGTGCGCGCAGGAATGGCGGATAATTTCCAGACCGTCTTCGTCTTTTGCAGTGATGATTTCAAGTGTGCTGTCTTCAGTAATCATATCGCAGGCATCACGGCGTTCGCCGTTGACACGGCCGGCAATAGTGGCTTTGGCCAGGCCTGCACCGATTGATTGAGCGACTTCCAGAACGGATACGGGATTATCGAATTGACGTTGTGAACCGTCGGGTAAAGTAATAATTGGCATGTTAAATCCTTATACAGTGGTCATCCATACGAAAGATGACTTGTGCTTATGAATAAATAAAAAAGGTGCGAAAATGCACCGCACTTTTGCTTTGTACCTACCATGTACAGTAAAAGTGCGGTTATTTTAGCACGATTTTTTGAAAGTTGTAATGTGAGAGTCCGTTGCTAACCGGCAACTAATTAAACTGCATTCCCGTAAAAAAGATCAATCTTGCTCATTTTCGCCATACAATCCACATAATTTTTAACGCGGGTTGGAAAAATCACGCCTTTCACACAAGTTAAATTACGCAGCATCGGGAATAAGATAATATCTTCAACAGAAAGCTGCTCACCGTTTACTTTATCCTGCGCCAGAATCAAATTGTCCAATAAAGTTAAATCCCGGTTTAATTTGTCAAGATATTGCGGGGTATTTGCCAGATTTTCTGCAAAATCACCGATACTTTTGGTCTTCTTTTGAATAAAATAATTCAATGCGCTTTGCGTGTTATATTCCGCCAAACCCAGTTTAACAAAGCGCGGCAATAACAAATGATTATAGTAGCTACCGATTTGTTTCAATTGCACTTCCAATTCGGGGCGGATTTGTTCCGTCAGCAATTTATCGCCAAAATTTTCATCTACATATTTTACGATATCCAGACTTTCCGGCATCGCCGTGCCGTCATCTTTCACTAAAATAGGAACCACTTTTTTACCGACTAACGAGGTTGGCGTTGCTTCGTCATCATTTGATAAAACTTCCTGCTCAAAAGGTAAATTCTTAAGCCCGAATATCATTCTCGCACGCACACAAAACGGGCAATGTTCATATACATATAGCTTCATAACGTTCTCCTGACTGATAATTTGATTGTTATAGAGTTATATCATTTTTGTTTTTTATTTCAACAACTTTAAATTCTTTGACCTATATCACAGATTCTTTGCCTGTTTATCTCTATTATGAAGATAATCTTAAATGTCGTTAAATTTAGGGGGCAAGTATGTGGAAATCAGTTTCTCAAGTCTTAGCAGACCAATTTGGTGCCTATTACAACATCAAAGATAAAGAAAAAATTCATAGCGGTGAAGTGCATGAAGCCTGGTTGATTAATGACGGCATTCAGCCTGTTTTCGTTAAATTGGATGAAAAATCTTATCGTTCAATGTTTCGAGCAGAAGCGGATCAACTCCAATTGCTTGCACGTACGAATACCATTCCCGTACCACAAGTCTACGGCGTAGGTTGTTCGCAAAACCACAGTTTTCTGCTTCTGGAAGCCTTGCCGCTGGAGCCGATCACCGCTGAAACTATGGGGGAATTTGGTGTCAAACTTGCCCAACTTCACGCTCAACACGGCTCTGAAAAATTCGGTTTGGATTTCGATACTTGGCTAGGTCCGGTTTATCAACCTAACGAATGGAAACTCAATTGGGCAACCTTTTTTGCCGAACAGCGTATCGGCTGGCAACTACAGATTTGTAAAGAAAAAGGTATTGAGTTAGGCGATATTCAGTCCATTATTGACATGGCCGCCGGCAAATTGGTGAAACATAAACCGAAACCGTCTTTGTTACATGGTAACTTATGGATTGAAAACTGTGGTTTGGTAAAAGGTAAAGTTACCACCTACGACCCTGCCTGCTATTGGGGAGACCGTGAATGCGATCTTGCCTTTACCGAACTGTTTGAGCCGTTCCCTCAAGAATTTTACGATAATTATAACCGTACTTATCCGTTAGATAAGGGTTATCAGCAACGTAAACCGCTCTATCAACTCTATTATCTGATTAATTTCAGCCATAGATTTAAAGGGCATTACATCACATTAACGCAAAAATTATTAAATTATTTGATGTCTGAGGAAGAATAATGACCATTAAAGCGATCATTTTTGATATGGACGGAGTGTTAATTGACTCCGAGCCTGTATGGAAACAAGCGGGAATTGATATATTTAACGCCGAAGGCATTCCCGTCACCTATGATGATATGCTTGCTTTAACGGGAATTCCTTCATTAGGTATCGTCAAAGCCGTTTATGAAAAATATCAGCGTTCGCCGGTGCCGGTAGCGGAAATGGCGCAACGCTTAAATGATCATGCAATCAGTTTGATTTTAGCGCAAAAGCCGCTTATTGACGGAGTGCAGGAAACTTTACAAAAATTGACCGCACTTGGTTATAAGCTCGCCGTTGCTTCCGCTTCGCCAAGAATATTATTAGAAGAAATCACACAAAGTTGCGGCATCGATCAATATTTTAGCTATCTGTCTTCCGCAACAGAATTAAGCCACAACAAACCGCATCCCGCCGTTTGGTTGCATGCGGCGGAAATGCTGGGTGTCGAAGCGACAGAATGTATCGGCATTGAAGATTCGGTAGTCGGCATGGTTTCTGTCAAAGCCGCATCGATGAAATGCATTGTTGTTCCCGGCGTGCTTGGTTCGGATGACCCTCGTTGGGCACTTGCCGATATAAAATTAGCTACTCTACGGGAAATTGATGAAACCGTAATCGGCAAGCTGGATTCTATCTAATACTGAAAAATTAAGGGAAGATCATTATCTTCCCTTAATTCGTTGAACTTTAGTAAAATTCCCGTTTTTTTCTCCGCACTTTTAGTCCTTAATTCAACTGACCTCTGTTTGGCTCCAGCTCATCACATTCCCAGCCGACATACTCACCGAAATACTGATGGGCTAAATGTTCAAACTTTTCAACCAGCGTAAAGATCTCATTGTTGTTCAAGGTAAGTTCCTGCTCGATTTTTGCCATATACAGCATTTCTTCATCATTTACCGGAACCGGCTCATCCGTGTATTTTAAAGCATTAAAAGACACATCATCTAACTCGGCACTTTCAATAAATTCAAGCAAATTCTCTTTATCTTCAAAATAAAAGGTATGCTCCACTAAGAAAATATCCGCTAGATCCCGTCCGTTTCGCACCAGCAGATCAAGAATTTCTTCCGTGGCATTCATTTTACTTTCCAACGGCGACGGCAATAAAAAATCGAAATAAATATCCCAATTCGGATCATCCTGAATATCCAAATCATCCGTATAGCCAAGACCATTCAGAACTTGGATAAATGCATCGGTATCATTAGTATAAAAATATAATTTTGCTTTTCCATTACTCACGATATGTCCGGCATAAAGAGTATCGGAAAGAGCGGATAAATTTGTTAAAGCACGCAAAATATTTCTAAACAATAATTGATGTTCTTCCGCCTGAGGCAAACCGTTTTCATCGGCACAATAGCCGATAGAAAATTGAACGACTTTAGATAATTTTGCCGCTTCTGATGAAAATTGTTCAAAAATCGCTAAATTCGCAGAAAAAATCGCAATATGATCGTTCACTAAAGTCCGATAAGTTTGCCAGTTTTGATCCATGGGTTATCCTTATGACTATTTAAATGTTGCCCAAATAGGTGCGTGATCGGAAGGTTTTTCCATCGCCCGAATATCCAACGCAATTCCCGTATCTACGCAGCGTTCCGCTAATTTTGAATTGGCTAAAATATGGTCGATACGCAATCCGCGGTTTTCGGCAAATCCTTTGGAGCGATAATCGAACCAGGAGAATTTGTCATTCGTCCAAGGATTCAATTTACGAAAGGTATCTTCTAATCCGCATTCATATAAACGCTGGTACCATTCTCTCTCTTCCGGTAAAAATGAGCATTTGCCGGTTCTTAACCAACGTTTGCGGCTGTCTTCGCCGATACCGATATCTAAATCCGTCGGACTGATGTTCATATCGCCCATGATAATAATATTACTTTCCGGATTATGCTCGTTTTTAACGTAATTCAATAAATCCGCATAAAATTTTTCTTTAGCCGGAAATTTCGTTTCATGATCGCGGCTCTCGCCTTGCGGGAAATAACCGTTTACCACAGTTAACGCGCCAAAAGCAGTCTCAAAATCCGCCATAATCAAACGCTTTTGCGCATCTTCCGTATCGGTAGAAAATCCTTTGTGTACCGCTTTCGGTGCTTGTTTACACAATAATGCTACACCATAATGCCCTTTTTGTCCGTGATGATAAACATGATAACCGAGATGATCCACCAGCTCATGAGGGAACATTTCATCGGCAACTTTAATTTCCTGCAAACCGATAATATCCGGTTGATACTGCTCGACAATTTTATCCAATTGATGAGGGCGGGCTCTTAATCCATTAATATTAAAAGAAATTATTTTCATATTATTCCTATTTATAAAATACATTCCAACCGGAGTTGATAAAAAATCGACAAAATTCTACCGCACTTTTAATGCCGTTTTATTTTTTGTTTGTTTTGCCTTTTGTTCCGCCTTAAATTGTTCAAATAAACTTTCTTGTTTAGGTGGCATTTGCAAGTAAAAACCTTGCTCTTGAATATGTTTTAGCACTTCTTGATTTTCCGCCCGCACCAATTTTTTTTCGCCCAATAAATTAAACAGCATAACAAAATTCGGCGTACCGAACGCCATTTTTAAAGTTTCCGGCACTTCATCAAAATAATCACGTTTGGCTACATATAAGTACATTCCTTCTTTCTTTTTACTTTTATAAATGGCGCATAGCATAATGTTTCCCTTGTGATATTTTGAATTTATATGATAGCTAAATAAAACGGAATGCATAGTTTAACAGCTAATTGCGTTAGTTGGGGTAAAACTTCTAAATTAAATCGGATTTTGTTGAATTATCTATATAAAGAAAAATCCTGACTGGAATGAATTCAATCAGGATTTTATAAAATAAATTGAGACTTAATTAGCGGTATGCTTATTTCTCTGCCGCGTCTTTTACTTCGTTTGCTTTATCAGATACGGCTTCTTTCATTTCAGCTGCTTTATCGGATACGGCATTTTTTACTTCTTCCGCTTTATCCGCGACCGCTTCTTTAGCGGCTGCAACTTTTTCTTTAGTTGCATCTACTGCAGCATCCATTTTTTCAGCAGCCGCATCTTTAACTTCATTTGCTTTTTCTACCGCATTGTCTTTTACTTCGCCGGCTTTTTCAACAGCGTTGTCTTTCACATCTTTAGCCGTTTCAGTCACGGTTTCTGTTGTTTGTGAAGCTTGTTCTTTAGCTTGATCACAAGCGGTTAACGCTAAACTTGAACCTAAAATTAATGCGGCTAATGCTAATTTTTTCATTTTTGCTCCTAGATAAACAAATAATAGCAAGAGAACCTCTTGCCTCTCACTTTCGAGAAAAAAGTGTAGAGCAAACCGATTGCAGAAGTAAATACAACTTACATTTCTTTACAAATCTTTGCGATAAATTTATCTCAATCTAAAAAATCATAAAAAACCGACCGCACTTTTAATCAATGATAATCTCGCCTTCTATCGGGTTGGCGCATAAATGACGGTACATGCTCATCACCGTATCTTCCGGAACATGGTGAGTATTAGGGTAAAAATGCCGCAATCGATAAATTTCCACCTGCATATTCTGTTTTTCTGCCTGATGAACAAAACATTGAATTTCCTGTTTATTCACCCCAACATTACTAATCACTATCAAGCAATCCGGCGCATTGTGTTTTCGACAAAACCTAAATGCCCGATAAATCGTTTTTTGCGCTTGCAGCCTGGCTTGCCGGAAGCGTTGTTCAGTCCAAATATATTTATCGTTTTCAATTAAATAGTGATCATTTTCAATATGAAAAACATGCCCTACCGGGTATTGTCGTTTGAATTCGGCAATCTTCTTTAGGGCAAATGTGGTTTTGCCCGAACCCGAATGACCGCGGATAATAATGAGTTTGTGCATAAAAAGAGAAACGCAGAATACTTAATTCTGCGCCTAAAGATTATTTATTGATTAAACTTAAAAATTCTTTGCGGGTTTCGCGATCTTCAAGAAATACACCGCCAAAAGCAGAAGTAACCGTGTAGCTGTTGGTATCTTTAATGCCACGGCATTTTACACAAAAATGCGTTGCTTTCATATAAACGGCAACATCTTCCGTTTCTAAAATAGTTTGAAAAGCCAATAAAATTTGCTCGGTCAAACGTTCCTGAACCTGCGGACGCTGGGCGAAAAACTGCACTACCCGATTAATTTTCGATAACCCGATAACCCATTTTTTCGGGTAATAAGCTACTGAAACCAAACCGTCAATAGTTACGAAATGATGCTCGCAGGTGCTGGTTAAAGTAACATCATTTACCAACACCATTTCGCTGACCTTCATGCGATTTTCGATATTAGTAATTTTCGGAAAATTTGTATAATCCAGCCCGCTGAAAATCTCATCAATAAACATTTTAGCCAACCGAACCGGCGTTTCTTCCAGGCTGTCGTCCGTCAAATCCAAGCCGATTAATTGCATAACTTCTCGCATACGGTTCTCAATACCGATACGACGTTCGTTTTTACTTTTCGTCAATGCAATCATCGGGGTTTCAATCCCTTTTTCTATTAATGCATGGCGGACTTTTTCCGCCTCTGCTGAAATCCTACTCATTTATTACTCCTGATAAAATAATGTGCGCTATTCTATCAAAGTCTGAAACAATAAAAAACAGTATCCGCGCACAGTCCCGAAACGTTTGCGCAAATAAATAAAAGATAAATCAGGCACAATTTACTTTTTGGTAATTTATTCAACTTAAGGTAAACTAACCGGCATTTCCGTTTAAGAATAAATTCAAATAAATTTTGAGGTAAAAATGACAAAAATTGTATCTGTTGCCGAGGTGCTGCAAGGAAGAACAGCTATCGGTGAAAAAGTGACTGTCCGCGGTTGGGTGCGTACACGTCGTGACTCTAAAGCAGGTCTTTCTTTCTTAGCCGTTTACGACGGCTCATGTTTCGATCCAATCCAAGCCATTATCAATAACGACATAGTCAATTATGAATCCGAAGTATTGCGTTTAACGACCGGTTGCTCGGTTATTGTAACCGGTACGGTAAGTAAATCGCCGGCGGAAGGCCAGGCGGTTGAATTGCAGGCGGAAACAGTTGAAGTTGTAGGTTGGGTAGAAGATCCGGATACTTATCCGATGGCGGCAAAACGTCACAGTATTGAATATTTACGTGAAGTAGCTCATCTGCGACCTCGTACAAATATTATCGGTGCGGTGGCTCGCGTTCGCCATTGTTTAGCTCAGGCTATTCACCGTTTCTTCAATGAACAGGGTTTCTACTGGGTTGCCACCCCGCTGATTACCGCTTCAGACACCGAGGGGGCGGGCGAAATGTTCCGTGTTTCTACTTTAGATCTTGAAAACCTGCCACGCGATGACAAAGGTGCGGTGGATTTTTCACAAGATTTTTTCGGTAAAGAATCCTTCTTAACGGTATCCGGTCAATTAAACGGTGAAACTTATGCCTGTGCATTAAGCAAAGTTTATACTTTCGGTCCGACTTTCCGTGCGGAAAACTCAAACACAACCCGCCACCTTGCGGAATTCTGGATGGTCGAACCCGAAGTGGCATTCGCAACCTTGGCGGATAACGCAAAACTTGCCGAAGATATGTTGAAATATGTGTTCAATGCCGTATTAAAAGAACGCATGGACGATTTAAAATTCTTTGAAAAACATATTGATAAAGATGTGATTAATCGTCTGGAACGTTTTGTTGCTTCCGATTTTGCACAAATTGACTATACCGATGCTATCGATGTGCTGTTAAAATCCGGCAAAAAATTCGAATTCCCGGTTTCTTGGGGAATCGACCTTTCATCGGAACACGAACGCTATTTAGCGGAAGAACATTTCAAATCACCGGTTGTGGTTAAAAACTATCCGAAAGATATTAAAGCCTTCTATATGCGGTTAAACGAAGACGGCAAAACCGTTGCGGCAATGGACGTATTGGCACCGGGAATCGGTGAAATCATCGGTGGTTCACAACGTGAAGAACGTTTGGACGTATTAGACGCCCGTATGGCGGAAATGGGATTAAACCCGGAAGATTACTGGTGGTATCGCGATTTGCGCAAATATGGTACCGTGCCGCATTCAGGTTTTGGTTTAGGTTTTGAACGTTTGATTGTCTACGTAACCGGTTTACAAAATATTCGTGAAGTAATCCCGTTCCCTCGCACACCGCGCAACGCAAACTTCTAAGTTAGAATAAGTAGAAAAATAAAGGCGGACTGTTAGGTTCGCCTTTCTCTTACTTCTTTCTTATATTGTTATGTCGATTGGTTTACCAGCCCTCCTTAATCACCCGCGCAAACCCAAGCAATTCACGCGAATAAATTAAGAATTTTTCCTATCAAAATAAGAAAATGTGATCTTTTTCACGGCAAATATTTTTTCATTGAATCAAAATAACCTTACATTTATAGAAATTGAGGGTTGTTTATGAAATCGTCATATCCGTTTTCAAATACCTGGGAAAAATTATTAATCGGCTTTTTCTGTACACCGATTATTTTAGGTATTTTACTATTTATTAACGAAGTTACCGGTTTTCAACTAGTTTGCATTTCATTAATCGGTACCATTTGTCTCTGGGGTGTTTTTATTACCGTTAAAATTCTGCAAATAAATACCCAACAATCCCATCAATGCAGATTTAAAGAATTTTAGTGCCAAATCAGGTTATTTAGCACAATTATTGGCATAGTCTTTTAAATAATCTGCCGGTAAGGTATAGAATTCCGACGGTAGTTTAAAACTTACCGCATTAATTTTTATAAATTCTTCTAAATTAAGTACCTGTGTCGTTTTATCTTCAATATTATAAATATAAAATTTCTGCTCATCGGTATAACAGGCTTTGCCGTTTTCCTGATAAATGGTAACGCCACGGGCGATTAATTTAGGTTCCAGCAAGGTGGAACTTAAATAGCCGGTGGGGACGATTTCCTGATTATCACAAATTAATCTGTCCTGGAAAAAGCCGTCGCCCGATTTCATGGAACAGCCGGTCAGTTTGGTCATATAAATGGTATAAAACCAAAATCCGAGGAATAAAAGAATAATCAGCACAACTGAAAATTTTATAATTTTATTCATTTTACCTTCCTGAAAATTCATAAAAAACAACCGCACTTTTATCGGTTTTTAAAAGTGCGGTTTAAATAAAGCGAGTTTTTACTTATCTGACTTCCAGATCAATGCCTTCAAATAATTTCTGCACGGCAGTATTATCACGTGCCCGCTCTGCTTTTTCCACTTTTGCTCTTGTTAGGTGAGGTGAAAAATAATTAATAAAATCATACATATAATTGCGTAAGAAGGTGCTGTGTTTAAACGCAATTTGAGTCATACTGGATTTAAACAGATGGCTTGCGTCAATTCGAATCAAATCCGTGTCCGCATCGGTATGCGCCATGGAAGCAATAATCCCCACGCCCAAACCGAGACGCACATAGGTTTTAATTACATCCGCATCTGTAGCGGTAAATACGATATTCGGCAAAATACCCGCACTGTTAAACGCCTGATCCAAATCGGATACTCCGGTAAAACCGAAAGTGTAAGTAATCAAAGGATATTTACCCAAATCCTCAATGGTGACATGACTCAACTTCGCTAAAGGATGATCCGCTTTCACAATGATAGAACGGTTCCACATATAGCAAGGTAATAACACCACATCGTCAAATAGATATTGCGCTTCCGTGGTAATAGCCAAATCCACTTCGCTGGACAGCAGCGCATCATATAACTGATTCGGCGAACCCTGGTGCACATGCAAACTTACATTAGGATATTGTTTAGAAAAGCGCTCAATAACGGCAGGCAGCATATAACGTGCTTGCGTATTACTGGTCGCTATGCGTAAAACACCGTGATTAGGTTGAGTAAATTCGTTGGCAACCGCTTTAATGGCCTGTGTTTTTACCAATAACTCGCGAGCAATCGCAACAATTTTTTTACCCGCCGGCGTAACGGTTTTGATATGTTTACCATTTCGCTCAAAAATTTCTAATCCTAACTCATCTTCCAGCAAACGCACTTGTTTACTGATCCCCGGCTGTGAAGTATAAAGCGCATTTGCAGCTTCGGTCACATTTAAATTCTGATTAACGATTTCGACAATATAACGAAGTTGTTGAATTTTCATAAACCATTCCCTTTTTATGCGGCACTTTTACAGTTAAAAGTGCGGTCGGTTTTTACGATTTTTTATAACGTTTATTCATTTCCGAATAACGTTTTACCGCTTTACGAATTTGTCCGGTTTTTGCACGACGTCTAAGGTTAGTCACATCTAATTTAGTTTCCGTTTCCGGCGGTAAACCCACTAATTCACGAAGATAATTCACCTTAGCTAAGTCCATTTCTTCCCAACCGCCACGAGGTAAAGTTTTCATCAGCTGAATATTACCGTAACGGATTCGAATCAAACGACTGACCTGAATACCCTGGCTTTCCCATAAACGGCGGACTTCTCGATTACGTCCTTCCATCAATGTCACGTCAAACCATTGGTTTAAACCCGTACCGCCGACCGCTTTAATCGCTTTGAAATTTGCCGGACCGTCTTCCAACTGCACGCCTTTACGCAGACGATGAATCATGGCATCATCCACCTGACCGAATACCCGTACGGAATATTCGCGTTCGACTTCTTGGCTTGGGTGCATTAAGCGATTTGCTAATTCACCGTCTGTTGTAAACAATAAAAGCCCGGAGGTATTAATATCCAATCTGCCCACCGCAATCCAGCGGGAACCGGTTAAACGGGGCAAACGGTCAAATACGGTAGCGCGCCCTTCCGGATCATGGCGGGTACATAATTCGCCTTCGGGTTTGTAATACATTAATACGCGGCAAACTTCCCGTTGTGCGGCGGTCAAATTCACAAGATGACCGTCAATACGGATTTTTAACCCGTCGTGCACGGTTACGCGATCGCCTAATGTGGCAATTTTGCCGTCCACACTAACCCGCCCTTGTTCAATAATACTTTCGATTTCACGGCGGGAACCCTGCCCCGCACGGGCTAAAACTTTCTGCAGTTTTTCTCCTTCAACCGTCGCTTTCTTTTCTACCGGATGAGCGGGTTTCGGTTTACGCATCGGTAAAGGCTTACGTTCCGCCGGTTTGCGTTCGTTACGGCGGTTTGACGATTCGTCGCCGGAAAAAGAAGAACGGCGTTCATCGCCACGCGCATTGCGACGTTCGTCCCGGCGATCATTCTTAAATGATGAAGCCTGACGGCTGTCATCAGCACGGAAACGGGATTCGAAAGCGCCTCTTTCTTTACGTTCCGGACGACCACCACGCTCAAACTGCGGTCGGTTTTCCGATGGTTTTTGGCGGAAGTTTCTATTTTGCAATTTTTCTGTTTGAAATTTCATAAGTTTCCTTGTCGCTTTCACAAGCGTCTAATAGCCGGTTTAATATCACCGACAAAGTTTAGATCTGTTTATCTTTTATAAACAAACCTTAAATAAACGGATCTAAGGGTCCACTGCCTTCACGTAAAATAACCGGCGTTTCTTCGGTTAAATCAACCACGGTTGTCGGTTCCTGACCTAAATAACCGCCGTGAATAATCAGATCCACTTGGTGTTCCAAACGGTCGCGGATTTCTTCCGGATCCGATTGGGTAATATGCTCCTCGTTCGGTAACATTAATGAACAGGATAAAATCGGCTCGCCTAAGGTGCGTAACAAATCTAACGCAATTTGATTGTCGGGCACACGGATACCGATAGTTTTGCGTTTTGAGGTCATTAAACGGCGGGGTAATTCTTTTGTCGCCGTTAAAATAAAAGTATAACGCCCCGGCGTATTATTTTTTATCAGGCGGTAAGCGGTGTTTGTCACTAACGAATAAGTTGAAAGTTCCGACAAATCGCTGCATACCAACGTAAAATTATGCCCTTCCGGCAAATGACGAATTTGCACGATTCGATCCATAGCGCGTTTATCACCAATCATGCAGCCTAAAGCGTAACCCGAATCGGTAGGATAAACAATAACGCCGCCGTTGCGTAAAATATCAACGGCCTGATTAATTAATCGGACTTGTGGATTTTCCGGATGAATATAAAAAAATTGGCTCATAATACGCTGCCCTTCAATAAATGAAATGCGGGAAATAACAGAAGACCTTTTTATCTCCTATAAAATCCGCAGATTATACCTCAGTTTTTAGATATGTTATAACGATTTGTACTATGACTTGCAGGTGTTTTGCAAATACTTCGGCTTATCACCAAATTGCGACCAAACCGGTGTGACATTTTCCGGTAACCACAAGGATTTTCCCAGTTCAACCCAGCCACACGGGAAGTGGAAATCCGAGCCGACGGAAGCCAATAATTCAAATTCGTTTGCCCAACGAGCAATTAATTGACGCTGATCCGCCGTTTGTCCGCAACCCGAAACCTCAATACCTTCACCGCCCCAGTTCTTAAAATCGGCAATTAAGCGCTTTATCCAGCGCGCCGTCATAGTATAGCGCAACGGATGGGCGATAATCGGAATACCGCCCGCTTGTTTGATAATACTGATTGCGGCGGGAATATCGCACCATTCGGCTTTCACATAGCAGGATTTTCCTTGCGAAAGATAACGTTTAAAGGCTTGATTTTCATTCGCCACTTTACCGATTTGAACCAGATAACGCGCATAATGGGCGCGGGTTACTTCCCCTTTTGCTAACGCACTTGCGCCTTCAAAAGCATTGGCAACACCTGCTTTTGCCAGTTTCTCGCCAATAGTCAAAGCGCGATTTAACCGCAGTTGCGCCTGCTTTGCTAAAAGTGCGGTCATTTCCGGGGAATTTTCATCAAAATTCAGCCCGACAATATGAATAACTTTATTTTCCCAGGAGGTTGAAATTTCAACGCCGTTAATAAATTCCACGCCTAACAGCTCAGCCTGCCGGCGGGCTTCGGTTAAGCCGGAAATTGTGTCATGATCCGTTAGTGCCAGCGACTGTACGCCCTGTTCGTGCGCTCGTTGAACAATCTCGCTCGGCGATAAAATGCCGTCCGACGCCGTGCTATGGCAATGTAAATCATAAATCTTATCAGTCATTTTACTTTCCTAAACGGTTATACTTAATCCGCCGAAAAGCGGCAGATAAAAAATACTTCACCGGAATACAAAAGTGCGGTATTTTTTACCGCACTTTTGCTTTAAAAAACATATTATCGAATCGCCTCAACCAAGGCTTTTACTAATCCGGGTCCATGATAAATCAACCCCGAATAAACCTGTAATAATTCCGCGCCGGCGACAATTTTTTCCTGTGCGTTTTGTACGCCGTCAATACCGCCGCTACCAATAATCGGAATCTCACCTTTTAATTCTTGCTGTAATCGGCGGATAATTTCCGTGCTTTTATGCTGCAACGGTTTGCCGCTTAAACCGCCGGTTTGATCGGCGTTCTTCATGCCCGCCACCGTATCGCGGGAAATAGTGGTATTAGTTGCTATCACACCGTCCATCTTGTGACGACGTAACGTATCTGCGATTTGCACCAATTCTTCTTCCGTTTGATCCGGTGCGATTTTCACCGCAATAGGCACATATTTATTATAAACCTGCGCTAAATAAGCCTGGCGTTCTTTTATGGATTTCAGCAGATCATCCAACGCATCGCCGTACTGCAATTGGCGCAAACCCGGCGTATTCGGCGAAGAAATATTTACGGTAATATAACCGGCATAATTGTAAGCTTTATTCAGGCAAAAAATATAATCGTCTTTGCCGCGTTCCACAGGGGTAACTTTATTTTTACCTATATTAATGCCGATTACGCCGTCAAATTTTGCTTTTTTAACGTTTTCAACTAAATAATCCACGCCGTAGTTATTAAAGCCGTTACGGTTAACAATGCCCTCCGCTTCTACGATACGAAATTGACGCGGCTTCGCATTGCCGTCCTGAGCAAGCGGCGTTACCGTTCCCACTTCGATAAAACCAAATCCCATGGCACCGAAACCGTCAATGGCATCACCGTTTTTATCAGCCCCGGCTGCTAACCCAATAGGATTTTTAAATTTGATTCCCATTACCGTTTTTTCATTGCCCGACGGGCAGGCAAGCAGCGCTTTCAACAATTTATTGAGGATGGGGTTGCCCGCTAAATGCAGCATTTTAATAGCAAGATCATGGGCGTTTTCAGGTTCTAAAGCAAAAATGCCTTTACGGATTAAGGGATATAACATATTTTCATCTCGCCGGATTGATTTAATAAATGTAAAGGTTTATGGAATTGTTAATTAAACAAAAAGTGCGGTAGATTCTACCGCACTTTTGCCGGATTATTGAAGCGCTTTTTCGATCTTTTCAAATAAGTCGTTAGACAGATTTTCCACTTCACGTAAACGCTCTAAGGCGCGCTTCATTAATGTCTGGCGCTGGCTGTCGTAACGAGAAAAACGAATAAGCGGTTCAACCAAACGGGCTGCAACCTGCGGATTGCTTTCATTTAAGCGCAGTAATACATCCGTTAAGAAACGATAACCGGAACCGTCCACCGCATGAAATGCCCGCAGATTTTGGCTTTCAAAACTACCGACTAAAGCACGTAAACGATTCGGATTATTGAAATTGAAACTCGGATGATCCATTAATTGCTTAACCAACGTTAATACGTTACCGTCCGGACGTGTGGCTTGCAGATTAAACCATTTATCCATCACTAATCCGTCATGTTGCCATTTTTCTTCGAAATCTTTCATCACTTTATCGCGGCAGGTTAATTGCGCTTTGGTCGCCGCCGCTAATGCCGCCAGCTTATCCGTCATGTTATCGGCATAAAGATAATGTTTATTGACCAATGCGTTACCGTAATCCGTAAAAGCTAAATATTGTAAACAAAGATTTCGCAAGCCGCGCAATGCAATATCTCGCATATCGATGCAATATTCTTCCAAGTTAATCTGATGATAGGTTTTCAACCATAAATCCTGTAATCCCTCCGCAATGGCGTGCTGCATAAAATCACATACGACGGCAATACCTTCAGGGTCAATGGTTTTAAATAATTCCGCAAATTCGGTTTCTTTCGGTAAAGTCAGAATTAAGGTGGTTAATTCCACATTGCTTTGATAATTTTCTAAAACCTGTTGCAACGCGCTTAAAATTTCCGCAGAAAAAGTTAATTGTTCGCCTTGTTGATAAGCAGATAAGTTACGACGTAACTCTTGTGCGAATAGCATTTGCATCGCATCCCAACGGACAAATTCGTTATGGGCGAATTTTAATAAAGCGATCAACTGCGCAGTACTGTAATCATAATCCAGTTTTACCGGAGCGGAAAAATCACATAATAATGCAGGTACCGGCTTGCTTGTAATATTATGGAATTCGAAGACTTGATCTTCCAGCAGAATATCTAGTACATCGTTAACCGCTTCATCGTCTTTAATAAGACTAAAAGGCATGCCGTTCATATCATATAAAGCAATTTTTAGCGGAATATGTAAATTAACTTTATCCATTTGATCCGCAGTCGGCGCCGTCATTTGCGAGACATAAAGTTTATAGCTGCGTTTTTTCTCGTCATAGCTGTCGGTTACCGTCAATTCCGGTGTACCCGATTGGCTGTACCAACGGCGGAATTGAGTTAAATCGACACCCGAAGCCTGTTCCATCGCCGCAACAAAATCCTCACAAGTCGCCGCTTTGCCGTCATTTTCCGCAATGTAAAGCTTCATCCCCTGCTGGAATTTTTTTTCGCCCAGCAGCGTGTGCATCATTCGGATCACTTCCGCACCTTTTTCATATACGGTCATCGTATAGAAATTATTCATTTCCAATACTTTTTCAGGACGAATCGGGTGCGACATCGGGCTTGCATCTTCGGCAAATTGAGCGGTACGCAAAAATTTCACGTTTTTAATCCGGTTGACTGCCCGCGATCCCACATCCGATGAAAATTCCTGATCACGGAAAACGGTCAAACCTTCTTTCAAACTTAACTGAAACCAATCCCGACAAGTCACTCTGTTACCGGTCCAGTTATGAAAATATTCATGTCCGATCACCGATTCGATATTCAGATAATCTTCATCCGTCGCGGTTTCCGGGTTGGCTAACACATATTTGCTATTGAAAACGTTCAGACCTTTATTTTCCATTGCGCCCATATTGAAGAAATCAACGGCGACAATCATGTAAATATCAAGATCGTATTCTAAATCAAAGCGTTCTTCATCCCATTTCATGGCTTTTTTCAGGCTTTCCATAGCCCAGGATGCCCGGTTAAGATTACCTCGGTCAACAAAAAGTTCCAGTTTTACTTCTCTACCGCTTTTGGTTGTAAAACTGTCTTCCAATAAATCAAAATCCCCTGCAACCAACGCAAACAGATAACTTGGTTTCGGGAACGGGTCATTCCATTCAACCCAATGACGACCGTCTTCCAAATCCCCGCCTGCAATGCGATTACCGTTTGATAAAAGATAAGGATACTTGCTTTTATCCGCCGTAATTTTTGTGGTATAGCGCGCCAATACGTCGGGACGATCCAGCATATAAGTAATTTGTCGGAACCCCTCCGCTTCACATTGGGTACAAATTCCTTCGCCGGATTGATACAGACCTTGCAATGAAGTATTTTTTGCCGGCACTAAACGAGTGATTACTTCAAGTTCAAAGCGTTCGGCATCAATGTCGCTCAAATCAAGGGTTAAGCTCTCGCCGTCCTGCTGATAGGTGGCAAAATCTTTACCGTTAACCTTAATCGAAGCAAATTGGAAACTATGTCCGTCCAGACGTAATACCGTCGCAGCCGGATTTAAGCGTTGATATTGGCTATGGGCGGTAACGACGGTTTTTTGAGGATCTAATTGAAAGTCCAGATGAATATCTGTGACCGTAAAGTCAGGTTTTTTGTAATCTTTTCTATATTTTGCTTTAGCGTGCATAAAATTATATCCATTTATTTTGAGCTAAAATGTAGGGCTTATGGACGTTTCAAAAATATTTGCGGACGAGGTGATTTGTAGCGACAACGCAAATATTTTTGAAAGGTTCACAAGCGCTAGTTAGGGTATAATTTTCCGACCGAACTTGCAAAGGTTTTTTCGATTTTTTGTGCTGAAGTTCAGCAGTTCAATCTGTTAATTATTTTCAGCAAAAACCTATCGCAAACGTTTGCCTGAAATGGGTGCGATATGCTATTCTAGCGCCGTTATTATTCTCTGTTTTTTATATGGAAATCCTGATTTATGTCAAATACTCATGCTCAAATTGCAATTGTTATGGGTTCGAAAAGCGATTGGTCGACCATGCAGGAAGCGACTGGTATGCTTGATCAACTCAATGTGCCTTATCATGTTGAAATTGTTTCCGCACATCGCACGCCGGATAAACTTTTCAGCTTTGCCGAAAATGCGCAAGCTAAAGGATATAAAGTGATTATTGCCGGTGCAGGCGGCGCCGCCCATTTACCGGGCATGATTGCGGCTAAAACCTTAGTACCTGTTTTAGGCGTGCCGGTTAAAAGCTCAATGTTAAGCGGTGTTGACAGTCTCTATTCTATCGTGCAAATGCCGAAAGGGATTCCCGTAGGGACATTAGCTATCGGTCCTGCCGGCGCTGCCAATGCAGGCTTACTTGCGGCGCAGATTTTAGCCGCATGGGACAGTGAATTGTCCGCTCGTCTGCAAAAATTCCGCGAACAGCAAACCAATGCGGTGTTAAACAATCCGGATCCACGAAATTAATGCTTTTTTGACCGCACTTTTTCAAAGACGGAAAAGTGCGGTCATTTTTTTAGGTTTTTTATCATGCAAAAAAGTGCTTTATATCCGACCGTTTACGTACTTGGAAACGGTCAATTAGGACGTATGCTTCGCTATGCCGGCGCTCCTTTAGATATTAACGTTCAACCGCTTGCGTTTAATGCGTCCGTTTTCGATTTACCGAAAGACAGCATTATCACCGCTGAAATTGAGCGCTGGGAAGAAACCCCGCTTACAACCATGCTGGGCAATCATCATAAATTTGTGAATAAAAACGTATTTGTTAAAACTGCGGATCGTTTAACCCAAAAATCTTTACTGGACGAACTGGCATTACCGACCTCACCATGGTGTTTGGTCGAAAACCACCAACAATGGGCGGATATTTTCACAAACGTAGGTGAAAAAGTGGTGGTTAAACGCCGTATGGGCGGTTATGACGGGCGCGGTCAATGGATTATTACGGAAGAAAATAAAACGCTAATCACTGATGAGTTGCTCAATGAGGTTATTGCCGAAAAATTCATTCCCTTCGATTATGAAATTTCTCTGGTCGGCGCCCGTTTCAGAAACGGCGACACCCGTTTTTATCCCGTAACCCATAATCTTCAACAAGACGGCATCTTGCGTTACAGTGTAACTGATGAAACATTCCCTCAACAAGCTCGGCAACAGGTTCAGGCGGAAGCCATGTTAAGCAAAATAATGGCAAAACTGGATTATGTAGGCGTTATGGCTATGGAATGTTTTGTGGTGGGCGACAAACTGTTGATTAATGAACTGGCGCCCCGTGTTCATAACAGCGGTCACTGGACCCAACTGGGTTGCTCCGTAAGCCAGTTTGAATTACATTTACGCGCACTGTTAGATTTGCCTACGCCCAAATTAACCACCTTTGCCCCAAGTGTAATGGTTAATTTAATCGGTACGGATCATAATAAATTATGGCTTGATACGCCGTTCAGCCAGCTCCACTGGTACGGCAAGGAAGTTCGCACAGGGCGGAAAGTCGGTCATATCAATATTTCTCATCCGGATAAAAACGTGATTATCACACAGCT
The DNA here is from genome assembly GCF_000007745.1 of [Mannheimia] succiniciproducens MBEL55E. GTDB lineage: Bacteria > Pseudomonadota > Gammaproteobacteria > Enterobacterales > Pasteurellaceae > Basfia > Basfia succiniciproducens. Next base: position 1,017,360 of record NC_006300.1, on the reverse strand, counting down.
TGAAAAATTAGCCGGCGAACTGCCGAACGATTATCAATCCGGTTTAAATTGGGCAATAAATAAATTAAAATAATTCAATTTTTGAACGATTTTTTAATATATTGTCTAAAAAATTGACTTAAACATAAAATTTTTTAAAACAAGGCTTGCAAATTACAATCCTTGTGAGTATAAAAGAAAAACTCATATCAAAGCACAACATTTCTAAGGAAAGCCCTATGTTTAAAAATATCACTCCGGCACCTGCCGACCCGATTTTAGGTTTAGGTGAAGCCTTCAAAGCGGAAACCAGAGAAAATAAAATCAATTTAGGTATTGGCGTTTATAAAGATGCGGACGGTGTAACGCCTATTATGACTGCAGTAAAAAAAGCGGAAGGCCAGTTATTTGAAAACGAAAAAGATAAAAACTACCTGCCTATAGAGGGTGTTGCGGAATATAACGCTTATGCAAAAGAATTGTTATTCGGTAAAGATTCGGAAATTATCGCATCAAACCGAGCCTGCACGGTGCAAACCTTAGGCGGAACCGGCGCATTGCGTATTGCCGCAGAATTTGTGCGTCGCCAAACTAAAGCACAAAACGTATGGATCAGCAAACCGACCTGGCCGAATCATAATGCGATTTTTAATGCCGTCGGCGTAACTATTCGCGAATATCGTTGGTACAACCCTGAAACTAAAGCCTTAGACTGGGATAATTTACTGGCTGATTTAAACAATGCCAACCCGGGGGATGTGGTGTTATTGCACGGCTGCTGTCACAACCCGACCGGTATTGACCCGACACCGGAACAATGGAAAGCATTAGCCGAGATGTCAGCGAAAAACGGCTGGTTGCCGCTATTCGACTTTGCTTACCAAGGTCTGGCAAACGGTTTGGAAGAAGATGCCGTCGGTTTACGTACTTTCGCAGAAACCCATCGCGAATTATTAGTTGCCAGCTCGTTCTCTAAAAATTTCGGTTTATACAGCGAACGTGTCGGTGCCTTTACATTAGTTGCGGATAATGCGGATGTGGCGGCGGTAGCTTTAACACAGATAAAATCAATTATCCGTACGCTGTATTCTAACCCGTCCGCTCATGGCGCCCGTACCGTTGCAACCGTATTGGCAAATCCGGAACTGCGCAAAGAATGGGAAGACGAATTAACGAGTATGCGTGATCGCATCAAACAAATGCGTAAGCAACTGGTTGAATTACTTAAAGAATTCGGTGCACAGGAAGATTTCAGCTACATCATTGATCAAAAAGGAATGTTCTCATTCAGCGGATTAACCGCCGAACAGGTTGACCGTTTGAAAGAAGAATTCGCTATTTACGCCGTTCGTTCCGGCAGAATCAATGTGGCGGGAATCACTGAAGCCAATATCCGTTACCTTGCCGAAAGCATTGTAAAAGTACTTTAATTCTATAAATTTTATTTTTCAAAGTGCGGTTAAAATTTTGAAATTTTTGACCGCACTTTTTAGTGCCGGATTCGCCCCTATTTAACTCTTCTCTAAAGTCTCCAAATAAGATTTATTCCTAAATAGCAATAAATTTTTTAATCTAGATCAATAAAATACAAGATAATTTTTATTTAACGTAAATTAGGGATGTTTTCTTCTCTTTAAAGAAGAATAATAGCTTTACTTTATGGCAATTAACATAAAGTTTACAATTTGGATACATTTGTGTGTTTGCGACACATTTATTAGGAGTGATTATGCAGGTCTCTAGACGTAAGTTCTTTAAGATCTGTGCAGGTGGTATGGCGAGTTCGTCTGCTGCAATGCTCGGCTTTATGCCGACCCAAGCGTTAGCAGCTCCGCGTGAATATAAACTTATTCATGCAAAAGTAGCCCGTAACAACTGCACATATTGTGCTGTAGGCTGTGGTATGTTGATGTACAGCCTTGGTGATGGTGCAAAAAATGCACGAGGTAAATTATTTCATGTGGAGGGTGATCCGGACCATCCGGTCAGCCGCGGTTCACTCTGTCCTAAAGGTGCGGGGGTTCTCGATTTCGTGAATAGTCCGAACCGTCTCAAATATCCCGAATATCGCGCACCGGGTTCCGACAAATGGGTGCGTTTATCCTGGGAGGATGCGATTCATCGCATTGCCAAATTAATGAAAGAAGATCGTGATGCGTATTTTGAAGAAAAAAATGCACAGGATACAACGGTTAACCGTTGGCTAACCACGACGATGTTCTGCTCTTCCGCCACCAGTAACGAAACCGGTATTTTAACCCACCGTTGGGCTCGTTCGCTCGGTATGGTCACAATTAATAACCAGGCGGCGACCTGTCACGGCCCTACCGTTCCTGCGCTGGCGGCGACGTTTGGTCGCGGTGCGATGACTAATCATTGGGTCGATATAAAAAATGCCAATCTGGTAATCGTGATGGGCGCCAACACTGCGGAAGCGCATCCGGTCGGCTTTAAATGGGTAATTGAGGCCAAGAAAAACGGAGCGAAACTGATGGTTGTCGATCCGCGCTTTAATCGTACCGCCGCGGTTTCGGATTTCTTTGCCCAAATTCGTGCCGGCTCGGATATTGCCTTCCTGCTGGGGGTTATCCGTTATTTACTCGAACATGACGCTATTCAACACGAATATGTAAAACATTACACCAACGCGGCGTTGATCGTAGCTGATGATTTCGAGTTTAACGACGGATTATTTTCCGGATTTGATGAAAGTACCGCGCAATACGACCGCACTTCCTGGGCATATGCAACGGATGAAAGCGGCCAGCCGTTGCGTGATTTAACCATGCAACATCCGCATTGCGTGCTGAATTTGTTAAAAAAACACGTCGAACGCTATACGGCGGAAACCGTTGAAAATATCACCGGCGTAAAACAGGCGACGTTTAATCAATTCTGCGAAACCCTCGCCGAAACCGCCTCACCTAATAAAACCGCCACCTTCCTATATGCTCTAGGTTGGACACAACATACCGTAGGTGCGCAAAATATCCGTGCCATGGCGATGATCCAGTTACTTTTAGGTAACATCGGTATGGCGGGCGGCGGCGTAAATGCCTTGCGCGGACACTCGAACGTGCAGGGTGCCAGTGACATGGGCTTGACCCCGGTGGGTTTACCCGGTTATTTGCAGTTACCAAATGAAAAAGATGTTAGTCTTGAAAAATATTTGGAACGTGTTACGCCAAAAACCTTAGTACAAGGCCAAACTAACTTCCTGCAAAACACGCCTAAATTCGTGGTGAGCTTGCTGAAATCTTTCTATGGCGATAACGCGACCGCCGAAAACGAATGGGGTTTCCACTATTTGCCTAAATATGATCAGGTTTATGATCAATTAAAAATGATCGAAATGATGAACGAAGGGCAAATTAACGGTTTTCTGTGCCAGGGCTTCAATCCGGTTTCTTCGTTGCCGAATAAAAACAAAGTGGTCAGTGCGTTAAGCAAGCTGAAATACTGTGTAGTATTCGACCCTACCGAAACCACTACCAGTAACTTCTGGCAAAATCACGGCGAATATAATGATGTAAACCCTGCCGAGATTCAAACCGAAGTATTCCGCTTGCCGACGGTCTGTTTCGCGGAAGAAGACGGTTCTATCGCCAACTCCGGCCGTTGGTTGCAATGGCACTATAAAGCAGCCGAACCGCCGGCGGAAGCGAAACCGGACGTAGATATTTTGGCGGAAATCCGCGAAGCCATACTTGAAATGTATGAAAAAGAAGGCGGACGCGGTTTAGAGCCGCTCAAAGCAACCGCATGGGATTATGTTAATCCGCTGGAGCCGAAAGCAGAGGAATTAGCCAAACAAAACAACGGTTATGCGTTAGCCGATTTATATGACACCGCAGGCAATTTAATTGCGAAAAAAGGCGAATTATTGTCTAACTTCGGACAATTACGTGATGACGGCACAACCGCTTGTTCCGCCTGGATTTATACGGGGCAATGGACGGAAAAAGGCAACCAAATGGATAACCGCGATAACAGCGATCCGTCCGGCTTAGGTAATACCTTGGGTTGGGCGTTTGCATGGCCGGCGAATCGCCGCATTGTTTATAACCGCGCCTCTGCGGATTTAACCGGTAAACCATGGGATCCGAAACGCCAATTGGTGAAATGGAACGGCAAAAACTGGAATTATATTGATATAGCCGACTTCGGCACGGCACCGCCAAATTCCGAGATAATGCCGTTTATTATGCAAAATGACGGATTAGGCGGTTTATTCTGTTTAAATCGCCTGGCCGACGGCCCGTTCCCGGAACACTATGAGCCGATGGAAACACCAATCGGCACCAATCCGTTGCACCCGAATGTGATTTCCAGCCCGGTGGCGCGTGTAATGGAAAATGATAAACCTAATTTCGGTACATCAAACGAATTCCCTTATGTAGGTACTACTTATAGTTTGACGGAACATTTCCATGCCTGGACGGCACAAGTGCAACTAAGCATGATTACCCAACCCGAGGCATTTGCCGAAATCAGCGAAGAACTGGCGCAAGAGAAAGGCATTAAACAGGGTGATGTGGTGAAAGTGCATTCTAAACGCGGTTACATCAAGATGAAAGCGGTAGTCACCAAACGGATTAAGCCGTTAACGGTAAACGGGCAAACCGTGCATACCATCGGCTTCCCTATTCACTGGGGTTTTTCCGGCGTAGGCAAGAAAACCTTTGTGACAAATACACTGACACCACCGGTAGGCGAAGTTAACTCACTTACCCCAGAATACAAGGCATTCCTTGTTAACATCGAAAAAACCACGGAGGCCCTGTAATGTCCGCAGTACAAGAACAAAACATTATCAAGCGCTCCGCCACTTCCGGCGTCACGCCGCCGCCGCAAGTCCGCAAAGACGTGGTGGAAGTCGCTAAACTTATCGATGTCACCACCTGTATCGGTTGTAAAGCCTGTCAGGTCGCCTGTTCCGAATGGAACGATATCCGCGCTCCGCAGGAACAATGCGTTGGGGTTTACGACAATCCCCGCGACATGAACGCCCAACAATGGACGGTAATGAAGTTCAGCGAAGTGGAGGAAAACGACCGGCTGGAATGGCTGATCCGCAAAGACGGCTGTATGCACTGCGCCGAACCGGGCTGCTTAAAAGCCTGTCCGGCACCGGGCGCCATTATCCAATACGCCAACGGGATTGTGGATTTCCAATCGGAAAAATGTATCGGTTGCGGTTATTGTATCGCCGGCTGTCCGTTTAATGTGCCGAAAATGAGTAATGAAGACAACCGCGTATACAAATGTACCCTCTGTGTGGATCGCGTCAATGTGGGTCAAGAGCCCGCCTGCGTAAAAACCTGCCCGACCGGCGCCATTCATTTCGGCTCCAAAGAGGAAATGCTGCACTATGCGGAAACCCGGGTGGCGGATTTGAAATCCCGCGGCTATGACAATGCCGGCATCTATAATCCCGAAGGCGTAGGCGGTACTCATGTGATGTACGTGTTGCACCACGCGGACAGACCGGAGCTCTATGCCGGCTTACCGAAAGATCCGGAAATCGACGTTACCGTCAAACTTTGGAAAGACATCTTAAAACCGGTGGCGGCAGTCGCGATGGGTGGCCTGGCATTAGCCGAAATCGCCCATTATGTAGGGGTCGGTCCGAATAATGAAGAAGATGTGGAAGATCACAGCGCCCACTTCGAACGGGAAGATGCGGAAGAAGAACAATCACATCATAACAAAGGTGGCAAATAATGAGTAAAGTCGAATTTACGAACGATACCAAAATCGTTCGCCATAAATACCCCGCTCGTGTGAGTCATTGGTTTTTAGTGATTGCCTTCTTTATGACCATGTTCACCGGGGTGGCGTTTTTCTTCCCGGATTTCGCCTGGTTACATGAAATTTTGGGGACGCCGCAACTGGCGCGCGCCATTCACCCGATTACGGGTATCATCATGTTCATCGCGTTTATTATTCTTGCCTTTATTTATGCAAGCCATAATATTCCGGAACGGAACGACATCCGCTGGTTGAAAGGCATCGTGGAAGTATTGAAAGGTAACGAACATGGTGTGGCATACAACGGCAAATACAACCTCGGTCAGAAAATGCTGTTCTGGACGTTGAATCTTGCCATGATCACATTGTTGGTAACCGGCATTATCATGTGGCGGCGCTACTTCTCCGGCTACTTTTCGGTAACAACGCTGCGCATTGCGATTTTATTGCACTCCGCCAGCGCCTTCGCGCTGTTCACCGGCATTCTGGTGCACATCTACATGGCGTTTTGGGTGAAAGGCTCAATCCGCGCCATGATTGAAGGCTGGGTTACCGTACGCTGGGCGAAAAAACACCACCCGAAATGGTTCAATCATGAAATCAAACCGGAAATCGAGCGTTATATGTTAGAGAAAGATAAAGCCTCTAAATAGCTATCAACTTACGGACAAAAGTGCGGTAAAAAATCTTAAAATTTTTACCGCACTTTTTATATATTCCGCCTAATTAACTCCGCCACCATATCCCCTTCAAACTGCGTTAAAAACTTCACTTGTACCTTTTCGGCAATTTTCGTGAATAGCTTTTCCGCATGTTTGATTTTCCGCTCTTCACTTTTACGCAAAATATCCGAGCTTTCTACGCCTTTGGCTTCAATCACAAAATTCAGCGTTTCTCCTGTTTTGGTTTTCACAATATAGGCAAAATCAGGCGAATAAGTGCCACCGCCGGCAACAGGGATCTTTATCGAATTTTTCGGAATTTTGGTAAACACCGTTACATTCTCAATCTCATTATCCGCAATGTTCTGATGCTCAATTTCCGAATCAAAGAAAATTTCATCAAATAGATAATTTTCAGACGGTCTTTTCTCCGTATCGCCAAATATGCCCAAATCCGCCCTATTAACCTCTTTGGCACAACCTTTTTCATCGGTAAATTTAGTCGGATGAATGCGGTTATTGACCAACTGATAGCCCAATTCAAATTTACTGAATGAATGATTCAACAAGAATTGATTAAATCCACCACGAATTTGGTTAATCGTCTGTTGATTCATAAACTCGCTGATATTCAGCTCATCCCGCAAAGCATAAAACGCTTGGTGCAATGTATTCATCTGAATTTTGGCACTCACGGCAAGCTCGCTGAGGAATTCACGATAACTCATTGTGTTAAAACGGATAAAATCATCATTTTCAAGATTCTCTTTACGGCGGTTCAGCATAATGCCATTATTGATATACGTTTCATTTATCGCCGTGCGAATCCCAGCCTGTTTGAATTTAGTGAGATTTTCACGCAAATAAGCAGTAAATAATGCTAAAAATTCATTTTCCGAACCAATCTTGTATTGCAGAATCGCTTTATGATGAATCAATTCCCACAAAGCTTTGAGTTCTTCATATTTGCCTACCCGCATTTTGATGGTGTCTTTGCCTTCTCCTGCTTTACCGATTTTGTCTTTTTTCAGCGTTTGCTCAAAGGCTTGCGGATAAGCAACTTTCAAACGGGTATAACCGTTTTCGGTAAAGACCTTTTTGCGGTCAATAATGCCTTTTTCTACCAATTCAAACATCAAATCAAGCGGTTCAATTTCAGGATATTTTTGCAAAATTTTCTGTTCAAGCGCTTCATCAAATTTCTGCGGAATGGTTTCGCTAAATGAATGTTGATTTACCTCACCAATCAGCTCCGCCACAAAATCCTTTTCGCTGCTGTCCACAAAATAATTGAGTTTGTATTGCGGTTCACGCACACGCTCCATTAACTCATTCACAGGCAAGCGTAAACCACGTCCCACTTCTTGCAGCTTAGACGTTTGGCTACCGCTTGAGCGCAATTTGCAAATCTGAAATACATTCGGATTATCCCAGCCTTCTCGCAACGTCCATTTGGAGAAAATAAAACGGCGGGGATTATCCAGCGACAGCAACGCCTGTTTATCGTGCAAAATCTCGTTGATTTCCTGCTCGATTTTGTCATCACTTTCGCTGTTATCTTTAGAAAAATAACCGCCGTGCACCAATGACAAATCCGCCAGTGTTTGTTGCAGATAGGCGCGATAAAATTCGTTTGTTTCGTTTTTCAGACGGCGTTCTGCTTCCGCTTTTACCCAGCTTTCAAATTTTTCTTTCAGACTGCCGCTAATTTCATTGCCACTACGATACCCCTTAATATCATCAATAAAAAACAATGTTAGCGGTTTGATTTTGGTAGTACGTTCTACCAACAATTCACGTTCCAACTTAAAATGCTCTGCAATCGCACGTTGCATCATCGCATCTTGCATGGTTTGAGCGTAAGAATAGGGATTTAATAATGCACCACGTTTCAGCTCCAAGCCATTGCTTAACACCAGCGTGGTTTTATTCAACGCATCAATTTTTAACTCAAAAATTGCCGAATGAATTTGTGCCAAATCATCACCCTTGCTGAGTGCAAATTTTTTGCTTTTGCCATTTTCAGTCAGTTCAAACACCGCTTCTTTGCCGTCTAACGAAAGCAGCTTGATGCTTGCCTCCATTCCGCCCTGCATTTCTTCCTGAAACACACGTACGCCTTTAACCAAACCATCATTAAAGGCATCTACCGCCGTTAAGCGGTAAATCAAGTTGTAATATTGCTCATTAAAGGTCGCACCATAGCGCAAAATATATTGCGGATTTAACTGTTTGATATTCTTCCACGTTTTGGCACTTTCACGAGTCGGGAACTTATGCGGTTCATCAACAATCACAAACGGACGCACCGCCGCAATGGCTTCCACAGGGTTATCAAACAGATCTTTCAATGCGACATCGCCCGCATTGCTCATCGATGGCGAGTTAATCATCCCAGCGTTAATTAGCAAAACGTGAATTTCCTGCCGATTTTCCGCTTTCACAAAAGCATCGATGGCCGTCTGAATATGCGTTTTCTTGCCCTTAGTTGCTTTTTGGCTTTCCACTACATAGGTTTTCAGGCGAACGCCTTGATAATCGCTGCCAAAATCCTGTTCAAAATGTTCCGCCAACGATTGGCTTTGCAAAAACTGTTGCGTACCCGCTTTAATCGAAAGCGTGGGAACCACCACAATAAATTTGAACACGCCCAGCATTCGGTGCAAATCAAACATCGTTTTGGTGTAGGTGTAGGTTTTACCCGTGCCGGTTTCCATCGAAATATCCAGCACATTGATACCATCCGAATTCAAACTCAAAGTGCGGTCAATACCGTTTTCATTTTGTACTTTTTGCAGATTGGCAGTGTATTGATTTTGCCCAAACACAATTTGCGGATTTTCATCGGGCTGATGAAATCGGCGGGAAGCATGGTCAAACACGCCCAAAACCGCTTGAATACCTTGTTCCTGATGAGGTAGATTTTTTTCGTAATTAAAACCAGACATAATTTTCCTGTAGGGTGGGCATTCCTGCCCACCGTTTACAATGGTTATTATTTTTTGGTGGGCAAGAATGCCCACCCTACGCGCGCACAATCAAACTCAAACTGATGTTTTTGCGGTTGCTATAACTTGCCAATGCTTGATTCAACTCTTGCTGCATCGCACTTTCTATATGATTACCGAACACAATTACACGATTCGGATTAAATGCCGTGTCGTTATCCAGCTTTTGAATAAAGGTAAGCAGATGTTGGCTGTTAAAATGTTCATGGAGCAAATACAGGCGTTTGTCGCACAAATATGCAATATATCCGCCCAAATCGACCGCTTGCACAATTTCGGTAAGTTTTGCACCGTCATACACACGCCAAGTGGTGAGCAAGGTTTGGATTTGGCTTTCGGTCAAACTGGTTAAATTTGGCAATTGTGCTTGGTTTGGATTAAATTCATCCTCTGCAACGGCATTGAAATTGTCGGTGGTTTGGTAAATTTTGAAACCGCTGTCTATACTTTTGGCACCGCTTGCATCAGGAAAATCTTCACGGATTTTGACCGCACTTTTTTCAATGCGGGCTTTGGTAATATCAAAAATCGTTTTGTAACCGGCTTTATAGGCTTCGGATTTTGTGTCGGTTTGTTCGGGCAGTTGCACCAAAATAAATTGGCGGTTGCCGCCGTCTTCGGCGTTGAGTTGCATCACGGCGTGAGCGGTTGAACCACTACCAGCAAAAAAATCCAGTATCAAATCATTTTTCCCCATACCAATAGAAATAAAATCTTTCAACAATTCTATTGGTTTAGGGTTATTAAATATTCTCTTACCAAACAAACTTTCCAAAAGAGTAGTCCCATTTCCACTACTATATTGTGGTTTATAAAATAATGATTTAGGTTTTTTTCCTTTTTCAAGGTCTTCCTCTAACCGTTGTTTTTTATAAAATGAAATACCTGAACTAGTCTTTTTAATAATAAATTCTGAAAATGTTTTTGATAATGTTTCGGGAGATCTTCGCCATGACATATCTTTCCCTTTTGTTGTTTTGGGATAAACTTCAAAATCATCTTCTTTTTGTCGTTCTAATGACATTCTTGTTAATTCAGTATTTACATAAATAGGATAGTAACCTTTTGGTCTAGCATTCCTTGAGCCAGCTTCACCAGTTCTCATCAACGTTGCACCTTGTTTGTATTTACCTATTTCATCTTCTTTTGAATACTCTGCCAGATCTTCATTTTCTAGTGGAATTCCATTCAAATCTTCAACTGAATTTTTATTTTTTATATAAACTAATGTGAATTCATGTGTTCCTGCAAAACCAAACTCATCATTATTTCCCTTTAAATTCATAATAGTCGGTAATTTAGCAACAAAATTCCCCTCCCCAAACACTTCATCACACAACAACTTCAACTGTGCCACTTCATTATCATCAATGCTGATAAAAATCACGCCGTCTTCTTTTAACAGCTCTCGCGCCACATACAAACGCGGATACATAAAAGTCAGCCACGCGCTGTGGGAATTACTGCCTTTATCGGTGAAATTCAAAATGCGTTCGGCTTCGTCTGGCGTGATATTGGCGAGCGTTGCCAGTTGTTCGGGGGTAAATTTGCGGTCGTCTTGATACACAAAACCGTCCGAACCGGTGTTATACGGTGGATCGATATAGATCATTTTAACGCTATTGCGATAAGCATTTTTCAAATGCTTCAAGACTTCCAAATTATCGCCTTGGATTAACACGTTTTGGCTATGGGCATTTTCTTCTTTTGAATTGTGTTCTACATCTTCGGCAAGCAGGGTTTCGGGCGGAAGATTGCGCAGTAATTTCGCATAAGATTTGCCCAGCCAGTTCATTGAGTAAAACTCGTGGCTGATGTCGGTATGCTGTGCAATTTCCGCTTGGAATTTTTCCAGCAAAAAATGACCGCTTGTGTCAAAGCAGTTGGGGAAAAGTTGTTTTAACTGTTCAAGCTGGGGAGAATTAGCGGTGATATTTTCCGCATTGAATAGGGTTTCGGTGATCATAAAATCACCATTTGTGAAAATTTAATTACATTTTGCTTGCAATTATCGCCTAGACTAGGCATGGCATGGCATGGCATGGCATGGCATGGCTATTCTTTTATCCTTAATTTAAGTTGTCAATAGTTTTTTATTTTAAAACAAATTTTATTCATTTCAATATGTTAGTAGCTAAAAGTGCGGTAAAAAATCTTAAAATTTTGACCGCACTTTTTTGTTACCATTTTTCCGCAGCCTGTTGATCGCTGTCCCGGCTTTCTATCCAGCGTTCGCCTTTATCCGTTTTTTCTTTTTTCCAAAACGGCGCTTTGGTTTTCAGGTAATCCATAATAAATTCATTGGCATGATAGGCATCGCCGCGATGAGCCGAACTTACGCCGACCAGTACTATTTCATCACCTGTATGCAATAAGCCGACTCTGTGGATAACGACAACCCGCTGAATATCCCAGCGGGATTTTGCTTCATCCACAATTTCATTCAGTGCTTTTTCCGTCATTGCCGGGTAATGTTCTAAATAAAGGCTTGATACTTCATCGCCCAAATTGAGATCACGCACTTTCCCTACAAAAATGACACTTGCCCCCACTGAATCGGATTGTGACAACCAGCGATATTCGCTGTTTTGATCGAATTCCGCTTCCTGCACTGCAATTTTAATATCCGACATTTTATCCCCCGGTAACAGGCGGAAAAAAGGCAATTTCATCGCCGTCCCGAATCGAGCTGTCCAGCGATGATAAAGTTTGATTAATAGCAACCAATAATTTGCCCGCTTCTAGAGCCAATGCCCATTTTCCGCCTTTTTCCGCTAAATGCGCACGTAATGCTTCAGCCGTTGAAAATGCCGCTTCGACATCAATTTGATCGACACCCACCAACTCTCTCGTTTGTGCGAAAAATAATACTTTCAGCATTTATTCCACCTTAAAATGACCGGATTTACCACCGGTTTTTTCGAGCAAGCGAACATTAGAAATAACCATATCTTTTTGTACCGCTTTGCACATATCGTAAATAGTTAAGGCGGCAACACTTGCCGCTGTCAGCGCTTCCATTTCAACACCCGTTTTGCCCGTTAATTTACATAAACTTTCAATGCGAACCTGATTGGTATCTAAAAGTGCGGTCAGTTTTACCTCAACTTTTGAAAGCAATAAAGGATGGCAAAGCGGAATTAATTCCCAAGTGCGTTTTGCCGCCTGAATGCCGGCAATACGGGCCGTGGCAAAGACGTCGCCCTTATGATGTTCGCCAGATACAATCATCGCCAAAGTTTCGGCGGACATGCTCACAAAGGCTTCCGCACGCGCCTCACGGACGGTTTCCCGTTTATTGGAAACATCCACCATATTGGCTTCACCATTACTATTAATATGGGTAAATTCTGTCATTGTTAATAAAATTCCGGATGGATGAGCTTCCAGCTCAAGTTGATTAATGTGTTTTTTATAAAAAAACAGACGAAATCAGCCGCCGATACTGGCTAAATTTGTGCGAATTCCGCTGTTTCCCTGTGCCAATAAATGATGTTCGCGTTTACCCTGCAAGGCGGCGTATAAGCGGGATTGCAAAATTACCTGTTGCTCGTCTGACACTAACAGATCCCGTAAATCCACGCCTTCTTCACCGAATAAGCAAAGATGTAATTTTCCTTTTGCAGAAACCCGCAGGCGATTACAGCTTGCGCAGAAATTCTTTTCATAAGGCATAATTAAACCGATTTCACCTAGGTAGTCAGGATGTGAGAAGACTTTTGCCGGCCCGTCGGTACGATCTTTTTGCCGTAAAATCCAACCTTCCTTCAGCAGTTTTTCCGCGAGAATTTGCCCGGATAAATGATACCGATTAAAAAACTGATCCATTTCGCCGGTTTGCATTAACTCAATAAAGCGCATTTGGATCGGTTTGTCTTTAACCCAGTTTTTGAAACGGTCGAATTCTTGATCATTCAGGTTTTTCATTAATACGGAATTGACCTTAATTTTTTCATAACCGATTTCAAATGCCCGCTCAATGCCTTTCATTACTTGATGAAATTTATTTTCGCCGGTGATACTGTAAAACTGACGGGGATCCAAACTGTCCACGCTCACATTAATGGAGCTGACACCGGCTTTTTTCCATCGCTCGACATCCTTTTCCATGCGATAGCCGTTTGTAGTTAATGCGACTTTTTTAATGCCTTCTAGGGCGCTGATGGTTTCAACAATAGCTAAAAAATCTTTGCGTAACGTCGGTTCGCCGCCGGTTAAACGCACTTTTTCCGTTCCCATTGCCGCAAAAGCACCGACAATACGGCGTATTTCATCCAAGCTCAAAAAACTTTCTTTTTGCACAGGAGGCTGATACCCACTAGGTAAACAATAGGTACACTTGAAATTGCACACATCCGTTACGGACAGGCGCAAATAATAGTATTCGCGTTGGAACGTATCGACTAATCGATTGGTTCCTACGTTTTTGATAGGAATAGATTGCATTTGATACCTTTCTGAAGATGAGAGGATAAGTCGTTTCCCACATTATCCCTGAGCAATAAAATTCATTGCTGGCATTGCCGCCTTATTTTCAAATAAATTTAAAAACTTAGGCGTACAAGCTCGGTATATAAAATTTCTAACTATTTTAAAAGAGTCAATCTGCGCATACAAGTCTAAAACGCGAATATACTTGTATTTAGTTATAAAAAATAAAATTTCTTTTAAATCAGTTATATATAAATGTATATAACAGAACATCGGTTTTGCTTTCAAATTTTTTACTTAATTAATCATAAAACTCCATGTAGAATAGTTTTAGTGCATATTTATCCCATTCGAAGGAATTATTATGGCAGTTACCCCGATGTTTAATCATCAGTATTTAACGGAATCCAATCATATTGTTGCCATTGGTGGCGGACATGGTCTGGGACGTGTAATGTCGGCGCTTAATTTTCTGAAAGAAAATTTGTCCGGTATTGTCACTACTACCGACAACGGCGGCTCTACCGGCCGCATCCGTCTTCATCAAGGCGGGATTGCCTGGGGAGACTTGCGTAATTGTCTGAATCAGATTATTGATGTGCCGACAACGGCATCTGCGGTTTTTGAGTATCGCTTTGCAGGTACAGGTGATCTTGCAGGACATAATTTAGGCAATCTGATTCTCACGGCTCTGGCGAATATGCAAATTCGTCCCACCGAGGCGATCGACTTAATCCGCAATTTTCTGCGCGTGCGTTCCGCCATTATTCCAATGTCTGATATTCCGGTGGATTTAGCCGCCACACTTAAAAACGGCGAGCAGGTTATCGGCGAAGTTGAAATCGACAAATTACCGGAACCGCCGGCATCGCTTTATCTTCATCCTCAGGTTGAGGCGACGCCGGAAGCCATTGCCGCTTTGCGACAAGCCGATATTATTTTATTGGGTCCGGGCAGTTTTCTCACCAGCATTATGCCGGTACTTTTAATGGATGAAGTAAAAGCCGAATTGCGTCAAAGCCAGGCGAAAAAGATCTATATTGATAATCTGGGATTAGAACTAAGCCCGGCGGCAAATCTGAGTCTGGCGGAACGTATCCGCTGGATTAACCAAGCCGTTGGTAAAGATATTATCGACGGCATAATTACCAAACCGGAATTTGCACAAAACTGCGGTCAAATTCGGGCGAAAATTATGGCGCGCCGCCTTAATGCCGGTGATGTGTCTTATCGTCATGATCGCGCTCTGCTCTGCCAGGCGATTGATGACTTAGTGGCGGAATTAAATAAATAGTATTTATTGTAAAATTTTATTAAAACTCAAAAAAAAAAAAACTATTTTTTGACCGCACTTTTAGAATTTTTCATATAAAAAAGACATATATCGCAAAATATATGTCCTTTTATTTTAATGGGTTAGGTTCTGTTTATAAAAGATAAACAAACCTTAAATAAACGTTAGAAATTGATAACTTTATCCGCCCATAAGGTCCAGTCCGACACATCATCCAACGTGCCTAAGCTAACGCCTTTAACTAACGGTAATTGCGTAATGCCGCGCGCTTTCGTACAACTTGTACAAAGTTTCACCTCCGCACCTAAGCCCGCCAGCACTTCTAAGGTTTGCTGAACATTCGGACCGTCATTCGGATTTTGACCGCTCAACCCGGCAAGTACGGCATCTGAAAAACAGAATACTTTCACTTCGACTTCTTTGCCGTGTTCCTCTAATAAGTTCACCGCATGACGCAGCCCGTTAAAGGTTTTTTCCGTTCCATAAGGCGATTCGTTTAAAATAAAAAGTAATTTTTGCATGCTATTACCTCAAGACTAGCCGATCCAAATAAATTTGATTAAGAATAAAACAGAGACCACCCAAACCGGCGCATTAACTTCTTTCCAACGGCCTGTTCCCACTTTCATTACGCAATAACTGATAAAACCAAAGGCAATACCTTCCGTAATTGAATAAGTAAACGGCATCATTGCTGCGGTAATAAATGCCGGAGCGGCTTCCGTTAAATCTTCCCATTGCACTTTAATTAAGCTTGAAGCCATTAAAATACCCACATAAACCAATGCGCCTGCGGTCGCATAAGCCGGCACAAGCCCCGCCAGCGGCGAGAAGAAAATGGTTAATAAAAATAATACGCCAACAACTACCGCAGTCAAACCTGTGCGCCCGCCGACAGACACGCCGGCACCGCTTTCCACATAGGTACTAATGGCGGAAGTACCGATTGAAGAACCTACCACCGCACTCACACTGTCCACATATAATGCCTGACGCATTTTCGGGAAACGGCCTCTTTCATCACAAATTCCCGCTTTATCGGTAACACCCAATAAAGTACCTGAAGAGTCAAACAGGTTGACTAATAAGAAAGAGAAAATAATTCCGAGCAGAGCGATATCCAGTGCGCCGGCAATATCCACTTTCCCCACAACCGCATCCAAACTCGGCGGCATAGAAACTAAACCGCGATAAATCACATTTTCATCAAATTGCAATGCTAAAGCGGTAACCACAACGATTGATACTAACACGCCGGAGAAAATATTACGCGCCGCCAATACGACAATAATGAAAAAACCTAGGATCCCCATTAATACTTTAGGATCGTGAAGTTCCCCCAACGCCACTAAGGTTGCCGGATTCGCCACCACTAATCCCATATTTTTAAAACCGATTAAGGCGATAAAAAAGCCGATACCGGCACCGATACCCACACGCAAAGCCAGAGGAATGGATGCCATTAACCAATAGCGAACCTGTAATAAGGTTAATATTAAAAGCCCTACGGATCCCCAGAAAATCGCCCCCATGCCGACCTCCCAGGAATAACCCAATTTGCCTACAACCACATAAGCAAAGAATGCATTCAAGCCCATAGCGGGTGCAAGCGCAATAGGCAAATTACTGAATAACCCCATAGCCATAGTACCAAAACCGGCAATCAAACAGGTAGTCACAAATACCACTTGCTTATCCATGCCCGCATCCCCCAACACGGAAGGATTTACAAACACAATATAAACCATGGTAAAAAAGGTGGTGATACCCGCAATGATTTCTGTTTTTGTACTGGTTTTATGTTGATTTAATTTAAAGAAATTTTGAAGAAAAGATTGATTTTCCATTATTTTTTCCAAAAAGATTGAAAATTGAGACTAATGAAAAACAAGAACGGTTAGATTGGTGTTTTTCTGTGGGATTCTATCAAAAATTCTTATAACCTGCGACGAGTTTTTCTAAAAATTTAAAGTATGAGCTATTAATTTGATTATTTATTAAGCTTGCACGATTTTACTAAAATTATATTTAAAAAAGTTCATATTTTTTTGAATAAAATAGATATAAAACAATAAATTTGTTATTTTTTCGTTTTATCAAAAATATCATTTGATCTTTACAAAACTTTTGTTTATACCTACCCCATTACAGGTAGAAATACCTCAAAAATTTTTATTTTCGGAGGACTTATATGACAGAAGAATATTTAATGATGCGTAATAACATCAATATGCTGGGGCGCTTTTTGGGCGAAACTATTCAGGAGGCGCAAGGTGACGATATTCTCGAACTGATTGAAAATATCCGCGTACTGTCCCGCAATTCCCGTAGCGGCGATGACAAAGCCCGGGCGGCATTATTAGACACCCTTTCCACTATTTCGGCGGATAATATTATTCCGGTTGCCCGCGCTTTCAGCCAGTTTCTGAACCTGACAAATGTGGCGGAACAATATCAAACCATGTCTCGCTCCCATGAAGATAAGGTTTCTGCGGAACGTTCCACTGCTGCGCTGTTCGCCCGCCTGAAAGAACAACATGTTTCTCAGGAAGAAATCATTAAAACCGTACAGAAACTGTTGATTGAAATCGTCCTTACCGCTCACCCGACGGAAGTTACCCGCCGTTCATTAATGCACAAACAGGTTGAAATCAACAAATGTCTGGCTCAGCTGGATCATACGGATTTAACCGCCGAAGAACAAAAAAATATTGAGTATAAATTACTTCGTCTTATCGCCGAAGCCTGGCATACCAATGAAATCCGTACCAATCGGCCGACACCTCTGGAAGAAGCCAAATGGGGTTTTGCCGTTATCGAAAACAGTTTATGGGAAGGTTTGCCCGCCTTTATCCGCAAACTTAACGATGCCGCCGTCGAACATTTAAATTATGCTTTGCCGGTAGACCTCACACCGGTACGCTTCTCTTCCTGGATGGGCGGTGACCGTGACGGCAACCCCTTCGTTACCGCAAAAATTACCCGGGAAGCGCTGCAACTTGCGCGCTGGAAAGCGGCGGATTTATTTTTAACCGATATTCAGGAACTCTGCGACGAGTTGTCAATGACACAATGCACTGCGGAATTCCGAGAAAAATACGGTGATCATTTAGAACCCTATCGTGTAGTTGTGAAGGATTTACGCAGCAAATTAAAAAATACGCTGGATTATTACAACGATATACTTGCGGGTCGCATTCCGCCGTTTAAACAAGATGAAATCATCAGTGAAGACCAACAACTCTGGCAACCGCTTTATGACTGTTATCAATCCCTAACCGCCTGCGGTATGCGTATTATTGCCAATGGATTATTGCTGGATACCTTACGCCGCGTTCGTTGTTTCGGCGTCACATTACTGCGTTTAGATATCCGTCAGGAAAGCACCCGCCATAGCGACGCCATCGGCGAAATTACCCGCTACATCGGTTTAGGCGATTACAGCCAATGGACAGAAGATGACAAACAAGCCTTCCTGATCCGGGAATTAAGTTCCCGTCGTCCGCTAATTCCCCATAACTGGACGCCTTCGGAACACACTCGGGAAATTTTAGACACCTGTAAAGTCATTGCAAAACAGCCGGAAGGCGTTATTTCCTGCTATATCATTTCCATGGCGCGCACCGCTTCCGATGTTTTGGCGGTGCATTTATTATTGAAAGAAGCGGGCATTTCATACCATCTGCCGGTAGTTCCTCTATTTGAAACATTGGACGACCTGGACGCTTCTAAAGAAGTGATGACGCAACTGTTTAACGTAGGCTGGTATCGCGGCGTAATCAAAAACCGCCAAATGATCATGATCGGCTATTCCGATAGCGCCAAAGATGCGGGCATGATGGCGGCCTCATGGGCGCAATACCGGGCGCAGGACGCTTTAGTCAAACTTTGCGAACAAACCGGCATCGAACTTACCCTCTTCCACGGCCGCGGCGGCACCGTAGGACGTGGCGGTGCACCGGCTCACGCCGCATTATTATCCCAACCGCCACGTTCTCTGAAAAACGGCTTACGGGTAACCGAACAAGGGGAAATGATCCGCTTCAAACTGGGATTACCGGCTATCGCCGCAGAAAGTCTGGATCTCTACGCCAGCGCCATTCTTGAGGCCAACCTCCTGCCGCCGCCGGAACCGAAAGCCAGCTGGTGCCGGGTAATGGACGAACTTGCCGTCGCTTCTTGCGAAATCTATCGCAATGTGGTGCGCGGCGATAAAGATTTTGTGCCTTACTTCCGCAGCGCCACACCGGAACAGGAACTGGCAAAACTGCCTTTAGGTTCCCGACCGGCAAAACGCAATCCGAACGGCGGCGTTGAAAGCCTGCGTGCCATTCCCTGGATCTTCGCCTGGATGCAAAACCGCCTGATGCTGCCCGCCTGGCTCGGTGCCGGCGCCTCAATCCGTCAGGCGATGGAAAGCGGCAAAGCGGCGGTGATTGAAGAAATGTGCAACCATTGGCCGTTTTTCAATACCCGAATCGGCATGCTTGAAATGGTATTCAGTAAAACCGATAGCTGGCTGTCCGAATATTACGACCAGCGTTTAGTGAAAAAAGAGCTTTGGTATTTAGGCGAATCGCTGCGCAAACAGTTAAGCGAAGATATCGCTACCGTGTTACGGCTTTCCGGCAAAGGCGATCAATTAATGTCGGATTTGCCTTGGGTGGCGGAATCTATTGCACTGCGTAACGTTTACACCGACCCGTTAAACTTATTGCAAGTGGAATTATTGCGTCGTTTGCGAGCGGATCCCGAACATCCGAATCCGGATATCGAGCAAGCGCTGATGATCACCATTACCGGTATCGCCGCGGGTATGCGTAATACGGGTTAGCCAATATTTATTAATAGGATCTATCCTTTATAAACAGCCCTAGTCTTCATCGCAAAAGTGCGGTCTATTTTTTGTAAGTTTTAAAACTCGGCGAAAATTGACCGCACTTTTTATTTACCCCGATTTAAGCTATGATGTGGCGTAAATTTCTTAATCGGAACAAAACATGACAGTACAAATTAACAAATTAGATCCTGATGCGGCGATTGATATCGCCTATGATATTTTCCTCGAAATGGCACCGGAGAATTTAGATCCGGCGGACATTATGCTATTTAATCTGCAATTTGAAGAACGCGGCGCGGTCGAATTTGTGGAAACAGCCGATAATTGGGATGAAGAAATCGGCGTATTAATTGATCCTGACGAATATGCCGAAGTATGGGTTGGCTTAGTTAATGAAAATGATGAAATGGACGATATTTTTGCTAAATTTTTAATTTCTCACCGTGAAGACGACAGAGAATTCCATGTGGTCTGGAAAGAATAAATAAACAAGCTAAAAAAACGAAAAAATTGACCGCACTTTGTGTTGTTTTCATCTGATAATTATGAAAAAGATTGATGTTTATCATGAAAATTTCCCACTAGAAAATTCTATCCGATTGGATAGAATTTTCTTTATTTTAGCGAAGGAATC
Organism: [Mannheimia] succiniciproducens MBEL55E; assembly: GCF_000007745.1. Lineage (GTDB taxonomy): Bacteria > Pseudomonadota > Gammaproteobacteria > Enterobacterales > Pasteurellaceae > Basfia > Basfia succiniciproducens. Next base: position 996,761 of record NC_006300.1, on the reverse strand, counting down.
CGCCATGAAACTCAATCTTATCACCTCTGCCCTTTTGTTTAGCACGATTCACTCGTCTTTTGCAGTCGAACCGATAAAAACCGAGCTTACACCGATCGAAGTCTATTCGGCTTATGCTATCCCCGTCAATCAGGACCAAACCGCTTCATCGCTGACCGTTTTAACCGAAAAAGATTTTGCCGGGCGCAATGCCGCTTATGTCAGTGATGTGTTGAAAACCGTGCCCGGTGTCGCATTTGGTATCAATGGCGGTCGCGGTGCGACAACCAGTTTATTCTTACGGGGAGCGGATTCAAATCACACCACGGTAATCATTGACGGCGTACGAATGAACCCGATTAACGGTAACGGTTTTGACTTTGGCGGATTGGCTTTAAGTAATATTGAGCGTATTGAAGTATTACGCGGCGAACAGTCGGCTTTGTGGGGAAGTAATGCTATGGGGGGCGTGATTTATATCACCACCAAGAGCGGTTTATATAAAGAAAAACCGTTCAATGTAGATTTTGATCTAGGTACCGGTTCACGGAATACCAGAGACGCATCGGCGACTATCTCCGGTTATAACAAAGGGTTTTATTATGCCCTTCATGGAGACAGTCATAGAACCAAAGGCATTTCCGCACTCAGCTCAAACCGTTTTAACTACACCGCACTTGACGGCACAAAGGTAACAACCGGTGGCGCAGGTGAACAAGATGGATTTCATCGCGATAATGCATCTATCCGTTTAGGTTATGACGATGCGAATAAAGGCTTAGAATTATTAGCTCAGCATTCGTCACAATCCGCTCATTACGATAACAGCCTTGCGGAAGAACGGCTGTTTAATGATTATATGCGTACACGTGAAACCCTATTCAAATTAGCCGGATATTGGGGATCGGAACACGAATTATTCAAACACAGCTTATCGGCAAGTCATTTGAAAACGGACAACGATACATTCAGCCTTTGGGCAAGCGCTTATGATGCAAAACGTTTAAACACTAATTATCAGTTAGATATTAATTTTGACCGTGACGGTGCAACCACGCAGTCATTCAGTATATTGGGCGAATACCAAAAATCGAAATATGATTCAACTTCTTATACGGATGAAAAAGCCCTGAACGAAAAAAGTATTGCCGCCGAATATCGCTTATTTCATGAAAACGGTCATAGTCTTTCGTTAAGTGGCCGCTACACCGACAACTCGAAATATGATGATACGTTTACCGGCAGAATTGCCGGCGCTTATCGTTTATCGCCGAACCTTAAAACCCATGCAAGTTTTGCTTCCGCCGTTCAAAACCCGACCTTTATTGAATATTTCGGTTATTACGGTTCTTATGCGGCCAATGAAGGGCTTAAAGCCGAAAGAAGCCGCGGCGGGGATATAGGACTGTTAATTGAAAGTACGGATAAGCATCATAGTCTGGATATTACTTATTTTGCTCGCAATGTGGATAATTTTATCAGTAGCGAATTAGTCGATCCCGTTTATTATATATACCGTTCAATCAACCTTGAGGGTACAACAAAAATTCGCGGCGTAGAAATTGCTTATAACGGCCAATTGACCGATAATTTAACCGCTTATGCCAATTACACCTTCACCAGAAGCAAAGACAGTCAAGGCGATTCATTAGTGCGTCGTCCTAAGCATCAGGCCAATGCGGGCTTAAACTATCAAATTACCGAAAAATTTGGTTCTAACGTCAATATTGCTTATGTAGGCAAGCGAATTGATAACTACTATGAAGAGACTTATCCTTATGCCGTGCATGCGGTAAACATGCCCTCTTACACCTTGCTGAATTTAGGGGTTAATTATCAACTTACGTCAAATATCAATATATATGCGAATCTCAATAACCTGTTTGATAAAAAATATGAAAATATTCTTGGTTACGGACAGGACGGGCGTAATGTTTATGTGGGCTTGAAAGGTTCATTCTGATTGCGATGAAAATGTACAAAACATTAAAAAAACTGACCGCACTTTTGCTTGTAACACAAAGCGCTTGGGCGCAAGAACAGTTTGAGGAAAAATTTGTATCCCTCACCCTGTGCAGCGATCGCTTGCTGATGGAAATCGCCCGTCCCGATCAGATTGCGGCAATGTCGCCTTATTCGAAAAATCCGCTGATGATGCCGGATAAAACGAACCGCGACAAACCGACCATTGAACCGCGATTAACCGCCTTGTTGCCCTATCTGGATAAAACCGTACTGATTAACGAACATTTTTATCCGCAACTGACTGCGGATCTGAAAAAACTCGACGTAAAAATAATCCCGATTAACGACAGCCCGCAAACGCCCGAACAGTTGTTTGAGCTGATTATCCGACTGGGCAAACTGACGCAAAACGAAGAATATGCGGAGCGGTTAGTAACAGAGCTAAAAACACAGCATTTCAATCTAAACCAACCATTGCCTGAAACCCTGATTTTGTCGGAAACCGGCATTGTCGACGCCTTTTTACCCCAATATCAGACCTTATTGCAACTGTTAGGATTAACCCCGCTGAAAACCGCAATCAGCACACAGAATTTTGCTCTGGAAAAATTGCTGCTAAGCCAACCGAATTTGCTGATTACCTTAACGGATAAACAAGGCTACAACGAACAGGCGAAACTGCTTTCCCATCCGCTATTGGAAAAACTCTTTAAAAACCGACCGCACTTTACCCTCCCGATGAAATATACCTATTGCTTTGATCACGGCGTATGGCAAGGCGCGAAAGTGATTTATAATCAACCGCACAACTCCCCTCTTTAGCAAAGAGGCGCAGGGGGAAATTTGACAGGGTTAGATTTCAAAGAAAATAATTGGGTTGGAATTAAAAACATAAAAGAGAATGTACTTTTTTCTGACTGATACATAAAAATTCGTAGGGACAGACTTTATGTCTGTCCCCAATTGGACACACAACGGATAGACATAAAGTCTGTCCCTGCGAGCATAAGGCTATTTAACAATAAAATGAATAAACTCAATATGTTGCTAGGCATACTATTAACCTTATTAATCACTCTAGCCGCCACCCACCGACTCGGCGATTTTTCCGCCCTGCTCAACCCCGACGGCGTATTAACCGATATGCGTTCCCTCGTATTATGGGAGATTCGCCTGCCACGTATTCTGCTTGCCCTGTTAACCGGTGCCGGCCTGGCGCTCGCCGGCAACGCCATGCAGGGAATCTTTCAAAATCCGCTGGCAAGCCCGGGTTTATTGGGCAGTGCCAACGGCGCAACCACGGCAAGTGTCTTTATTCTTTATTATTTTTCCGCTCCTTTTACTATATTGTTATGCGGCGGTGTGCTCGGAGCGTTATTGAGTTTTCTATTGGTTTATCTGATGGCAAAAAACCGCGGCTCGACAATGATGATTTTAAGCGGCGTAGCCATCAATATGTTGCTCGGTTCATTAATTGCCTTATTGCTTTCCAACGCCGAAAGCCCCTGGGCGCTGGCGGAACTGTACCGCTGGCTGCAAGGTTCGCTGGTATGGGCAAAAACGGATACCTTGCTGATGTGTTTACCCATTGTGTTAGCGGGTTTGTTCTGCCTGTACAGCCAACGCCGTTATCTGGATTTGCTTACTTTCGGCGAGGAAACCGCCGCCACTATGGGCGTTGATCCTAAGCGCAGTTTTTTTATCACCACCCTAGGTGTGGCGTTATTGGTCGGCGCCACCATTCCGCAAACCGGTACCATCGGTTTTATCGGCTTAATCGCTCCGCACCTGGCACGGATGATGTTGAAAAAACGCCCGTCGCAGCTTTATCTCACCAGCGCACTGTTCGGCGCCTTATTGCTGCTGATTGCGGATCTTTGTATTTTGTATATTCCGTTGTTCTCACATATCTACATCGGCACGCTTACCGCCATTATCGGCGCACCGTTTTTGATTTGGATTTTGTTAGCGCAGCAGAAAATGCTGGCAAAATAACCTAGGGACAGACTTTATGTCTGTCCCCAATTGGACATGGACACAACAGACAGACATAAAGTCTGTCCCTACGGATTGATATGATTGAAATTAAAAATTTATCTCTGCCCTATGGGCTGCATAACATAAATACCCGCATTCCCGCGGGCAAATTAATCGGCATTATGGGCGCCAACGGCGCGGGGAAATCCACCTTATTGAAAGCCATGGCGGGAATTTTACCCCTGACAAACGGTGAGATTTGGTTTGGCGGGCAAAAATTATCCGCCATGAGCGCCGCACAAAAAAACCAACAATTTGCCTATCTTGCGCAAGATAGCCGGGTTCATTGGGATTTGTCCGTGTACGACGTGATTGCCTTGGGCCTGCCTTATCAGCTACAAGCGACGGCGGAGCAAACCAAAGTGCGGTCAGTTTCCGAGAAATTTTCTATCTCTCATTTGCTCGAAAAACCATACCGACAACTTTCCGGCGGCGAAAAAGCCCGCGTCCAGCTTGCCCGCTGCCGTATTAAAGACGCCCCGCTCCTGCTGGCCGACGAACCCATCGCCTCGCTCGATCCCTATTATCAAATCGACATTATGCAACAACTCAAAGCTCTCACCCCAGAACGTACCTGCGTCGTGGTGATTCATCATCTTGATCTGGCTTATCGTTTTTGTGATGAAGTGATTCTGTTACATCAAGGCAACCTGATTGCCAGCGGCGAAACTCAAGCGGTGCTTAATGCAGAAAATCTGGCCAAAGCCTTTAGTATCAGGGCAGAAATTAATCTGGCCACCAAAGGGATTAGCGGGATTGAGAAAATCGGAGGCTGAGCTCCAATGGAATTTATCTAACTTTCTTTGCAATCTAACCAAGGTGATCGCATTCCTCGATAATCTTTGTAGTATACCGAACTGTTTTCACTTGCAATTAAATCAATATAGGCGCCCTGAATCGGATGGTAGGAACGATATATCACTTCAAAACGAGAAGCGCGGGCATTAAGCGGTTTATTAGCAATGTGGTCAAAAGGCTGTACTTTGCCGTTATCCAACTGAAAATAGATACCGAAATTATCCTTCATACGACTCTCCCTTGAAAGCGGGAAATAAGTCGATAAATAAGATTCCGTGCCCGTTTCAAAATTCTGACAGCTGTAATAATAACGCTTGTACTGGGTCGGGTTGGATAATTCCTCTTGGCTGATGTTATCTTTTAAATAACCCGTTTTGATTTGAGTTTTTTGTGTATTGCTACAGGCAAATAAGCCGAAAAGTGTTGATGTAAGCAAAATAAGTTTAAGTTTGTGCATAGATAAAGTTCCGGGAAAAGGATGGATTAAATTTTAGTTGCGTTATGATAGCTGAAATTGTGGGGAGTGCAAGAGTTTGATAAATGCCCACGGCTCACGCCGGAAGCACGATACTATGCCTAACCTGATTGTAGGTGGGACTTGTCCCACCGCTTATAATGTTCATGGTGGGATAAATCCCACCCTACATTTCACCTTTGATTATTAAATCAGGGCAACCACTCCAATCTTTGGGATAAATTCCCTTATCAACATCTCGATGAAAAGAAGAAAATTGCCATTCTTTCACATATTGTACATAACCATGTTTAACGGGATTGTAATAGATATAATCCCAATGATTCGCTAAATCCTCATCGTTACGAATTAAATGTTCCCAAAATCGACGCAGCCAAATACCTGCATCGCCTTGTTTTTGGTCGCTTTCAGATACTTTCCGACATTGCAAAGGCAA